>JADHUQ010000041.1 GCA_016784425.1 Candidatus Delongbacteria bacterium | reverse complement strand
CCCTGCTACCGGCCAGCGTCACCCTAAGTGGGCAGCCGCTGGCGAATGCACGTGTCTGTATTTATCAGAACAGCGGCATCCAGGTACGCGCCCTCACCGATGCGAATGGTGAAGTCATGTTGCCGCTGGAGCACCAACTGGCCGCCGGGAGTGCCACATTGACCGTCAGTGGTGAGGATATCTTTCCCTACCAGGGCACAGTTAGTGTCAGCAGCGAGAGTGTTTACCTCGATGTCAACACCTTCGCCTTTACCGACGATAACGGCGATGGTATTCCCAACCCGGCTGAAAGCTTCATGATGTTCGTACAGCTGCGGAACCTGGGGATCAGTACTACCGCCACCTCTATCAATGCAACGATGAGTAGTGCTGACGACCGCATCGCGATCCAGCAGGATTACTCCACCTACCCGAATGCAGCACCCGGGGCCAATGTCACCTGCTACACACCCTATGAATTCACTATCGATCCCGCCGTCACCGGAGAAACTGATTTCGATATCGACCTTGTGATCGACATCAGCTGCAGCAGCGGCAACTTCACCGGCATTGTCCACCTGGAACTGGAACAGCCACAGTTAGAGCTGGCCGCGATCGCACCCGATCCCTACGGTAACGGTCTGATCAGCCAGGGGGAGAGCGGGGATCTGTTGATCACCGTGAACAATGGCGGCAACATCGTTACCGGTGCCTGTGCGGCCACTTTGAGCAGTAGCGATCCCTATGTCACTATTATCGACGGCAGCGCCAGCTTTGCCAGCATCGCCGTGGGAGCCGACGGAACCAACACCACACCGTTTGTGATACGTCCGGGTCACGACACTTTCAGCGGTCAACTGCTGCCATTAACCTTGACCCTGACCAACGCTGAAGGGATGCAGTTAGTACAACTGCTTGAAGTCGAAGTTGATGAAGTCAATCTCTACGACCCGTTGGGACCGGTCGCAGGTTATTACTGTTTTGATAATAGCGACGAGTTCTACACCAGCCATCCCACCTACAACTGGGTGGAGATTTCAGGCAGCGGCACCGTGATCCCGTTGACAGACGACGGTGATGAGGATGATGACTCCTACCTGCTGAGCCTGCCGTTCAACTTCAACTATTTCGACGAGAGCTACACACAGCTGACAGTCTGCTCCAACGGCTGGCTGGCACTGGGCAATCAGGTAGATCAGGTAAACTTCCGCAACTACCCGATTCCCACGACGATCGGTCCCGGATCGATGATTGCTCCCTTCTGGGATGACCTGCAGGTAGCACTCAGTGGTACTGCACGACGGGTTTATTACCAGTATGACGCCGCCAATCACCGTTTTATTGTCGAATGGTATCAGCTGCAGCAGGTTGGTACCGGGTCACCGATAGAAACCTTCCAGGCCATTCTCTACGACCAGGATTATCACGAGGGTAACAATGGTGATATCCTCTTCCAGTATTTTGAAGTGACCAACAATGTCAACACCTACAGTGATAACCACTACTCCACAGTTGGTATCGAGTCGCCTGATGAAACCACCGGTATTGAATACAGCTACTGGAATACTTACCCCAGCGGCGCACCGCCGTTACAGAGTGGCCTGGCGCTGCTCTTCACCCAGCGGCGTGGCGAGTATGACACCAGCGACTTCAGCGGCCCGGTGATCAACCATTCCCCCTCCCCCTACCAGTCGGGTCAGGACCCCTATCCGATTCAGGCCACCCTGGTCGACATGTCAGGTGTGATCGAAGCTTCCATCTTCTGGAGCCTGAACCAGTCCAGCTGGGACGAGGAAGCGATGAGTGATCTGGGCAGTGACCTCTGGCGTGGTTTCATCCCGGGTCATGCCAATGGTACCCTGATCTACTACTACCTGCACGCAGTGGATGGTTCGGCGGAAGCCAACGATTCCACTTCGCCGGTCTACTCCTTCGAGGTGGTAGATGGCGGTCCCCCCTCCGGTCCCGACAGCTACGGCTATTACATCAGTGACTGGCTGGATATCGATCGGGTGACCTATGGCTGGATCGATATCAGCGGTTCCGGCACTCCGCTGAACCTGAGTGATGACAGCGGTGCCAATGTAGGCTTGCCGTTCAATTTCATTTTTTACGGGCAGAGTCGAACCAGTGTTTATGTCTGTTCCAACGGCTTTATCCAGTTCGGTGACTCCGACAACACCTACAGCAACGGATCACTGCCGCAAAGCAGTATGGGGCATATGCTGGCGGTATTCTGGGACGATCTCAATCCCGGCTCGGGTGGTCAGATCTATTACCAGAGCATCCCGGAACAGCATATCTTCGTCATCTCCTGGGTGGGTGTACCTTACTATCCCAGTAACGGTTCCAATACCTTCCAGGTGATCCTTTACGACCAGGATTACTACGGATCTGTAACCGGTGACGGCCATGCTGTCTTCCAGTACAACAGCACCAACGATTTCAGTGGCTGTACGATCGGCGTGCAGAACGGCACTACCGCGGTTCAGTATCTCTACAATGGCAACTACCACAGTGACGCACTGCCGTTGAGCAGCAGCAAGGCGCTGCACATCACCACCGGCTCTGACAGCGTCAGCCCGGTCGGCGACCTGGTGGTGTCGTTACAGGGGAACAATCTCTACCTCGATTGGTCTACCGCGGGTGGCGCTCAGTCTTATCGGGTGTATCGCAGCGCGACGCCGTACAGCGGGTTTTCCCTGATTGCTGAAACCAGCGCTACCAACTGGCTCCATGTCGACGGGGTGAATGATGGTGTCGGTTTTTACCAGGTGACCGCTGTCGGTGGGTTCCGTCAGGGACTGCAGTTGCAGTACGATCCTGATTCAGTGCAGCCAGGTGAGGTGCCGGTACTGACACGGCATAGCTCGAGTAAGTAAATAAGTATCACACGGAGGCACGGAGAAACAGAGATACAGAGAGATCTTATTGCTGAGACGCGGCAGACCGGACAACGCAATGGCGCACTTAGTTATAGTTCTTAACCAGTGACTCAGTTTCCCCGTGTCTCGGTGTGTGTTTTTTTATTCTTAGTCCAAACACCACCACCGAAATCAGCAACCCTGGATATATCGGTTCGATACCAAGCGGATAGACCGGCCATCCTTCTACGGCCTGCCACAAACCCCAGGCGAACCAGCCGGCAGAGGCAACCGCCGCAGCTACCATGGCGGTGAACACCACCGTAGAGGAACGCCGTAACAACGGGAAGTAGGTGGAGAGCAACGGCAACAGTAGAACTGGAATACAGAGCTGCCCGACCGTCAACCACATCTGTATCACACTCTCGGTGTAGTATATCATCAACAGACTGAACAGTACCGTCCAGAGCAGACCCCACCGGGTGCGGCACCGGATTCTGTCCAGATCGGTACTCCCCGCTGAACCGGTTTCCAGGTCGACTGCCAGTGTCAGTGCGGCCAGGAAGGTGTAACTGTCCAGGGTTGACATGATGGTAGCCAGCAGCGCTGCAAAGAAGACCCCCTGTAACAGTACCGGCAGGAATTGTTGTGCCAGCAGTGGGTAACTGAGTGTCGGATCGATTCCCACCGGAAGCAGCGCCCGGGCGTAAAGACCGGCAGCGGTGGTCATAAAGTCAAAAACAAACCAGAACAGAATCGAGATGATCAATCCCCGTCGGGCGGTAGCGGGGCGGTCGACTGCACATACCCGCTGGTAGAACGAAGGATCAACCAGCGTCCAGAGGGCGATAAAACCCCAGATCAGCACCTCACGCCAGCCGAGTGGACCCGGTATTGTCAGCAGCTCCGCCGGTACCCGCTGGCGGATAAACTCTATACCGCCAAACTGGTGGTAGAGCATTCCGAGCAGTACAGCAAACCCGGCGAACATCAGGAAGAATTGCAGGAGGTCTGTGACAACCACCGCTTTAAAACCACCCCGCCAGACATAGGTGACCGTAACCAGCAATGTCAGCAACAGGGCAAGGGGGAAGCCGATACCGAAACTCAGCGACAACAGCTTGGCCATCATCAACAGGTAGGGTGCCGGGGTTACCAGGATAAAAACGAAGAGGGAGCTGAAGCGACCGGCAACGCTGCCGTAGTTGTCAGCCAGTCTTCCCGGAATTGTGAGATCCGCACCCTGGCGCACCTTTTGCGCAAGCAGGAGGGCATACACCAGGGCGAAGGCGTAATAAAATCCACCCAGAGCCAGCCAGTTGACCAGCCCATAATTGTAGGAGAATTCCCCCACGCCAAGAATGCCGCCGTACCAGGTGGAGACCAGCGTCGCGATAAAGAAGGGCAGGGTCAGCCTGCGGGAGGCCAGCAGATAGCTGTCGGCGGATTGATGACTGCCGGTACGCCGTAATCCCAACCAGACAACCACCAGGAAGTAACCGATGATTACCAGCAGTGCCGGCAGTGCCAGCGGCTCGTTCATCCGGCGACCCGGTCATTGAGAATCAGGAAGACGTCATTATCCCGGACCGAGACAGTCAGCGCCCCCTCGTGGCAGCGATTGGAAATTCCTCTGGTGCCAGGCGGCAGCAACAGATTATCGGCCGGATATTGCGCACCGTGCAGGGTTACCCGCGCCCCGCTGGAAGAGAGGGTTACCAGTGAGATCAGTTGATCCGGTGGTGTGATGAAATTGTAGTCCCCCGGACGCAGATGATGGATGATCTCATCGTCGTCGAGCAGGGCGATGGAGCGGGGGAAGTCGTTGACTCGTACGGTGGCCAGTATGCTGAGCAGGTGGTCGGTGCGCCCCCCACGGTAGCCCAGGATTGTCACATGTTGAGCCTGCAGCAGTTTTATTTCCTGTAAACCCTTGGCTAGATCGCTACAGTCCTGGTCCATATGTTTTCTGACAGTAGTTCTCTTTCTAAAATTCGCCAGGGTGGCAGGAGAAATGGAATCGAAGTCACCCGTCAGGATATCCGGCAGCAGATCCGCCTGCAGGCAACATTCACCTGCTCCATCAGCAGCTACCAGTGCCTGTACCGGCACCAGCCAGCCCTGGTGCAGGTCAACCCGCCTCTGGCGCAGTTCCTCCAGCACACCGGCCTGTGGGGGTGTTCCGGCCAGTATCAATGCTACAGTCTCCATTTCGCTGCCGCCTCTTTAATCTGCTGATGAGTGCATTCAAGAAGTGCAGTAATCGGTATTGATTCAACAAAAAGGACAGCGCAACTTCGCTAACGGTGCTCCTGCCCCTTTTCTATTGAGTTTATAACCCCGTTGCCTTAAAATGCACTGAAGCCATCATTACTGAAAGCAGCACCAGGCCTCCAGGCGTCCCCAACAATTCTAGCTGGAAGGGCGACAGCCGGTCCTGCCAAAAAAGCGGGTGCGCGGTTTATCGGGACAAATCAATGCTAAGAACTCTATTCCTGACACTGTTTGCACTTACCCTTTCCTGGGGTCAGAACGCCCGTGCCTTATCTTCATTTGAATTCCTCACCCTGGCGCCGGACGCAGTCACCGCCGCACGTGGTGAGACCGGTATTGCCTGGGAATCACATCTGGCGGGACTGTTACTCAACCCGGCCAACCTGCTGCTGATCGAACAGGAACAGGTAACCCTTTCCTGGGCACGCCGGATAGCTGGTATCAATCAATTCCACGCCGCCACCACCCTGACCGGCAGGACCGGTTTCCCGCTGGCCGCAGGCATCAACAGCGTCTATTACGGACGGCTGGATGGTCGCGACATCTGGGGAAATTCTACCGGTACTTTTACGGCACAGGATATCATGCTCTATATCGCCAGTGCCTACCAGTGGCGTTGGCTCCAGCTGGGCGGCAGTGGCCGCCTGATCTACTCCGGTATCGATGATTTCAGTTGTACCGCTATGGCGCTTGATCTCGGCACCCGCTATACCGTCGGTTCCAGCGGGTGGGACCTGGGTCTGGTGTTACAGAACGCCGGTATTATTCTCTCCGAATACAGCAGCAGCTCCAGTACGGAACTACCGTTAAGATTCCGGGCCGGTGTGGCCAAACGACTGATCCATCTACCGTTGCGCTGGTTTCTCGATTACACACTGCTGGGAGAGACGGAAGGGGAGCTCCAGCTTGGTTGTGACTTTTACCTGCCGATAGGGTGGACCCTGCGTGGCGGTTATCTGTTTGAACAGGGGAGCGACCGGCTGGAAAGCCTGGACGAGGCGCTCCGGGGGGTGACGGTCGGTTTTGGTGGTGAGCTCACCGGCAACTGGTTGATAGACTACAGTTTCACCACTCTCGGGGTACTCGGGAGTATCAATCGGATCACCTTCGCCCGGAGGTTCTGATGGAGTGTGAGAAATGCCGTCTGTTGATGGATCGTTACATCCTGGGTGAACTTTCTCTGGATCACGCCGAGAATGTACGCGACCACCTCCTGGAGTGCAGACCGTGTCAACAACAGTTGGAGTGGGCACGGGAAGCTTTACAAAACCGGGAAGGTCTTGACCGGGAACGCAACCGTCATCAGTCAAGTATCCTGATTGAGAAGAGACACCGACGCCTCCTGAAAGAAGCAGAAACACCCGCCATGAGGATGGTTAAATGGATTCTGATCGGCAGCTGTTTTGCCCTGGTCGTGCTCGGTGTGCAGTTGAGATCCGACAAGTTCAAGCGCAGTTTCCCTGAATACCACGCCGAAACCCAATCCCTCAGTACCCCCGAGATGATCACAGCTACCCTCAATCTTACCAAACAAGAAGCAGCCACTTTCTTCCCGTTGTACGAGCAGGCCCGACGTGAAGTACGCGAACTGCAAAGACAACGTGAACTGAATGAAATCAGAATCGTCAACCTCAGCGAGGAGGGAACCGCTGCCCCCCTGGAGGAGCTGCTCGACAAACGCAGTAAGTACCTGGAATTGATTGAAGAACGGCGCAATCAGTTTTACCAGGAACTGTCCAATCTGCTGGGAGTGGAGCGAGCCGGCGAAATTCTCATAATCGAAGATAAAATCTGGTAACAGTAAAGCAGGTTAACGGAACATCGCCTTGAGTGTACCCCAGGTCATGGCGACACCGGAAATCTCGAAGGTGATCTCGATCGGATCAGCACCCTGCTGGGATTGACCCTGGGGATCGATCAGGTAAAGGGAGTAGAAATAAACGCGGCTGGTTTCATCACCGGTGAATCCCATCGGTGTGTCAACATGAGAGTAACTGAGGCTGCCGTCGGCGGGGATAGGAGCAGCGATCGGTTCGTAGGTTATTCCATCAGCGGAACGGTGAAGCTGGAAACTGCTGAGACCGGTCTCATCATCAACAGTCCATTGCAGATCAACCGCAGACTCCGAGAGGAGAACCCCCCGGAACACGAGTACCTGGGTGGCCAGCGCCAGACCGGCAAACAGAGTGATAGCTAGAATCAGAGACAGACGTTTCATCGTCAGAATATTATCTTTAAATGGCTGCAAAGGCAAGTAAAACAATTCACATGCTGATACTCCTCTGATCACACCAGGGGAACAAATCACCCCGACAAAGCGTCCTAACTGTTACTGCATACTGTCGAGCAGGCGGTTGTAGTATTCCTCGTGAGTGCTGTCCATCCTCAACATCCGGTCGAGAAATTCCGGATCTTTCCCCTCTACCAGAATGTTGCCCAATTTGAAGTAGGCAAAATTAATGAAACGAACCCTGGCCTCATTGTTTGGGAGTTCCTCCAGAATGTCCACGCAGAGTGTGGCCGCGTTCCAGGCTTCGTAGTTGCTCTCCAGCACCTCATAAAAGTAGAGAGCAGTATGGTAGGCCCAGGAAAGGGTGCGCTTCAGCTCCCTCTCCTCCGCCATCAGGCTTTCGATCAACTGTTCCCGTTCGTACCAGCCATAAGTGTTCTGGTCAAACTTGGCTTCCTGAGAAATCCGCAGGGCCGCCTCCAGCCAGGCCTCACCGCCGAAGTTCACCAGTTTGTCGATCTGGTGAGAGATCATTATCTGGACATAGAAATCGATAAAGGAGCTGAAGGAATGATAGCCGCTGGTGCGTCCGATCTCTTCATACTCTGCCAGCAGAAACTCCCATTTCCCATCCTCATACTGATGCTCGGCCTGGTCGGAAATCATGAAGACAGCCTGATAATAATAGACCGTACCCTTGGGTGAGGAGCTCTCCATGGTTATCTGCATCGTCAGGGGGATTTCCATGTCATAATCATCACCGACCGGATCATCCCAGTTCTCCAGGTAATCGGTCAGCATTTCCTGCAGCTCCTCAACCCGGTTGCGCTGGTCGACATTCAGCTTGGTGACGTTGACTGAAACCGTCGGGTCAATGGTGAAGGCAGTTGCGGTGCTGACAGTCAGCAGTATCGTAGCCGCCAGCAGCGGGATGAACACAGTTCGAATCATCTGTCTGGTTTCCTCTGTCAGGATGTCGGCGGGCAGGGCAGAGCATCGCCCCGGCCAGCGCCCCTCATTTGTCTTTAAGGAATAAAATTATGTGGAAAAAACCACCCCTCTCTACCACATCGGGAAAAGCCCTCACCGGTTTAGCTCTGCTGTCGATCCTGTGTGGCACTGCTGTTGCCGCCTGGGATTATCCAGTCCACCCGAGGTGGCCGCAACCAGGGGGGAGCCACCTCAGCGCAGGCTGGTGGCGTCTCTACGGATTACCCCAACTGCAGGGTGCCGCCCTCAACGGGGCCTGGCAACTGGGACCGGATCAGGTGATAATCGCCCTGCAGCAGTTCGGCTGGCCCACCTATCGCGAACTGGGCGGTACGCTCGGCTGGACCAGGCAGCAGGAGCGGTTGACCCTCGGTGTGGCCCTCTATTTGTACCGGTTACAGGTAGAGCGCTATTCACCCCGCCAGGGCTGGAACGGTGGCGCCATCCTGCAATACCAGGCCGATTCAAGCTGGTGTGCCGCAGTCACTCTTGCCAACTGGTTGCCGTCAAGATGTGGCGAGGTGAGCTCGACCCGCTGTGAACTGGCTCTGAGGGCAACCGGCTGGTTACAGTTGCGGTTGCAATGGCTTGAGTATTATCCCGACCGGGCAGGTGCCGTACTGGGGTGGCGGGCAGGTCTACCGGGAAAACCAGGAACCCGGCTGGAGTACAGTTACGACACCCGCAACGGGCAATCAAAGGTAGAACTGTGTTTGCGCAGAGGGAGGACAGGATGGCATATCGCGCTGCTGCTGCACCCGCAACTCGGCTGGTCGCAGTATTTACAGTCGGACTTCTGGTTCTGATTATCCTTCCGGCAGGATTGACAGGCTGGCAAGGTGCTCCCTGCCTGTTGCGTACAGATGACAGCGGCCGGATTCAGCTCAGGAGCGGATGCTCAGGTAAACGCTGGGAGACCCGGTTGCGTTGCGATCGAACCAGGGAAGCGGGTTTCACCCTACGTGGTGGGATGGAAATTGATGGCGCTGCCGGTCGCTGGCGCTGGTTGAGCGGAAATCTATCCCTGCGCTGTGGCAGCGGTGCACTCTGCCAGACCGGATTTGGCCGGACACCGCTGAACAAATTGAACCAGCAACAGCTCCGCCTGTCCACCTCCAGTTTCAGTCTGCCCGGGACGGCCCTGCTGTGGCAACAGTCTCAGAGCAGCTGGTTGATCGCGTTGCTTCAACGCCCGGTCAACCGCAATCGCGGTTTCAGCGGTTGGAACCTCTTCCTCCACGGAAAGGGGCAGTGGCAACAGCTGCGCTTGAACTGTGCCCTGCTTCACACCTTACAGGATGGATCCGCCACGGCTGTCAGTTGTGGTGGCGGATGGCATAACTGGCTGCTCGAAGTAACCGGTGGCGACCGGCAGAGTCTGATGTTCACCCGCAGCTGGTCTGCCCCATCTACCACCCTGTTGCTGGGGGGGTACACTCTACGGCAGGCTCCGCCCGGTCGCTGGCCGCTAGTTACCGGTAGCGGGGAGCAGGTAGAGGGACTGGTTCAGGAGCTGCGGTTCAAGATCGGCAGCTGGCGCTGGAACTGTCGTTTGCAGCAGTGGCGGCTGTTGGCGGGGGAAGCGCCCCTGCAAACCAACCGTGCTCGCCTGGAGTGGTGGCTGCAGAAACGGTTCACCAGTTGCGAACTCAATCTGCGCCAACGCCTGGAGCTGGAGGAGACTGCTCCCGCCGGCAAGCAGCTGGCGGCGAAAGTGCGCGTGCGTTGGGTCGGCGGCTGGGTGACCGGTGGACTGAATTTTTACAGCCGGACAGGTTATTTATGGCAACTGCGACTGGAGCGGGGGGAATGGTCGCTGCAGGCCCGCAGCGCTCTGGGTGCAGCCACACCGGTGGCGGGCAGCACCCTGGGATTGCCCGGTACCATACAGTGGAGCTGGTTACAACCGGGCCTGGTGGAATTGCGCCTGCGTCGCCATCTGGAGTGGCACCGTTATCGCTGTGACCTGTTGCTGGGTTACAGGCTGGCTCCACCGACCGGCTCCTTCCCCCAGGGGGAACAGATCATGCCGGCACAGATAAACTGGGGGCTTCAGGTGGAGTTGTAGCGAGAAACCATACCCTGTCGTTTGCCTTTGACTGCTCCTGTTCTATATTGTTCCACTGCGGCTGGATTTATCTCTGCTGCCCTGCTGGTGAACCTGCACCAACTGCTGCTGGACAACCGGATATGATTCCATGATCTGGAACTGGATACTCAACCTCGACAATCAACTGTTCAGCGTGCTGAACGGCTGGCATTGCTCCTGGCTCGATCCGTTGATGGAGGCGCTCTCCAGTCGCAACTGGCTGGCGCTGCTGTTGCTGCTCCTGGCAGCGCTGGTGTTATGGCGGGGTGGCAACCGCCGTCGTTGGGCACTGTTGCTGCTGGTAATTACGCTCGCTGTTTCCGACTATGTCTCTTCCAGTATCATCAAGCCAGCCGTCAAACGGGTTCGCCCCTGTAATGTGATCGGTGCGGTCCATTTCCTCGATGGCGACCGTGGCTGGGTGGTTACTCCGGAAGTGGTAGAGCGTAGCTGGAAGCGCTCCTGGTCATTCCCCTCCTCCCACGCCGCCAACGGTATGGCGGTCGCACTCTGGCTCGGTTTCCTCTTCCGGCGGGGGCGTTACGGGTGGTTGACCCTGGCGCTGGCTATCGGTTATTCACGCATCTACCTGGGTGTTCACTATCCGGGTGATGTGCTGGGGGGCCTGTTAGTGAGCTGGTTGCTCGCCTGGCTGGCGCTTCGGCTTTATGATCGATATGGGCCTGTTGATCGCTCCCGCCAGTCTGCAAGTGACAAAACATGATCTACCTCGACGGCTACAATATCATGCACCGGTTGCCGCAACTGCACCAGCTGCTTCGACGCGGTGGGGTTGAACAGGCTCGCGAGCGCTTTCTCCTGATGCTCCAGGGTCTGCGATTGCCAACTGAATGGGGACAGCTGGAGGTGGTGTTCGATGGTGAGGGTGACAAGAGCACCAGTTCCCGGCAGCGTGGTGTGGCAATTCGATTCAGCAGTCGCCGGCAGTCGGCGGACCAGTTGATCCGGGATCTGCTGGCGGCACGGGAACAGCAGCACAACCTGGTGGTCTCCTCTGATCGGGAAGTACAGTCCTACGCGAGGCGTCATGGTGCCACCGCCGTGCCAATCAACTGGTTACTGGAGCGTATTGAGCGGCGTCAGGCCATACCGGAACCGGGTGAGAAACCGGAGGGGATCAGTCGCAGAGAGGTGGATGAGTACCTGCGTTTGTTCGGTGAGGAGGATTCCCCATCGGAATAAAGAGCTCCAGTGATGTGACGCTTTATTGAACTTGCATGCTGCTTTTGTTGCACGACAGAACGGAAGACATCTTCTTGGTAGTGCAATGGCGAGAGCCCACCGTGTGTTGAAACCGGCCCGACGCCGCCGGCAGGAAAATCGGTTCACCGGAAGAGGTGGATCAAATCAAAGGAGATATTTTGCCCGAACTGAATAGAGAAGAGGAGCTGATTGAGCTCTTACCGGAACTGCTGCCAATGGTGCCGCTGCGTGATGTCATCATTTTCCCCTACATGGTGTTTCCACTGCTGATCGGTCGGCAGGCCTCGATGGAGGCGATCGAGCATGCCATGGTCAAAGAAAAGCTGCTGTTCGTAGTGGCACAACGGGATCCGGACAACGAAGAGCCGAAACGACGCGACCTGTATAATGTCGGTACCGTCGTCAAGATTCTGCAGATTCTGAAACTGCCGAACAATGTCATCAAGGTCCTCATCGAAGGGGTGGCCCGGGCTCGACTGGTGCGGATGAAAAGGCAGAAAGGTTACCTTTCCGCCCATGTTGAGGTTTTCCAGGCACAGGATCAGAATGCACCGGAGATTGAGGCCAGTGCCCGCCACTGCAGCGGTCTCTTTGAAGAATATGTCAACCTCAACCCCAACATCCCTGATGAAATCACTATTACCATCGATCAGATCGAGAAGTATTCCATGCTGGCTGATTTCATGGCGGCCCATGTGGCGCAGAGCGTCGACAAGAAGCAGAAAATACTGCAGCAACGCACACTGAAGGATCAGTTTCTGGAGATCGCCCGGGTGCTCAAAGAGGAGAACGAGATCCTCGAAATCGAAAAGAACATTGAAAGCCAGGTCCGGGAGCGGATTTCCAAATCACAACGCAATTTTTACCTGCAGGAGCAGATGCGGATAATCCGGAAGGAGCTGGGTGAAGAGGTGGAGGATGAGGTCGGCGATGTGCAGGATTACCTGGATAAGATCGAAGCGGCCAAACTCCCTCGCCACGCTTCCGAAAGGGCACATGAAGAGCTGGACAAGCTGAAGCAGATTCCGATGATGTCACCGGAATCGACCGTGATCCGGAATTATCTGGACTGGATGCTGGCGATTCCCTGGCAGAAAAGAACCCGGGACAACGGTAACCTCAAACGGGCACAGCAGATTCTGGATGAGGACCACTACGGACTGACCAAGGCCAAGGAGCGGATACTGGAGCACCTGGCGGTGTTGAAACTGGTGAAAAAGCTGCGGGGGCAGATTATCTGTTTTGTCGGGCCACCCGGTGTCGGTAAAACTTCCCTGGGTAAGTCAATTGCCCGGGCACTGGGACGGAAGTTTGTCCGACTCTCTCTGGGTGGTGTCCGGGATGAAGCGGAAATCCGCGGGCATCGGCGTACTTATATCGGCTCTCTGCCGGGTCGTATCATCCAGGGCATGAAAAAGGCGGGAACCGTCAACCCGGTGTTTCTGATGGATGAGATCGACAAACTGGCGATGGATTTCCGGGGCGATCCTGCCTCAGCACTGCTGGAGGTGCTGGATCCGGAACAGAACGCCACATTCAACGATCACTACCTCGATGTCGACTATGATATATCGGAAGTAATGTTCATTACTACTGCCAATGTTGAGGGTATGATACCGCCAGCGCTGCGCGACCGCATGGAGATCATCTATCTGCCGGGATACCTGCCACACGAAAAATTGCAGATCGCCCGTAATTTCCTGGTTCCACGCCAGGTGAAGGAGAACGGACTCAATGACAAACAGGTGAAGTTCAGCGACAGCGGGATCAACGCCCTGATCAATTCCTGGACCATGGAGGCGGGTGTCAGGGAGCTGGAGCGGAGTATCGCCACCATCAGCCGCAAGATTGCCCTGAAACGGGTGCGTGACAACAAGACTGCACCGTTGCGCATCGAAACCCGTTCCATTCCCACCTACCTGGGGCCACCCAAGTACGAGCAGCGACGGGTGGATCGGGACGATATGCTGGGCGCCAGTCTCGGCCTGGCCTGGACACCGGTGGGGGGCGATATCCTCAAGATTGAAGTCAACATCATGCCGGGTAAAGAGGCGCTCAAGTTGACCGGGCACCTCGGTGATGTGATGAAGGAATCAGCGCACGCTGCCTACAGTTATCTTCGGGCTAACACCGCAGCATTGGATTTACCCTCCGATTTCTACAAAAACCGGGAGATCCATATCCATGTACCGGAAGGGGCGATTCCCAAAGATGGCCCCAGCGCCGGGATTGCCCTGGCGACCGCTATGTACTCAGCCATCTCCGGCAAAAAAGTCCACCACGACCTGGGGATGACCGGTGAGATTACCATCCATGGTGATGTGCTCGCTATCGGCGGTCTCACCGCCAAAACTATGGCAGCCCAACGGGCGGGGATCAAACGGGTGCTGATCCCGGCCAAGAATGAGAAGGATCTGGTTGACATACCTCCGCAAATACTTAAGAAACTTGAGTTTAAAATGGTCAATCGTATTGAAGAGGTGCTGAAGTATGCAATAATTGGGTTTGGCCGGAAGAAGACCCGGAGCAGATCAACTGCGCTGAGCTCCAAAAGTGCTAAGGTCAGTTAAAAAAGACCGGTTATATCAGGACTGAACCTCTTTTAGGGACGACCAGAAAGCTCTTGCGAGATTCGTTGAAATCAGGATTTGGACATAGCTTTGCTGGTATCTGAACCTCGTGTGTTTAGTAGTGAGTATTCTCAACTGATTTTTGTTGCGTTTAGGGGGGGAAGAGTCAAATTGAATACCCCTGAGGAGGAACCGATCAGCCCTGGTTCCAATTCTGCGGAGGCGTAGCTCAGTTTGGTAGAGCATCTGACTTTTAATCAGACGGTCGAAGGTTCAAGTCCTTCCGCCTTCATGTAGCGAAGAGCCCCTTCCACAGCGGGAGGGGCTTTTACGTAAGGGCTTCACGGCTCCTCGCCCTGCTGGCTCGATTACCCCCCAAACCGGCATCATGACCTCTGACGGCCATCATATACCACCGGCAGGCTACGCGCGGCAGGCTACGGGGGGGAACTATTCCCTTTACATGCAGGACTCTTTTTGCGTCATTGTGTTCAGGGAGGTGCGACGATTTTAATAGTGCGCCGAAACACGGTTTGATGATCCTTATTGCTGAAACTCCCAAAGATTCGTTTAACTCAGAAGCTGCGAGAAATCAATGTAGCGTTCGCTCAAAGCCTTTAGCATGACCTTGTTACCCTTGGATCCTGATTTGCGATTCAGTTGTAATGGCATTATTAGATGGTGTTTGCATGTCGGATTTGTTCTGTAAAATCAGCTCAGATTATCTTGTCGAGGTAATCCA
>JADHUQ010000040.1 GCA_016784425.1 Candidatus Delongbacteria bacterium | reverse complement strand
CAAGGAGAGCGACTGCGATGAGTAAACCGACCGCTACCCGAAACCAGTTGCGTTTCGTCACCGCCGCCTCGCTGTTCGACGGACACGACGCGTCCATCAACATTATCCGGCGCGTGCTCCAGGCCAGCGGAACCGAGGTGATACATCTGGGTCATAATCGCAGTGTCGGTGAGATTGTTGACGCCGCGATCCAGGAAGATGCCCACGCCATTGCGGTCTCTTCCTACCAGGGTGGTCACGTCCAGTTTTTCAAATATATGATAGACCTCCTGGCCGAAAGGAACGCCTCCCACATCCGTGTTTTCGGTGGCGGTGGGGGTGTGATTATCCCGGAAGAGATCAAGGAGCTGCAGGATTATGGGGTCGTGCGTATCTATTCACCGGAGGACGGCACCCGTATCGGCATGCAGGGGATCATCGACGATATGCGGATTCACTCCGATTATGCTCTTACCGGTCTGCCCTTACCCGATCTTGCAGGCAAGACGCTGGGGGGAGATTTCCAGGCAATCGCCCGTTGTATCACAATTCTGGAGAACGGTGTTGAATCAGCGGAGGTCAAACAGCTGCTGGTGGCAGGTAAGCAGGTGAAGCAACCTGTTGTCGGTATTACCGGTACCGGTGGCGCCGGTAAATCCTCGCTGGTAGATGAACTGGTGCGACGCTTCACCAACGCCTATCCCGACAAGCGGGTCGGGATTATCTCGATTGATCCCTCCAAGCATAAGACCGGTGGCGCACTGCTGGGTGATCGCATCCGTCTTAACTCGCTTTCCTGTCCCCGTATTTTCATGCACAGCCTGGCAACCCGTGGCAGTGGTTCCGAAGTTTCTGCCATCACCCGGGAGGCCCTGCAGATTCTGCGTGCGGCGCAATTCGACCTGATCCTGCTTGAGACCTCAGGGATCGGACAGGGAGACATGGGGATTGTTGAGCTGGTTGATTTCTCCCTTTATGTCATGACCCACGAGTACGGCGCTTCCTCACAGCTGGAAAAAATCGACATGATCGATTATGCCGATATGGTTGTGCTCAATAAATTCGAGAAGCTGGGTTCCGATGATGCCCTGCGCGATGTGAGACGTCAATACCGTCGTTCACACAATACCGACTGGGAGATTACTGACCAACAGCTGCCGGTTTATGGAACTGTTGCCAGCCGCTTCAACAGCCAGGCTACGGCATATTTCTACCAGGAGTTCATTCGCACCCTGGCGGTTAAATTCAAACTGGATTTACCACTAACAGAAATGGAAATCGCACCGGTTGAGGAAAGCTACCAGAAGGAGATCATCCCCGGTAACCGTATCCACTACCTGCGGGAGATTGCCGAGAATGTTCGTAATTACAAACAGACTGCCCGTCAGCAGGCAGAGGTAGCGCGCAATCTCTGGCACCTGCGTGAGACACTGCAGTTGTTGCCAGCGGAAGACACCGGGCACAATCATCTGGAGCAGGCCATCCAGGATTGGGATCGCAAACTTGATACCGCAAACCGTGATCTGCTGGCCGAGTGGCCAGAGTTACAGGAGCGCTATCGCCGGGATAATTTTGATTTCCAGGTTCGCGATAAAGCCCTTTCCGAACCTCTATACAGAACTTCTCTTTCCGGAACCCGTATTCCACGTGTAGCCCTGCCAGACTGGGAGGATGAAGGCGAAACCCTCAAATTCCTGCTGCTGGAAAACCTCCCGGGGCGCTTTCCCTTCACCGCCGGCGCCTTCCCGTTCAAGCGTCGCGAGGAAGAACCCAAACGCCAGTTCGCCGGTGAGGGTCCACCGATCCGCACGAACAAACGCTTTCACTACCTCTCCCGGGACGATTCTGCCAAGCGCCTTTCCACCGCCTTCGACTCGGTCACACTTTACGGTGACGACCCCCACCCCAGACCTGATATTTACGGCAAGGTGGGTGAGAGCGGCGTCAGCATCTGCACACTGGATAATGTCAAGACGCTGTATGAAGGCTTCGATTTGACCGCACCCAACACTTCTGTCTCGATGACGATCAACGGTCCGGCGCCAATTATGCTGGCCATGTTCCTGAATACCGCCATCGACCAGGAGGCAGACAAGTTTCGCGCCAGGGAGGGGCGTGCCCCGGACGCTGCGGAGTTGAACGAACTCAGAAACTCAACCCTGCAGACAGTACGTGGGACCGTGCAGGCTGATATCCTCAAGGAGGACCAGGCTCAGAACACCTGTATTTTCTCGATCGACTTTTCCTTGAAGATGATGGGTGACATCCAGGAGTACTTCGTACACAATTCCGTACGCAACTATTACTCAGTCTCCATCAGCGGCTACCATATTGCCGAAGCGGGAGCCAACCCGATTACCCAGCTGGCGTTTACACTGGCCAACGGCTTTACTTATCTTGAATACTACCGCAGTCGTGGCATGGATGTCGATCGCTTCGCCCCCAACCTGTCATTTTTCTTCTCCAATGGCCTCGATCCTGAATACAGCGTCATCGGGAGGGTAGCGCGCCGGATCTGGGCGGTGGCATTGCGGGATCTCTACGACGGTAACGAGCGTTCCCAGAAGCTGAAGTATCACATCCAGACTTCCGGTCGTTCGCTCCATTCGCAGGAGATGCAGTTCAACGACATCCGCACCACCCTGCAGGCGCTGCAGGCGATCTATGACAACTGTAATTCTCTGCACACCAATTCCTACGATGAAGCTATCACCACCCCCAGCGAAGAAGCTGTCCGGCGAGCCATGGCGATCCAGATGATCATCAACCGTGAATTCGGTAATACCCTCAACGAGAACACCCTGCAGGGTTCCTTTATCATGGAGGAGCTCACCGAGCTGGTTGAGGAGGCTGTACTGGATGAATTTCTGCGGCTTAACTCACGCGGTGGCGTGCTGGGGGCGATGGAGCTGCAGTACCAGCGCAGCCGCATCCAGGAAGAGTCGATGTATTACGAACTGCGTAAGGAGAGCGGAGAGCTGCCGATTATCGGTGTTAATACTTACCTCAATCCCAGGGGGGTGAGTGAAGAACAACCGGAGATGCAGCTCGCACGTGCCACACCGGAGGAGAAACAATCACAACTGGAACATGTTCTGGAATTTCAGCAACGCGACCCGGAACAAACCGCAGCCAGTCTGCAGCGGTTACGAGAGGTAGCGATGGCCGGAGAGAACATTTTTGCCGAGTTGATGGAGACGGTGCGTCATGCCTCGCTGGGACAGATCACACACACCCTCTATGAAGTTGGCGGCCAGTATCGCCGGAATATGTGACCTATGAAAAAACTCCCGTTGCTGCTTCTGCTGCTCCTGTTGACTGCCTGCGCCCGGAGCACCCAGGACGAGGATACCACGCCACCTGCTCCGCCACAGTTCACTACCAGGGGCTCAGACACACTGCAGGTGGAATCGGGTATCGATGCCGCCGCCAATGGAATTTTCCTGGAATGGGATTTCGGGATTGCTCCGCCGACTGATCTCCTGGGTGTCCAACTCTATCGCTCCCCATACCCTGATTCAGCATTCCAACCGCTGGAGGAGTTCGGCGCCCCGCTGGTGGTGGAGGCGACTGCAACCTCTTATATCGATAACTCACCGGCATTGTTACCGCTGGAGCCGACAGGACCGCTCCGTCACTGGTATTTTCTGCGGGCGGTTGACAACAGCGGCAATCTGAGTGGACCTTCCGACACCGCCTCTTACCGGCTCTGGTACCCGCCGGAGAATATTGAGTTAAGCAGTGATGGCGAGAATTATAATTGCCATATCGAGCTGTACAGCCTCGATCTCAGTATTACCGGGGTGTTGGTGAAACTCAGCGATGGACACTTCTTCCGCTGTATAACACTGGCCGAACAGTTGTTGCAGGTGATGGATTTCAGTCTGCCGCTGAGTGAGTTGCAGCCGGTGCATCCAGATTCGGTGATGTTGAGGGTGGATATTCTGGTACAGGATGAGATTGCATACTCTGTCCCCAGTAACCCGGATGGATATCCGCTTTCAGGATCGGAATCCAACTGGAAAAGAATCGAGCAACCCTGATACGGACAGAGTTCGTCAGGTCATTCAGTGTGGCAACAGCCGCCGGAGTGCTTTTTCTTCGGAGTAAAGGTACAATTGTGATAAGCTATGGGAAATCATGAAACGCAACAGCATACTACTAATATTATTTCTCCAGTTCGTGGTGCTGCAAACCGTAGCGTTGGCCGCTATCGGTGATGAGGTGTTGATGCCGTCCAACCGGGCGGCGGAGTATTTCCTGGGCAGCCAGGATGAGCTGCTGATCAAGGTGAATGTCTGGGGACGGGTCCTGAAACCGGGCCAGTATAATATCCCCTCAGGCACCAACCTGATCGAGCTGCTCTCGGCAGCGGGTGGACCGGCGGAAAGAGCACGTCTGAGCGAGGTGCGACTGGTGCGCAATTATCATGACGAGGAAAGAATTATCAATATTAACATCAAGCGCTATTTGAAAACCGGCAACCCCAACCTCATTCCAGAGCTGATGCCGGGTGATACGGTTATCGTTTCCGGGTCCGTTTCTCAACTGCTCGCTTCAAGCGTGCAGGTTTTTTATCAGCTTTCCATTATTCTGAATGTATACTATCTTCTGTCCAGAAATCTCTAAGGGAGAGGAGTACCTATGAAAGCACGGTATACAATTGCGGTGATTTTGTTACTGTTCCTGCTGGGGCAGCAACTTCAGGCGGATGAATTCTGCGGCGGTACGGGGCTTTTTCACACCCAGGCGGCTGAGCTGCTCGGTGCAGGAAAACTGACTATCAGTTCGCAGAGCCGCGCCTTTGCCAAATATATCGATTCTCCCGGCGGGAAATATCTGCTATCGGATGGGACTAATGTGCTCAACGCCACCTTCGGTTTTTCACCCCACCTGGAGATTGATTTCAGCATGGCGCTCTACCAGGACCTCAACCGCACCGGTACCAATCTCCAGAAGACAAATGTACCGGACGACGCCATCCTGAGACTCCGTTGGGGCAACTATAAGGCCAATTACTTCGGACGCTCCTTTCTCTGGGGTGCAGTTTTAAAAGGTAGACTCAATTCCAGTAATCTCTCAAATGTCTACCTGGAACCATACAGCAGTGAAAGCAACGCTTTCGAACTGGGTTATATCCTCTCTTACTATGACAATCCCCTTTACCCGCAGGAGAGCTGGAACGCCCATTTCAACCTGGCCTATGTAAATCATAACGACAGCGGCAGCCATGAAAAATTGCAGCTGCTGGACGGTGTCACCCAGGAGTGGCAGTACACCCTCGGTTATCGCTATCCCACCCTCCGTTGGGATTTCACCACAGAGCTCTATGGAACGCTCTTCACCAATCGACCTGATCCCAATATCTATTATGGGAACAACCGCATTTTTTCCAGGGCTAATTACACCTACCTCTCACTGGGTACGGTTTATCGTCTGTTCTACGGTATCTCCATCGGCTTTTCCGGCGATTTTAATCTCTTCACCTCCAACATCGAACAAAACAACATTCTGCCGGAGGGCTATCCCGACTTTTATCCTCCCTGGCGGATAACCGGTAAGATCAACATCCTCCGCTCCACCACTTTTTCAAAGATAAATACCCTGGCTGCTGTGCGTCCCGAATCGGAAATCGATCTGGAGGTCCGCAGCCGTACCGGGCTCTCGCAGCGCGACCTGGTTGACTGGCTGGGTACTGACGAAGAGGGGGCGGAATTCATCGATCTGGAACTGGAGAAGATCCGGGCAGAGCGGAAACAGGCTGAGCTGGAGCTGGAACGCCTGAAGGAGCGGCTCAAGAGCCGCGGTTCCGAATAATCGCTTCCTCTTTACCCACTGATTGCTACCGGCTGACGAGGAGTTGATGGCGCGACTGCTGAAAATGTTGCTGAAATCACTGCTCGCGGTGTTACTGCTGTTGATCGGATATGGCGCGATACAAGCCATCTATCAAATCGCGCCCCTGTTGTTGTTGGCGTTGACACCACGCCATCCCTTCCTGCTTGGTGCCATTGGATTCCTGCCCCTCTACCTGCTGTTACACCGGCGCCTGGCCTTCTGGGGAACTATGGAACATGAGCTTACCCATGCTCTGACAGCGCTGCTGATGTGGCGTCGGGTGCGCAGCATCTCCGCCGGGGAGAGACAGGGAGAAACCCAGTTTTCCGGCAGAGGGAGTGTCTGTATCACGCTGACACCCTACTTCCTGCCCACTCTGGCACTGTTACCGCTGGGATTGCGACCATTGCTCGCCCCCTCCTGGCAGAGCTGGGTAGACGCCTTGCTGGGAGCCCTGTTCATCTACTATCTCATCAGCAACCTGCGGGAGTCCCATCCCGCGCAACCTGATCTACGTCGGCACGGTCTGCTCTTTTCATATAGCGTCATACTTCCTTTGAACCTGATCCTGCTCTTTCTGCTGGTGCTGATCGGCACCGGTAATAATCACCTGCTGCCCCGCTTTTTTCAGGAGATTGCAGCTCCATTACCACAACTGGTCGATTTCGTGCGATCGCAGTCATCTCTCCTGGCTGCACCGTTGGGGGGAGGCGGTGGTGGTTGAGCGAGGAACGGGTGCACTGTTCATCCTCAGCGGTCCGACCGACAGTGGTAAAACGACGGCCCTCAACAAGCTGGTCGGTGAAGCGCGCCGTTCCGGGACAGCGGTTGCCGGTATTTTGTCTCACAAGATTTTTCAGAAAAGTGAGTTTGTCGGTTATGATATCGAGTTGCTTGCCAGCGGAATCCAGCTGCCACTGGCCCGGCTCCAACAGCAACCAGAGACGATTGCCCGGGGTCGGTTTCACTTTTTCCCCATCGTTTTCAGCAGTCTCCTCACGGAACTCAGCACGCCAGCGCCAGCATTGTTCCTGCTTGATGAAATCGGACCGCTGGAGCTCAGTGGCGGCGGTTTTGCCCCCTACCTGAAACAGGTATTGGCTCTTACTATGACCCATCTGCTGGTGGTACGGAAGCAATGCCTTGAGGATTTCCTCTTTCGTTTTAAACTGCAACCACGCGACATAATCACAGATTACAGCCGGTTGGGGGTGCTGCTGGCAACCTGCTGATATTTGTCGGAGGTGGAGATGACAGCAACGCAAACCCTCAGCTGTTTTGTTAAATAGAGATACCAGTTTCGGATGCCTTCAGCAAAGGAGCACTTGCAGCTGATCACTGCCGTTGATAGGTTATAGGTGTTTCCAGATAGCTCGCCGTTACAGTAAATCGATTGTTGGAGATTACCCCCCGTGATACTGATTTTGAACTTCTTCTCGTTCGCAGGAGTAGTTAGCGACGCTTCGATTTATCTGAGTACAGAGGTGCCACCTGGCAGTGTAAAAAGACCTGAGCGAATTTAATTACATGACTCCATCAATCCTCGTTATTCCTGGCATAAAAGGTTTCCAGCTGATCGATCAGGCTGACGGCAGGATACTCTGGCGTCTGGACCAGGATACCCATGACCGGCTTGACGATCTGGCTTTACGGTGGGATGACGACCAGCTCAGTTGCAGCAGCGCTGGCAGGGCGCAGGTTGTCCCCGGTGAGCTGGAGACCGGTATCTATGGTTTTCTCAGGGAGCACCTCCAGACCGGCAGCGTGCCGGGTCAAGGTTCGATCGCCTATTTTCGCTATGACTGGCGGCTGCCCTCGCTTTACAACCGGCACCAGCTGGCAGCACAACTCGCTGCGCAACCCCCGGGCAGCGTTATACTGGTGGCACACAGCCTGGGTGCGCTCTTGACCTGTGCCCTGCTGGCCGATCCAGACTTTTCAACCGCCCCGCTGGCAGGGATCGTGTTTGTCTCGCCACCCTTCGACGGAGTTCCCTCCGCCCTGGATGCCATGTTCAACGGTGACGACGATGTCCCAGCTGAATTTCGCTGCGATTACCGCTGTATCTCCTTCAGTTTCCCTTCGTTGTTTGAGTTGCTTCCGGTTTATCCTGATGCACTGGTCTGTGATGGAAAGCCGTTTTCCCTCCTGCAACAGCCGGCTGGATCGCGCCCGGGCAATGCGAGCGTCACCGACCTTAATCTTGCCTACATGCAAAAATTCCGTCAGGTCGTAACGCTGGCAAACCCGGTGCTGAAGGAGAGGCTGACTTCCCTGCAGGAACGCTGCCTGCTGGTAGGTTCCAGCGGCGTCGCCACACCAGGACGGATAGAGCTTACCAGCAGTCAGAGTGGTAATAAGAGCTGCTTTTCTTTTGAGCGGGGTGATAGCAGCGGTTACCAGAAGACGCAAATCACCCTTGCCGGGGATGGGCGGGTACCGTTACGGTCGTTTG
Organism: Candidatus Delongbacteria bacterium; assembly: GCA_016784425.1. Lineage (GTDB taxonomy): Bacteria > CAIWAD01 > CAIWAD01 > BS150m-G50 > BS150m-G50 > BS150m-G50. The sequence continues at coordinate 6,701 of JADHUQ010000040.1, read as the reverse complement.
CCCAACTGGCTCAACTGTTTCCTACCGTTATCATCGGCTCGCAGGAACAGCCTCTCAACCACAGCGCAATCATGAGCGACTTTCGCTTTTTGAATACAATCCGGCAGTTCATAGAGTCGATACCGGCGGTTCCGGTGACAACAGCCTGGTGGAGTCAACCGGGCGAGCAGGTGAGACATTACCTGCCAGGGGATGCTGTAGCAGAATGACCAACTGATTTTTAATGAGATATGTGATAAGAGAGGAGATCCTGTGAGTAAACCTGATACCAACGAAAAAAAATCCCCTTTACGGGAGCAGTTGACCCACAAGACCGCTAATGTCTGGAGCAAGGCAACTGCCGCGGAGCGGAAGCAGATCATGGAATTTGGCAAGGAATACAGCGCCTTTCTCGACGCCGCAAAGACGGAAAGGGAAGCGGTAAAGGAGATCGTGGAGGTGGCGTCCCGGACTGGTTTCAGTGATCTGACCGGGGAGGGGACCGGCGGTCGCTATTTTCATAACTACAAGGGTAAGGTAGCCAGCCTGTTTGTCAATGGTAGCGCTCCGATTTCGGCTGGACTCCATATCATCGTGGCGCATATTGACGCCCCCCGTCTGGATCTCAAGCAAAATCCCCTCTACGAGGATTCCGGCCTGGCGATGCTGAAAACCCACTACTACGGTGGTATTAAAAAGTACCAGTGGGTGTCGCGCCCGCTGGCTATGCACGGTGTGGTGGTGTTGCCCGACGGGAAGAGCATTGAGATCTGCCTCGGTGAGGATCCGGCGGACCCGGTCTTCACCATCGCTGACCTGCTACCGCATCTCTGGGGTAAGACTCAGGCCACCAAAAAAGCCCCTGAGATCATTACCGGCGAGCAGCTCAACCTGGTAACCGGCTCGCTGCCCTGGGACGAGGACGAGGATGACACTGACTCGATAAAAATGCATGTGTTACAGCTGCTTCATGAGAAATATGGTATCGCCGAAAGCGATTTCATCTCGGCGGAGATTGAGATCGTACCCGCATGCAAGGCACGTGATGTCGGTCTCGATCGGGGACTGATCGGTGCTTACGGTCACGACGATCGGGTCTGCAGCTGGAGCGCACTACAGGCGGCTCTGCAGGTGGAAAACCCGGTAAAGACAACCTGTGTGCTGTTGATGGACAAGGAGGAGATCGGCAGTGAGACCGATACCGGCTCCGCCTCCCGCTATATTGAGACTGCCCTCCGGCTCTACCTGGCCAAAGAGGGGCTGAACGACAATCCGCTCGACGTGCTGGCTGTCTCCAATTGTCTGTCGGCCGATGTCAATGCCGCCATCAACCCCAATTGGAAATCGGTCCATGACAAACAGAATGCCTGTCTGCTCGGTCACGGCCCGGTACTGACAAAATTCACCGGATCGCGTGGTAAAGGGGGGTCAAACGATGCCCACGCTGAGTTTCTCGGCTGGCTGCGCGGTATGCTCCAGGCAGCCGGTATCCGTTACCAGACAGCAGAGCTTGGCAAAGTGGACGAGGGAGGCGGCGGCACTGTGGCACTTTTCTTTGCCCGCTATGGTATGAATGTCGTCGATCTGGGTGTTGGTTTGATCGGTATGCACTCACCCTTTGAGGTGGCAGCCAAGAGCGATATCTGGATGGCCTGGCGAGCCTACAAGGCTTTCCTGGAAGCCTGAGTCTATCCGGGGTAGCGTTTGTCTGACAGCCTGCGGACGGAATCATTTTATAGAGTAAAAACTGCAGGCAGGCAACCCTCAACCCACAGGTATCACATGCAGCTGGAAATCGAACGTAAATTTCTGGTGAGCGGGGACGGCTGGCGCGACCAGGCGCCAGGCATCCGCTATCTTCAGGGATATCTTTCAGCCGATCCACAACGGGTGGTTCGTGTCCGCAGTTATGAGCAGCGTGGATTTCTCACCATCAAAGAGGGGGCACAGGGAATCACCCGCAGGGAATTCGAATATGAGATTCCTTACACCGAAGCCAGTTACCTGCTGGATAATGTCTGCCTGCAGCCGCTGGTGGAGAAAACCCGGCACCGCATCACGATGGCAGAACTGGCCTGGGAGATCGACCAGTTTCACGGTGTAAACAGCGGCTTGATTATTGCGGAGATTGAACTTCCGACATCAGACACCAGCTTTGACTTACCGGAATGGATCGGCAGAGAAGTTACAGACGACCCCCGGTATTATAATGCAAATCTGGCCAGAAATCCTTATACTGCCTGGTAAGAAGTACAACCAGAGTTGTGAAGACACCCGCAGTAAGAGCAGAATTTCCTGAAGCCGATCCGCTGCCTGGCGGTTTGCGGGAGATGCTGCCACACCGAGTTGGTGACCACCTGCTACCTGTCAAAGTCACCTGACCCGAGGCTCGGCTCCATTGATGCAGATATGCATCACTTCAGACTTCGATGCCACAACACACTGCCCGGAATCGCTTCAGTTATGCTCTGAAGCGAAGCTACTCGGTTTTGCGATTTTCATACTTCGATCAGTTCCACCGGTAACTCAAACGGTCCGCGTCATGAAAACACTGTTGATACTGGTTCTGCTACCTGGCTCTCTCTACGCCACAGAGGGACAGCCACCCGCAACTGTCAGCGAGTGGTTTTTTCTCGCGATCAGCCTGCTGGGTGGACTGGCTCTCTTTCTCTATGGCATGCAGAAGATGAGCGATGGTTTGAAGAAGTCGGCCGGTCAACGCATGCGTTCCATACTGGCTAAGTTAACCACCAACCGGATTGTCGGTTTGACCGTGGGTATATTTGTTACTACCGTAATTCAGAGCAGCAGCGCGACCACAGTCATGCTGGTCAGCTTTGTCCAGGCAGAACTGATGACCTTCGGCCAGTCACTGGGTGTGATTCTGGGTGCGGGTATCGGCACCACTATCACAGCTCAGCTGGTTGCTTTCAAGCTGACCGATTATGCCATGCTGATGGTCGCGGCCGGATTTATGTTGACCATGCTGGGACGTAAGGAAAACTTGAAATATGTCGGTGAAGCCATACTCGGCTTCGGTATCCTCTTTTTCGGTATGAAGTTCATGGGGGATACCATGGGATCACTGAAGGAACTGGCAGGTTTTCGTGGACTGCTGGTCGGACTGGAGAATCCGCTGCTTGGTCTGCTGACAGGCGCTATTTTCACTGCACTGATTCAAAGCAGCAGCGCCTTCACCGGTATCATCATCGTGCTGGCACAACAAAACCTGATCACATTGGAAGCGGGTATTCCCCTGGTACTGGGTGCCAATATCGGCACCTGTATCACAGCCCTTCTGGCGAGTATCGGCACCTCCCGGGAAGCCAGAAGGGTGGCTCTGGCACACATCGTCTTCAAAATTGGCGGCGTGATACTGTTCATTTTCTGGATTCCACAATTTGCCGATCTCATCCGCTCACTGACCGGCGGTTTCGGAACCGGTACCGCCCGGCAGATTGCCAACGCTCATACATTTTTCAATATAATCCTGGTATTGTTCTTCCTTCCCTTCATTCCATTTATTTCCAGACTGCTGTTTCGCCTGCTTCCCAGCGAACTGCGCGACGCAAGGCTGCAACCCAGCATCTCGTATCTGGACCGGGAGCTGATCTCCAATCCCGCCCTGGCTCTCGATCTGGCAAGATCTGAGGTTGCCCGCATGATGTTGATTATCCATCGTATGCTGGATGCCATAATCCAACCGTTTGTGAATGGCGCTGGTGCACGTGACCGCCATTTCCCGGAGCTTACCTTACTGCAGGGTATCCATATGCGGGAGCAGAAGGTGGATTTCCTCGACGAGCATATTACCGATTATCTCAGTTCTATAAGCCGACAGCAACTTACTTCAGTTCAATCGCTGGAGGTGTTCGGGTTGCTCTCGATTGTCAAGGATCTCGAAAGTATCGGTGATATTGTCGAGAAGAACCTGATGCCACTGGTCCGGAAGAAACAGGGCCTGCGGGCTGATTTCTCCCAGGTGGGAAGAAAGGAATTGCAGGAGTTTCATTTGAAGATTGTCAAACAGATTGCCCGTTGCGAGGAGGCGTTCGGCAATCTCGATCCGGGGCGGGCCAGGCGGGTTCTGGATAAGGAAGTACAATACGCTGAATTGGAAAGCGAATTGCGTCAGACTCATTTTGAGCGGATCTGTGAAGATGTCTCACGTTCTGTGGCGACACATGAGATCCACCTGGAGTTGATGGATCTACTCAATCAGATCAATGTACACACCGCGGGTGTGGCGAGGACTATCCTGAAGAGCTGCGCAAACAGGAGACCACCGGGGACAAAAAGTAGCGGTTGATAACTGTCAGCTCTCTGTCACTTCCCCGATATCATAACAGGGTTCATTCTGCTGACTGAGTATCCCACAGGTCTTCTCAAAGTCTTCCGGAGCCAGAATTATGATCAAACCTATGCCGAGATTAAAGGCGCGCATCATCTCCTCATCAGTGATCCTGCCTGTACGCTGAATCAGACGAAACAGCTCCGGTACCGGCCAACTGTCCTCAATCAGCTGCAGACGCAAGCCCTCCGGGAGAATCCGGTTGGTGTTGCCATGAATACCGCCACCTGTAATGTGAGACATCCCTGCGATCTTGATACCAGCGTTCTGCAGGGTGGTTACCGGTTTGAGGTAGGAACGGTGGACTGCCAGTAATGCTTCACCAATAGTACGACCATCCTCCAGACGAAAATGCAGACCGGGACCGTTCTCCAGAAGAACCTGGCGTGCCAGTGAGTAGCCGTTGGTGTGCAGTCCGGTCGAAGGGAGCCCCAACAGTCGGTGACCCGGTTTGACAGTGCTGCCGTCAATGATGGCATCCTGCTCTACTATACCGACAATGGTTCCGGCCAGATCGTAATCCTCGCCATGGTACATTCCCGGCATCTCCGCCGTTTCTCCCCCTATCAGCGCACATTCGTTTTCCAGACAGGCTTTTGCGAAGCCGCGTATCACGCTTTCTGCTGAGTCTATATTCAGTCGACCGGTGGCAAAATAGTCGAGGAAGTAGAGGGGGATCGCGCCACAAACCAGAATATCGTCAACACAGTGATTCACCAGATCCTGGCCTACCGTGTCGTGGATGTTCATCTGCGCAGCCACCATTAACTTGGTACCCACACCGTCAACAGAAGAAACCAGTACAGGGTGACGATAGCGCGCCAGATCCAGCTGGAAGAGACCACCAAAACCACCGAAACTACCGAGTACTCCTGCCGTGCGTGTTGCCTTGACCACCCCGCTGATACGGCGCACCAGCTCGACACCGGCGTCGATGTTCACGCCTGACTGACTGTAAGTGGCGCCTTGCTCCGATTGGGTAGGGTTAGTGTCCGCCATCCTCTCCTTCTGTATCACGATAAATCTCTTCGATCATCTGGCTGTATTTTTCGAGTACAAAACCTCTTTTGATTTTGAGCGAAGGGGTCATCTCCCCCTCCTCGATGGAAAACTCGCGACCCAGCAGCGCTATCCGCCGGGGTCGCTCGTACCGCCCCAGGTCAACCGTCAGACGATCAACTTCTGCCTGTACGATCCGGTAGACTTCCGGCAGTTCAACCAGCTCCTGGGTGCTGTGAAACCGCAGATCCTTCACTCGTGCCGCCTCCTCCAGCTTTTCGAAATTGGGAACGATCATCGCGCTGATGAAATGTCGCCGATCTCCCACTAGCAACACCTGTTCGATAAGTGGTGACTGTGCCAGCAGTATCTCGATCGGCTGTGGCGCTACATTCTTGCCACCAGAGGTTACGATGAGGTTCTTCTTGCGATCAGTGATACGCAGCATACCATCGCTACCTACAAAACCGATATCACCGGTGTGATACCAGCCGTCAACTATTACTGCGGCAGTATCATCCGGCCGGTTGTAGTAGCCTTTCATCAGGTTGGGACCACGAGTGAGGATTTCACCGTCATCAGCAATAATCACCTCAACACTGGGGATCGGCATCCCGACCGTTCCGAATTTGAACTTCTGCGGCGTGTTACAGGTTATCACCGGAGAGGTTTCAGTAATGCCGTAACCCTCCAGGATCAATACACCTGCCGAAAAGAAGAACTCCCCCAGTTTGCGGTCAAGCGGTGCGGCTCCGGAAACGAAGAAGCGCAGCCGTCCACCCAGGCGGTCACTGATCTTTTTGAAGACAAGCCGTTCCGCCAGACGGAATCGGAAGGCAGTCCAGGTAGACACCGAACCCTGTTCCAACTCGGCAAACCGCTTACCCCCGATCTTCAGCGCCCAGTAGAAGATCCGTCGCTTCAGTGGCGGACCCTGGTTGACATTATCAATGACCCGGGCGCGCATTTTCTCAAAGAAGCGTGGTACCGCGGTCATCACGGTGGGACTGACCTGCCCCATGTTGTCACCTACCGTCAGCATATTTTCGGCATAAGCGATTTTAGCGCCGTGATACAATGGCAGGTAGTAGCCCGCAGTCCTTTCGTTGGAGTGGCTGAGTGGCAGGAAGGTTAACAGCACATCATCATGGGTGATACTAACCACCTGGGCAAGGTCCTCGATGTTGCTGAGGATATTACGGTGTGTCAGCATCACCCCTTTCTGGTCACCGGTAGTACCGGAGGTGTAGACCAGCGTGTGCACGTCATCCAGTTCCAGTGTCTTGACGATCTCATCCGGAAACCCGGGATCCTGTGGCAGCAGCTGCTCGCCGGTCGCCAGCAGATCATCCAGCTGAAAGATATCCTCTTC
>JADHUQ010000039.1 GCA_016784425.1 Candidatus Delongbacteria bacterium | reverse complement strand
AGAGCTTCCATGCGTTGGCGCAGATTGCGTGGATACAAGTTGATTGGAAAGGTCATCGAAGGGGTGATTTTCAAGGATGGAAAAGAAGAAAAACTCGCGGCTTAGGAATGCCCCCATACACAACATTTGACATTAACTCACTTTGGTAACACTTACGGAGTATAACGAAAGAGCCACATAACAGCGAGGTGTAAAATGGTGAATATACGGATTTTTTTAGTCACTGCCTGTGCGTTACCGCTACTGTTTCTCGGGTGTGAAGGTCCTGAAGGCCCGGACGGAGCTGATGGTCCCCAGGGCCCTGCAGGTGAAGGATTTGATGTTTATACCTATGTAGGTGATAATGCCACCAGTTGTGGCGGTTGTCATGATGCTACTGTAGAAACCTGGCATGATACCGGGCACTCCGGTGCATATGCAAGCCTGGCTGCCGAGGGTAATGAGAATAATCCTTACTGCCTCCAGTGTCACACAGTCGGTTTCGATGCGACTGTAGCTTACGGTGATACAGTTCTTACCGATAACGGAACCAATGATTCCGGCTTCGATGATTACTGGCCCGCAGAGAATGATGAGGATACCGCCAGACTCGCAGCGCTTGAAAACGTCCAGTGTGAAGCCTGCCACGGTCCGATGGGTCCAACGATTTATTACCACAATCCGGAGTATTCCTTTGCAACGCGCATAGTGGGTGAAGAATCACTCTCAACCTGCGCAGCCTGCCACCACAGCCAGATTGAGGAATGGGAAGAATCAGCCCATGGCATGGCTCTTGAGACCCATGGCTTTACCATTGAGGAGTACGACGAAGAGTTCGACCGCAGCAGTTGTGGTACCTGCCATACTTCAGAGGGATTCGTCAAGGAATATGATGCCGACTGGACCGACATGGAACGGCCGGAACCGGCCAGCCTGATCGGTTGTGTCACCTGTCATGATCCCCACAGCGATGCCAATGAGCATCAGCTGCGTAACCTGGATGATGTGACCGTCCTCTATGACCAGAACGAGGCGGCGGTTTTCACAGGGTACGGCTCCGGGCAACTCTGCGCCCAGTGTCACCACGCACGTCGCAGTACGGATAATGTGAATGGACAGATTGCAGACGGGTATGCTCACTTCGGACCTCACGGCAGCCCGCAGATGGACATGTTCCTGGGTAGCGGCAGTTATGAGATTGCTGGTTATACTTATAATCGTTTAGCCACACATCAGAATGTTGAGCAGGCGTGTGTCTCCTGTCACATGGAGCTGATTGAAGTACACGATCGTGATCATCTGGTGCACAGCAACGAGGTAACGGTAACCCCCTGCCAGGGATGTCACCCCGGTCTCGAGGATTTCGACTACGCCGGCGGACAAACCGAAATTACTACACTCATGGATGATCTGGAAGCGCTGCTTGTTTCTCAGGGCGTTCCGATTGACAGCCTCGGTTCCGCCACTGCCTCCACAGCTGAACAACGGATGGCCGGTTATGCCTGGGTGTTCGTAAACAATGACGGCAGTCACGGCGTGCATAATCCCGCTTATGCAGCCTCACTGCTGACCAACGCAATCGACTTTATTACCCCCTAACTGTTTTCGACATATTCGTTATAAGGGCGGCCTCAACAGGTCGCCCTTTTTTTGTCTGTCGCTGGCATCAAATCGCTAAACTGCTGTGTAGATGAAAATGATCGCAGATATAATCGACGAATCGACGCAATCACCAACCTCCCGTTGACGATCTATCAGGCGGGCAACAGTTGGTTTTTGAATCCGTTCTGCTATATATTACCGGAGGAACCAAAGGCATCGGCATCTTTTACAGAAGCTGTCACCTGCCGACAGGCATCGTTCAGGGAGTTCTTATGCACAGGTTATCGCTTCTCCTGCTTTTGATCACCAGCTTCAGTGTGACTTCCCACGCAACTACCATCCTGGTTCCAGCCGACCAACCCACTATCCAGGAGGGACTCGACACTGCCGTTGCCGGGGATACAGTCCTGGTCTCGGCTGGCACCTACCATGAGACCATCAACTGGCCGGCTGTCAACGGTATCACACTGATCGGCAGCAGTGCGGCTGATTGCATCATCGATGGATTCGCCCTTTTCGCAAGTGTGATTCTCTTTGCAGAGGAACTCGGGGGGATCATCACCAGCAGCACCAGTATAACCGGTTTTACCCTGATTAACGGCACCGATCCAGAGGATGGTCTCGGGGGCGGTATCTGCCTGCACAGCTCCAGCCCCAGGTTATCCGCAATGACTATCCGTGACAACACCGCTGCTTATGGCGCCGGGATTTATTGCAGCAATTCAGACCTGAGCATGTCGAATCTGACCATAATCAACAACTCTGCCGAGATCAATGGGGGCGGTATCGCCTGTGTTGCCTCCAGCCCGACCCTGTCAGATCTCTCAGTCAATGGTAACGGAGCCCGCAATGGTGCTGGTATTCATCTGAGTGATAACTCCGGCCCAACCATAACAAACTCGAATATAAATGGTAATTCAGCCAACGGTTATGGTGGTGGATTTTGCAGCGACTCCTCTTACGCCAGTTTGAATAATTTGACAATAATCAGTAATTCCGCTCTGGAGTCAGAGTCCGGTTATGGTGGTGGCATTTACTGCAGCTTTTCAGACATCAGCGTAGTGGATGCAACAATAATCGGCAACGCAGCCGAACTCGATGGTGGCGGTATAGCCTGTTTCAACTCCAGTCCGATCCTGGAGGATTTAACCATCAGCGGTAATGCAGCCAGATATGGGGCAGGTATTCATCTGAGCGACTACTCCAGCCCGACCATTACAAATTCCACAATCAGCGATAACTCGGCACACGCTTTTGGTGGCGGGTTAAGTTGTTATGACGATGCCAGTCCCTACCTGGAGAATGTGACCATCTCAGACAATTATGCTCATCTGGATGGTGGCGGTGTTTTCTGTTCCTGGTGGTCAATCCCTCAACTTGTCAACGTGGAGATATTCAACAATGAGGGGGATGACGAAGGGGGTGGAGTTTTCTGTTCCTGGTATTCCGGTATGGATCTGTTTAATGTGAGGATCACTGACAATATTGCGAACAGCGGTGGTGGATTGAGTTGTGCCTGGCATGTCAACCTGATCCTGGAGGATGTGTTGATCCAGGAGAACTCAGCCACTACGGGTGGCGGAATCTGGTCGAGGACTTCCAGTGTAAGTTTGACACAGGTGCTGGTCACTGAGAACTACGCCTCCAACGGGGCTGGATTGTTTACTGACGAATCCGATCTGGAGCTGAACTATGTGACTCTTACCGGTAATACGGCAACCACATCAGGTGGTGGTCTGTTTTGCGATGAATCCAGCCCGAATCTGACCAACTGTATACTCTGGCACAATGCACCCCAGGAGGTATTCTTCTCCGATTTCTGGGGTGCCAGTGATATCACGGTTGCCTGCAGTGATCTCGAGGGTGGCGAAGCCGGTATCGCAACGAACGATAACGGGACTGTTTTCTGGCTGGACAACAACCTTGAAGAGGATCCCCTCTTTTGCGATCCGGTCGTGGGTGACTATTTCCTGGCGCTGGAATCACCCTGCCGCTCCGACTCCTGTGGCTATATGGGGTACAGCGACGAACCCTGCATCGGTTTCGGTGAGTCAGTATTTGAGAACAGAGAACTACCTGCTACCGCCGGTCTGATCCGGAACTATCCCAATCCCTTTAATCCGACGACTTCGATCGACTATCACCTGACGGCAGCTTCACAGGTTGTGATCTCGATCTACAATATAAACGGTCAACGGGTGGAACTGCTTGAAAACGGCTTCTTCGCGGCTGGCTATTACACTGTTCAGTGGCAACCGGCTGGCTTGTCCTCAGGTATCTACTTTGCACAGCTGCAGGCCGGTGAGCTGCGGGATGTGATGAAAGTCAGTTACATCAGATAAGCTCCTCTTCCGGCAGGCTGCCGGACCAGACTGATTGCGTTACAGATTTCACTACCGGCCTGGAAATAAAAAGCCCGGTCACGATTGTGATCGGGCTTACTGTTTCTGCTTATCTGATATGCTGCAATTAATGCAGGGTATCGGGTGGGTTCAAAAAGATCGGCAGCTCGCTCCCTGGAGGTGGATCATTATCTGAAAGTGATTGCATCACATCCAGAAAATCCTGCAGGTCGTCACCGGTCAGTCGTTCCTGGGCGAACCAGGCGACATGCTGTAACATCTCTTCAAGCTCCAGCGGCGCCATAATTCTCTGATTCTGCAACCGCATTATAATCCCCTGGGCGTCGGCATCCAGATATGTCTTCTCCACCGGATGCAATACCCGGAAATGATTCGGATGGCGTTGGAGCCCCTTACCGACTGTTTCACCGGGGGCGTGCGCCACCAGCCAGCGGAGGATGGACTGCAGGTCATTATGCTGATAACCTTTGGCGAGCAGGTCCTGCCGGATCAGCTCGACCTCCTTCTCGCTCAGGTGTGAGAGATCGGCTTTATGGATGATGTTGAGCAGGATTTCAACGATTTTTTCTTCGATACGATTTTCCATCATGCCTCTATCAGGAAATGGTTGGGATAATAGAAAGACGGCCGCAGCGGCCGCAACAATTGACATCAGAATAATATTCTCCCACATCCCATCCAAGGGAAACCGCAGTGGTGGAAGTAATATTGCAGTGCTTCGCCAGCTCCGCACTTTCTTTCAGCCCGGAAAAGCCAAACTGATTCCCGGCCCGATTCTTGCCTCCTTCCAGCTGTTCCGGCCTGAGTTACGGAAACGTCGGAACGGAAAGAACGCCAAACCGGCTGCAGTAGCGTTACCAGCCCTGTGGGCTGCCCTGTGATGAAAGGAGGAGGATTATTCCGCAACCAGAAGCTGGACAGATTGTCCAGACCGCACCCGGGACCGGTAAGAGCAGGGGAAAGAAGCACAAAACCTCTCTGGAACAGCTGCTGGCGGAGGGGGTTGAACTGTTGTCGGTCGAGCAACTGCTGGGGCTGGTAATCCAGAGCCGTCACAGCCTCGAAGGTGGGCTGGCGGCGGCCCGTCGTCTCTGCTGCGACTACGGTGCCCGTGCCCTGACGGAGCGGTTGGAGATGTCTGAGTTCTGCCAGCTCGCACAGCTGGACCGGCCATCAGCAGGACGGATCATTGCCGCCATTGAACTGGGACGACGCCTGTTCGATCCCGGGTGCAGCGACTTTCCTGTAATACAGGGTCCGGCGGATGTTTACGCTTATCTCTGGGAGATGAAGAGGTTTCGCCAGGAGCATTTCCGTTGTCTCTACCTGAATACCATGAATCGCATCGTGGGTGATCGCACGATCTCCATCGGTTCTATCAACAGCAGTCTGGTTCACCCCCGGGAGGTCTTTCACGGCGCAGTGGAGTACTCCGCTAACGGGCTGCTGCTGGTTCATAACCATCCCTCCAGCAATCTGGAGCCCTCCCGCCAGGATCTGAATCTCACCAGGCAACTGCAGGAGGCCGGCAAGCTGTTCTCCATCGCGATACTGGACCACCTGATTGTGGGACCTGAAGGATACTACAGCTTCAAGGACCATGGTCGTCTCTGATGTTGCTTAACTCAATCAGGCCGGGCGAGTTGATTATCCAGCCAGTTGGTGAAGCTTTCCAGAAAGGCATCACTGCTCCTGGGCGGCATGGGTCCACCCTCCCCCAGCGATGTCTGTAACAGCGTCCCGGTATGTTGCAGGCGCAGAATAACAGCCTGGCCCGGGTGATTGAGGTTGAGCATGCGCGCCAGGTAGACCTGATCATCCCAGCTGGTAAACTGGTCCCGGTCACCCCGCACGATCATGACCGGTGTGGTCAGTTGTCGCCAGGGGAAAGCTGGGCGGACAGCTGCCATCTGCTGCCAGTAGCTGTAGTGGCGGCCCTCGAGCAGCTCGCCAGTGAAAAATCGGGCCAGGCGGGGGTGTTTGGCTGTGATCGCCGGCAGGGTCTGCGTCTCGACCAGCAGCAGATGCAGACAGAGCTCCCAATCCCGCATTGTCTCCTCAACCCCGATGAAATCACGACTGACGGCCAGCAAATGCCGCCTGCGACTGGCGAGCAGTTGTTCGAAGAGGTTCGCGGCGGGTGTATTATAAACCATGATTCCCTGTACCTCTACTTCATTGGCCAGCAGCGGTACGATAAAACCGCCGCTGCCGATTCCGAGGAGAAACAGGTGGTCGGGATCGACATGTTCGTTCTGTTGCAGTTCCAGTAATGCTGAGCGAAAACCACTCCATTCCTCTGTGAAATCGAGAGTACCGTTTGACGGATCCTGGCTGTCACCACAACCGGCCCGTTCTACCCGCATGGTGACGAATCCCTCTTCTGTCAAATGGTAAAGCAGCAGGCGCAAAGGGCTCTCCGGCTGTTCCGACAGATCGATAGAGCCACTGTAATTTTGCAAAACCAGCAGGGCGGGGTGACGTTCATCGTCAGCGGGGCGGGTGATGATCCCCTGCCAGAGACCGCTGCCGGTTGTTACCGGCTGATACTCAACGATAAAATTATCACTGTGCTCGCGTGGCTCTGCCAGCATGATCCCTTCCAGGGTGATCTCTTCATCCTGCCGACAGATCACAAAAGTAAACCGCTTACCGGTTGGCTGGAGACGCTCCAGTCGGGAAAGTGTCGCCGGGTCGATCAGTTTCTGCTCGTTGAGTGAAAGCAGAATATCACCAGTTACCAGGCCGGCTGCGCCAGCAGAGCCTTCCGGCAGTATCCCCTTAACCAGGAGTCCACCCTGCTCCGGTGAGCAGTGGGTCCGCTTCGCGTCAAGCAGGGGGATTACCTGCAGGCCGAAACTACCATGGCGTGGAAGGCTCTCCGCCTGAACCAGGACACCGGCGCACAGTAGGGTGATTACGATTGCAGCTATCTGAAGAGGGCTGTTGTGCATTTTTACCTCTGGGTCCGTTGTTTGCTTCTACCGGCTGGATATCGTATTCCTGGTGATCACCCAGACAGTCAACTTAACAGTTGCCACCGCCAGATGCAGGAGAAACCTTACAGCTGTGGGTGGCCCTGACCAACCGACCCGTTATCAGACTCGGACCACCCGCTTGTCACCTCTACACCCAGCCGGGCCATGTCCCGCAGCAGGCGCTCCGGATCGACCAGTTGTGCCTGAAAGTGGAGACCGGGTCGACGGACGCTGTCATCCAGGTACTGCAACAGGGTGGCTACAACCGGGATCGCAGTGAACTGGTAACCGTCCGGGTGTGAGAGCGAAAGCTGGAACTGGCGCTCCTTTCCGGCAATACGACCGCTGGCCTCCAACTGTAGAATAGTATGATAGGGGGGCCGCCCGAACCGCCTCAGACTCCAGTGCAGCAGCCTGGCCGCGACCGATAATCCCCGGTGGGGTGCCAGCCGCATCAAGCCAAAAATCAAGGGTATCACCACTTTGTCGGTAACCGGATTGAATCCCCCTACATAAAACCCGGTCTCCCGCAGCTGGGGGAACAGTTCAGGCAATAGCAGCATCTCCTGCAGCAGCATCGGGGTACAAAGCTGCTCACCGAAAGGAGGGGCGAAAACAAACCGGCGCAGGGTACTGCTGCTGGTAAGCGACAGTTTATGCCAGGTATCATCACGCCAGACCAGCGATTGGAATTCGGCAAACTCCTGCACCATCTCCCTCACAGTATCCAGCGTGACGGCGATCCCCTGCCAGTCCAGTTTGATCAGGGAGGCTACCCGGGCGATGGTCAGTTCATCCAGTTGGCGAGCCGCCTCGCGGACTACTACTGCCGCCAGCCCCGGGTGGAACCCGCCATCAGTGATAAAGCAGCTTTGTCGTTGTTCGATCGCAGGGCGCAACCGTTGAAGTGTGTTCAGCTTGCTTCCGGAGTATTGGATATCCAGCCAGTCGCAGCCGGCTTCCAGGGCGGCGCGGGCGGTTGTCTCCACGCAGTGTGCCGTGCCGGAGGCGACCAGCAGGAGTTGCACCGCTTGCAATGCCTGTCGCATCCCGCTGGCGTCCGCAGCGTCGAGGACGCGGTAGGTCACCCGCTCACCGGGGAACTCTGTGTTTAACTGGATAGTCAGTTGGGTAAGGGCACTTGCTGAACGAGCGGCCAGCAGCAACCGCACCTGGGTTTCCTGCAACAGCAGCGGGGCGAGTCTGCGCCCGGTGGCGCCGGTGGCTCCCAGTAACATGAAAAGGGGAGTGGTCATTTTCACTCCTCGCAGGTTAGTGGCTGTTGCTGCGCAGTGATCCCAGCCGATCGAGACGCAACCGTGACCGCTCATCGAACAGGCGGCGGGAAGCGGTCCAGACAGCAGCGATGGTGCCAAAGCCTGTACTGCAGGCGATCAGGAAGAATATGAGCAACTGGTACTTGACCGCCTCAAGTGGTGGACTTCCCGCCAGGATTTGACCGGTCATCATACCTGGCAACGCGACCAGCCCGGCGACCGACATGGAGTTTATTATCGGGATAAGACCACTGCGGATGCTGTCGCGGCGTGCTTCCAGTACAGCCTCTCCACACCTGGCTCCCAGGGCCAACCGCGTTTCCACGATAGCTCGTTGCTGCCAGACTGTCTGTGTAAAGCGATCCAGCCCGATAGCGATACCGGACATTGTATTACCCAGGAGCATTCCAAGCAGGGGAATTGCATACTGCGGTTCGTACCAGGGCTCGATCCCAATCATAGCGATCAGGGAAAGCGCCGTCAGTGTGAAGGAGGGTACCAGCATGGCGGTGGCACCAATAGTGAAACCCCAGTGTCCACGAAAAGGACGCTGTTGCCGTTGCAGTACCTCCCGCGCTCCAACCAGCAACATGAAGAGTCCGATCAGAACAAGCCAGACCAGCTGTACATTTGCAAAGACCGCCTTCAGCACCATGCCGATCAGCAGTAACTGAACCGTGGCACGCAGGGAGGCAATCACGATCTGCCACCCCATACCGAGACGCATGCGGAAGGCCAGCAGTGCCAGCAGGAGCACCAGGATCCCGGCCAGTGCCAGGTCTGCTGGGGAAAGGGCTATCACGGCCATCAGAGCCGTACCTCCTGAATCTGATTATCAACGATATCGAAGTGAACATCCGCAATCCGGCGCCGTTGAACGCAGTCGTGGGTCACCCAGATTATGGCACCCTGCTCCCGCTGACACCAGTTGGTCAGCAGTTGCTCCACCCGCTGCTGGTTGACGCTATCGAGATTCGTAGTTGGCTCATCCAGGAGCAGGATACGTGGCTGGTTCTGGAGCAGTCGCAACAAGCCCAACCGCTGTTTCTCTCCCGCAGACAGGCGATGAATATCCCACCCCAGAGTGGCTTCAGAAAAACCGAGTTCAGCAAGCCGCGTGAGATCACAGTTACTAAAATGCTCTCCCACTGTCGGGAACCACCAGCTGGTTTCGGCCGCCAGGAAGCCGACCTGTCGCCGCCAGAGGTGGGGTGGGGTATCCTGACACAAATCCTCCTCCAGTCGCAGCTCCCCCAGGTGTGGATCGAGATCGCAGAGGGCGCGCAGCAGCATGGTTTTCCCGGATCCGGAGGGGCCCGAGAGAGAGATTACCTGGCCTGCAGCCAGCTCCAGTTGAAAGGGGAGAATATTGTGATACATGAAATCACGCAGCTGAAAAATAGTCATCCGTTGCCTGTCGCTACTTATGCTGGAAAAACGGCACTGTGGTCAGCGGTGCCTGTCCTTTTCTCACCCCGGACGGTAACGCGTTATAATCGAGATTATTCCCCGGGTAAACCAGTAAAATGGCGGAATGGACCCCTGAATTCCCAGGTAGATGATCCCTCCGGGAAACGGTGTGATCACCCTGAACGGAAAAGCGCGGGGCGATTGACTCTGACCAGCGACTGGTTTAACTTCTGACTCCATAATGTCAACTGCTTGTCAGAAACCGGTGCGATTGTCGTGTATGTCAAACCCCGAAAAAGTCTCGGTCAGAATTTCCTGTCTGATAACTACTATGTCGAGCAGATAGTCGATGCGCTACAGGTAGGTTCTGAGGACACTTTCGTGGAAATTGGTCCCGGCCGGGGCGCTATTACCTCCTGGCTGCTGGACCGTGCCCGGCGGGTAATCGCCGTGGAACTGGATCAACGTCTCTGTGAAGTTCTGCGTGATACATATTCCGATCAGCCGCAACTGGAGGTTGTTCAGCAGGATTTTCTCAAGTTCCGCTTCGACAGCCTGCAGGATGCTGAGGTCCGGGTGATGGGTAACATCCCGTATCACATTACCAGTGCCATCATGTTCCGACTTTTCGAGGAGGCAGCTGCACCTGCCGGTCCAAAGATTAGGGACCTGACCATTCTCATGCAGCGGGAGGTCGCGCAGCGTATCACGGCGGATCCGGGAACCAAATCCTATGGTGTACTGTCGGTGTTCAGCCGGTTACACTCACAACCGGAGATTATCCTGCAGGTACCGGCGAGTGCCTTTACCCCCAGACCCAAGGTGGATAGTTCGGTAATGCAATTCCGCTTTCACCAGCAGCCGCTACATGACCTCGCCGACCTGAAGCTGTTCCGTCGTATCGTGCGGGTCAGTTTCAACCAGCGCCGTAAAACGCTGCGTAACTCACTACGCGCAGTTGAGGAATTCCGGGAGCTGGTCCCCCGTATCAAGTTCGATCTCACCCTCCGACCGGAGGCCTTGTCACTGGACGATTTTGTCCGGTTGTATCACGAGTTTGAGGAGGCGGATGATGAACGAACATATTAGCCGTGAGTTGATCGACCAGGTTATAGATGAGTTCACCCGGGGGCAGCCCCAGAGTGCCCTTGACTTCATCGCAGAGTATCATCCGGCAGATATCGCCCTGTTAATGAGTTACCTCGATGAAGAGCTCTTCCCTGATTTCATCGCATTACTGGAAGAAGATAAAGCTGCCCAGGTTGTGGTAGAGCTGGATGATCCCTACCGTGAACTGTTGCTCAGACACCTGACTGCCGAGGAGCTGGCACCGATTGTGGACGATATGGAGTCGGATGAGGCGGCGGATGTTGTGCAGGATTTAACCCAGGTCGACGAGGAGGCAGCGGAAGAGCTGCTGCAGCGACTTGGTGATGAGCAACGCGACGAGGTTGACCGTCTGCTGGAGTACGACGAAGACAGCGCCGGTGGGATCATGGCGGTCGAATTTGTCGCCGTCAATATCAACCTCACCGTGGATGACGCCATCCGCGAGATCAGGCGCCAGCGTGACTGCGCCGATCGTTACTACCAGGTATTTGTGGTGGATGACAACTACCGGTTGGTGGGGCACATTGCTTTGCAGGATCTGGTGATGGCTGATGACAGTACACCGTTGCTGGAGCTGGTTGAAAAGGAGGTACTCAAAGTAACCCCTGACACCGACCAGGAGAGAGTAGCGTACCTGGCACAGAAGTATGATCTGATAACCGTAGCGGTAGTCGACGATCAGGATCATCTGCTGGGACGTATCACACCAGACGATATTCTCGATGTCATGCAGGAGGAGGCCGCGGAGGATCTGGCCGCCATGGCGGGAACCGGTCAGCAGGAAGTTTCTGATCTTTCTTCACCACGTATTGCCCGGCAACGGCTACCCTGGCTGATCTTCGGACTCGGCGGTGGTATCTGCGCCGCCTGGATCATGAGCGTCTTCGAGCATTCACTCTACACTATGATGCATGTCGCTTTCTTTGTACCGGTAGTGATAGCCATGGGGGGGAACATCGGTATCCAGTCCTCCTCGATCGTCGTACGTAGCCTGGCCCTGGAGGAGGAATTGTTAAGGCAGATTCCGCGGCGTTTGTGGGTAGAGTTGAAAGTGAGTATAATTAACGCGCTCATCTTGAGTGTCTTGCTCTTTGGGGCTATCTATTTGTGGCAGAGAAATCTGCTGGAAGCGTTTGCTATTGCCGGTTCACTGGTAGTGGTTATCGTCTTCGCCGCCTTTGTCGGGACCCTTTCACCACTGGTGCTGGAGAAGCTGAACATCGATCCCGCTCTGGCTACCGGCCCCTTCATCACGATATCCAACGATGTCACCGGTTTGTTGATCTACCTGTTTATCACTACCAGGTTGCTGCTCTGATGCTGGTGCGGGAACAGGGTATCCTGCTGCGGGCCTTCAAGTACAGCGAGACCAGCCTGGTACTGCACCTGTTCCTGCGGGAGCGGGGGATGATATCGATAATGGCCAAGGGTGTACGCCGGCGCGGTTCGCGTCTGGCTTCCGTCCTGCAGAAGTTTGCCGAAATAGAGGTGCTCTTTTATTACCGTGATACCCGCGATCTGCACCAGTTGCGCGACGCGACCCAGTTGAGACAGTTCAGCAGCATCATTAATGATTATGACAAGTTTATCACTGCCTCGGTAATGATGGAGTTGCTGGACAGGGTCCACCCGACTGGTGGCAGCGACAGCGAGCTTTATCTGCAACTGCTGCGCCTACTGGAGCTGCTTGACGGCTCCACGCGCCATTACTGGAATTACCTGTTCTACCTGTTTCTGTATCATTTCTACCGGTTGGGAATCGCCTTTCATCCTGAAAAATGTTTGTACTGCGGCCAGGCGCCAACTGTTATGCGGTCAGATGTGATAGCGGTCGATCTCTCCAGTGGCGGCGTTGTCTGTTCCGACTGTTCTCCCCGGGGGGAGGTGATTCAGGTGCCGGTAAATGTGATACGGGCGGCAGAGTACCTGTTGACTGTGGAACCGGAAGCGATTGATCGTCGAGGTATCACCACCACTACTGGACGGGAGTTGTACCGCCTGCTGGATCTTTATCTGCGGCAGCATGTGGATTATTATCGGGGGCTCAAGTCCGCCGAGCTGTTGTTTCGACCAACGCAGGAATGTGAGACAAACACTGATCTGGAAGTAAACGGAAAATCGGAAGAAGGAACTACTGATGGCGAAGAAAGCGATGGAAACAGGGCTGGATAAAGTAGTAGCGCTCTGCAAGCGACGCGGTTTTGTCTTTCCCTCCAGTGAGATTTACGGGGGACTGAATTCAATCTGGGATTACGGCCCCCTCGGCATCGAGCTTAAAAACAACCTGCAGCGACTCTGGTGGAACGCGATGGTACACCAGCATGAGAATATCGTCGGGCTGGATGCCGCTATCCTGATGCATCCCGATATCTGGCGCGCCTCCGGGCATGTGGACGGCTTCACCGATCCGCTGGTTGACTGCAAGCAGTGCAAAACCCGGTTTCGCGCTGATGATCTGGCCATGGAAGTTTGCCCGGAATGCGGTGGAGAGTTGACCGAGCCGCGCAATTTCAACCTGATGTTCAAAACCTTCATGGGTCCGGTAGAGGAACAGGCCGCCACTGTTTTCCTGCGGCCGGAAACAGCCCAGGGTATCTATGTCAACTACCAGAACGTGATCAATTCCTCCCGCATGAAGGTGCCCTTCGGTATCGCGCAGGTGGGGAAAGCGTTCCGCAACGAGATCACACCGGGCAATTTCATTTTCCGTACCCGTGAGTTCGAACAGATGGAGATGCAGTTTTTTGTCAAGCCGGGGGAGGATGGCACCTGGATGGAGTACTGGCGCCGTCAGCGTTACGACTTTTATCTGGCGCTCGGTATTCCGGATGAAAAACTGAGATTGCATGAACACAAAGGGGACGAGTTAGCCCATTACGCCAGGGCGGCGTACGATATCGAGTATGAATTCTCCTTTGGCTGGCAGGAGCTGGAGGGTATCCACAACCGTACCGACTTTGACCTGGTCCGGCACCAGGAGCATTCCCACAAGAAGCTGGAGTATTTTGACGAAATAGCAGGGGAGCGCTACCTGCCCTATATCATTGAAACCTCCGCCGGACTGAACCGGTCGATGTTGATGTTCCTCGACAACGCTTATACTGAGGATGAGATCGACGGCGAAAAGCGGGTAGTACTGAAGCTGCACCCGAAACTGGCGCCGGTAAAAGCAGCGGTCTTTCCCCTTGTGAAAAAAGATGGTCTGCCGGAAATAGCCCGTCAGATTATCACAGAACTGCGGCCACACTGGAACGTGTTCTACGACCAGTCAGGTGCCATCGGGCGGCGTTACCGGCGCATGGATGAGATCGGTACACCCTGGTGTATCACAGTGGATTATGATAGCAAGGAGGACGGTTGTGTCACGTTGCGCGATCGTGATACACTGGCCCAGGAGCGGGTGAAGATCGACGAGTTACCGCACATCATCCTGGATAAAATGAAGTAGTACGCTGAATGACACAGCGTTCCAATCGGCGATTCCTGAAGCGATGATCGAGAAAATTGCAGTGGTCTTAATGCCGAGATTCCAGGCATAGAAGTGGAGCAGACGATCTGTTTCACTGCTCAATCCCACAACACAGAGACCTCTATACTCATCATGGGTAAAATCTGTCAACGATGTACAGCCTGTGCACTGATAGAACACACGTACGCTGAGCAACTGCAGCTGAAACAGCAG
The DNA here is from genome assembly GCA_016784425.1 of Candidatus Delongbacteria bacterium. Classification (GTDB taxonomy): domain Bacteria; phylum CAIWAD01; class CAIWAD01; order BS150m-G50; family BS150m-G50; genus BS150m-G50. Next base: position 616 of record JADHUQ010000039.1, on the reverse strand, counting down.
CGGATAACGGAGCTGTTTACCGACCTGCTGCAACCTGAGACGATTATCCCGGCTCCGCAACCGCTCGAGTATCGCCTGACCGCTAAACTACGTGTCGCTGCTGCCCCTTTACGTCTCGGCATCTACCGACCGGGGAGCAGCGAGGTAGTCGATCTGTCGGAATGCCCCGTTCATCATCCTCTGATCAACAGCACCATCATCATCCTCAAACAGTTGCTGGAACATTACCGGGTCTCGATTTATAACCTGGCAGACGGCTCAGGGTTTCTACGAGGTGTGCTGCTGAGGATCGATCCTCGATCGGCGAGGATCGGCGTGGTCCTGGTGACCACCACCCGCAAAAAGTATCACAGCCGTACCTGGCAGCAACTGCTGGGTACGATTGCCAACGAGATCAAGCCCCTTTATCTGGTGCAGAACTATAACGACGAACCGGGAAACCGTTTTCTGGGGGTGCGGGAGCTGGTGCACGCTGGCAGGGCGTATCACGTTTATCCCTTTGCGGGAGAGGAATATACCCTCCCCGCAACCGCTTTCAGCCAGGTCAACGGTGCGCAGGCGGCCCGGGCTTATCAGCTGGTGATTGACGCAGTTGGCCTGTCAGCGGGTCCAGTTG
>JADHUQ010000038.1 GCA_016784425.1 Candidatus Delongbacteria bacterium | reverse complement strand
AGAGCCGGAGTCAGCCTCTACCGTAGAAAAAGTGGTACTGCAGACACCGGGGGGTGACGCTCTGAAAACACTCGAGCCGGGTGGTTTTGCCTGGGCGCAATTGACCCTGGAAAAACAGGTGGCTGCTATCCGCGAAGATCGGTTCGTGATACGTAGTTATTCGCCCCAGACGACAATAGGTGGGGGGCGGGTATTGAATCCACTTCCACCTGGGAAACGTAAACAGAACCCGGAGACGATGGCTGCGCTACAGGATCAGGAAGCTGCCGGACGACGCGAGGTCCTGATCGGTCTGATGCAGGGGGAGAACAGACCCGGTTGGAATGTGCTTGACCTGGTTGCCCGCACCGGTAGTACGCAACGGGATGTTGCTGCAACTTTGAACGAGTTGGTGCAGGAGGGACTGGTATTCAGGACCGGGAAGGGCACCAACACTAGCTTTATGTCTGCCCGTCAGCGTCAGCACTACCTGGAACAGGTTAAACTGGTGATGGCGGAATTTCACCGGCAGAATCCCCACCAACCCGGCATCAGTCTGGCTCACCTTCGTACCGCTCTGGTACCGCCCCTGTCCCAGCCACTGTTCGATGGACTGCTGCAGTTACTGGCTGCCGGCCAGGTGATTTACCTTCAGGAAGCACGGGCAGCTCTAGCCGGACATGAGGCCCAGCTGGATCCAAGACGGGAAGAAATCATTGAGTTGCTGCTGCTGTGGTTGCGAGCGCAGGGAAATCAGCTGCCCCGTCTGAGTGACCTGCAGAAGAATTTCCCTGAATTCGCACCTGTGAAAGTGAAAGAACTGCTTGGTATTATGGTGCAGAATAAACAAATTGTGCGTATCAGTAACGAATACATGGCGGAAGTTTCTGTCGTTGAGATGTTGCTGAAGCGTTTACAGGGCGCACTGATGGATGAGGGAATGACCATCAGTCAAATCGGTGAGCTGCTCGGAATTCCGCGGCGGATCACGGTGCCGTTGATGGAATACTTCGATTCGACAAAGCTTACATATCGTATTGGGAATATAAGGAAACTCAATTGAGTTAAGGAGAACCCTATGAAAAGGCTCATGATGACACTTTTGGCGCTGGCGGTTCTGATGCCGTCTCTCGCATTTGGCGCAAATAAGGACCGGATGACTTACGATCAGTATCTCGTGGAACTGCAGGGATACCAGCAGCGTGAAGCGGTCGCCCGCCAGGAACTGGCTGCAGTCAATCAGGAGATTGATCGCCTGAGGGCTGAGATTGCCTCTGTGCAAAAACAGACCGACACTGCGTGGAATCAGATTTTCAACACCCTGGAAACAGATCGACGTTCGCTGGACACTTACCTGAATAATGTAGAAACCCTGCGCGATAACTTCGCCCGTTATGCCGGAATGGATCTTGCGGCCATGCAGCAGAATGGTGACGCGATTTATCGTGATCTCCAGAAATACCAGAACTTCAGCCAGAGCAGGTCAGCTCTCCACCCCCGAGCCGCAGCCTGGCTGCAGGAAATTGCGATGTACAAAGCCAGCATGGAGAACAAAATCGTAGACATGCCGCTGGAATATCTCTCCGCGACCAATTTCCCCACCTCTTACAAAGTGGTGCGGGGTGATTGTCTCTGGAACATCGCCAAGAAGCCGTTCATTTATAATGATCCTTTCAAATGGACCTGGATTTACGATGCCAATCGTGGTGAGATTGATGATCCTGACCTGATCTTCCCCAACCAGGTCTTTTCGATTCCGCGTGATCGTATGCTGCGCAAGAACCGCTTCCCCCTGGAGAGCATCAAGATGCGCTATACTGTGATCCAGGGTGACTACCTGGCACGCATCGCCGGTTATCCACAGGTTTACAGCAATCCGGCACTCTGGCCATTGATCTATGAAGCCAATCAGGATCAGATCACAGATCCGAACCTGATTTATCCCGGTCAGATTCTGGATGTACCACACAAGCGTTAACTGTTTGATTGTCTAAGACTGACTCTTAGTCAAGGCAGTTGTAATGGAATTTGAGCAGCCTCTGTTCGCAAGAGCGGGGGCTGCTCTTTTACGTTCGGTCAATATCTCAGCATATACGCCAGACGACTGCACAACTTCACCCTTGGAACCAGGTGTCAACAGAAGCTGGCGATGTTATTGCGCGATTTGTATCACTTCTTTCAGGCTTCCGGTAACAGAGCGCTGGTCGTAAAGCTCTCCCGGAATACTCTCACGATATGATGCAGTAGTTATTGATGATGACGCAAGGGGTGTCATAAGTGGACAGGGGCGGCTGGCGGTGTGGGGGATATCCCTGGGTGGGGCTCTACTGTTGGAATACAGGCAGGAGTAGCAGTGTGGACATTTTCATTATCTCTTCGGTGTCAACTCTCCAGCGTTCGATCCAGCCAGACCAGGTCGTTGTCAGCGCCGTAGTAGCTCGGCAGCACGACTCGCTGCGTGTAGCCCTGCCGTTCGTAGAAGCGGATGCCAGCCTCATTCCAGGTTACGGTTTGAACTGTGACGATTCTAATCCCGAGCATTCTGTTCGGGGCGCACTCAGTCTGGGACACCGCTCGAGTGATGGAAGGCTGATGCTCAACCTGCGACAGCGCTCTTTCCAGTTCCGCAATTAGCTCGGCACCGACGCCACGACTGCGCCACTCCGGCTTCACTACCAGATAATCGATGATAGCGATATTGTTCCAGTAGGGATAAGTGGCAGCGCCGAAACCGATGATTGTCCCCTGGCTATCCAGGGCGACCTTGGCGACCAGCGCTTTGGCGGGGTAGGCGAGTAGTTCTCTACGGGCATCCTCAACTGGTGATTCGGCGAGGATTTCCCTGGCAAATGAGAAGACCTCATCGAAATCATCCCCCGGATTGTATGAGCGTAGTGATATCGGCATTATCTCTTCACAGTTGAAGACGTCATAAATAATTACTGCACGCTCGATTCTATTTCTTGATCCATTTTAGGCCGAAAAAGCACTGTTTCAGGGCCATTTTCAGGCGAAAACTGTATCTAAACAACTACATTTCAACAAGATAACCGGGTCCGACCCCGGAGAAGTCTAAGTGGTTGTATATCAGCATTATAGCAAAACTGATTCCTGTACACTCTCACTTCATAATCGCGTATCGACAGCAGGTCATTCCGAAGTACTTCTGTTTGCGGGTGAAGATCAAGCCGGACTTCTCCAGCACCCTCCCGGAAGCCAGGTTGTCAGGGTGGATCAAACCGACGATACTATCCAGTCCCACCACCTCAAACCCGAATTTCACTGCAGCCCCGGCTCCCTCCGTGGCGAGTCCTCGACCCCAGCAAGGCTTGTCAAGAAGATAAGCAACTTCGGTTTCGCCTGTTTCCAGCAGGTATTGCAGCCCACACCAACCGCAGAGTTTCCCTTCCACCGCCAACTCTTCAACCGCCCACCAGCCGTATCCCCGCCGCGCCCAATGTATCAACTGGCGCGCTACCAGTCCGGCGATACGCGGACGGGTCGGTACCGGTCCAGCTGGGAAATAACGCAGCGTTTCTTCATTGAGCAGGATGCGGAAGAGCGGACCTACATCCGCTTCCCGCCAGGGGCGCAAGCGTAGTCGCCTGGTAGTAATAGTGGGTGTGTCAGTCAAAATTGATAATCTCGTAACGATAACCCTGTTCGGTCAGGAAGAGCTGTCGGTTCATGGCAAACTCCTGATCGATAGTATCGCGGGTGACGAGCGTATAGAAATGCGCGATGTTATCTCCTTTTTTGGGGCGCAGAATCCGACCCAGCCGTTGCGCCTCCTCCTGCCGGGAACCAAAGGTACCGGAGACCTGGATCGCCACATTAGCGGAGGGAATATCAACTGCGAAATTGGCCACCTTGGAGACTACCAGGCGCTTGATTCTGCCGCTGCGGAACTCCTCGTAGAGCACATCCCGCACATCATTCTTAACTGAACCGGTGATCAGGTCAGCTTCCAGCTCCGCGGCGATCTTCTTCAGCTGGTCAATATACTGCCCGATGATCAGCACCTGGTCCTCGGCGTGCCGTTCCAGCAACATCTTAATGACATCCATCTTGCGGGGATTGGTCGAAGCAATTGTATACTTCTTCCGTTTCTCCGAGAGAGCGTAATCCATCCTTTTCTCCGGAGAGAGGGCCAGCCGGTACTCAACGCACACCGCCTCCGCTATCCAGCCCTGTGTCTCCAGTTCGCGCCAGGGAATATCCACTTTTTTCGGGCCGATCAGGGAGAAGACATCATCCTCCTTGCCATCCTCCCGAACCAGGGTGGCTGTCAAACCCAGACGCCGTCGGCTCTGTAAAACCGCCACCGCCCGAAAAACCGGTGCCGGCAGCAGGTGCACCTCATCGTAAATAATCAATCCCCAGTTGTGTTCGTCAAAGATACCGAAATGGACAAAAGGTGAGTTCTTACTATGCCGGTAGGTCAGGATCTGGTAAGTGGCGATAGTGATCGGGCCGATCGATTTGTGTTCGCCGCTGTATTCGGCGATGTCCCGTGGATTGATATCGGTTTTGTCCAACAGCTCCTCACGCCACTGGTGCAACGCGGTCACATTGGTAGTCAGAATCAGGGTGTGCATTTTCACCTTTTCCATGATTCCCATACCGATCACGGTTTTCCCGGAACCACAGGGAAGCACCAGTACACCGGAACCACCCCTGACATCACCACTGGCCCAGTAACGGGCCACAGCGTCCTCCTGATAGCGTCGCATCTGAAACTCTTTGCCGGAGCGACTGATTGGCAGGAGGGACAGTTCGAGCGGTGCTCCGTCCCGGTAACCGGCCAGATCTTCAACCGGAAAGCCGATCTTGATCAACGCCTGTTTGAGATACCCGCGATTTCCGGCGTTCACCTCTATTCGAAAAGGAGATATCTGGTTATCGATATAGGGTTTGACCGTTTTATGCTGGACGATTTCCGCCAGCAGAGACTCATCGGCTGACTCCAGTGCCAGAAGACCTTTCCCCGCTTTGACCAGCTTCAAACGGCCGTAACGAGCTACCTGTTCCCGGATGATTTCCACGATGTTGTTCGGGATTTCGTACTTGGAAAAACGATCCAGCACGTTGATGATTTCACCGGCGTTCATTCCGGCGGCTGCTGCGTTCCAGAGGGAAAGGGGGTTGATACGATAGGTGTGCAGATGCTCCGGGCTCTTTTCCAGCTCGGCAAAACGGGCCAGCTGGTCGCGTGCTTCCTCGTAATGCTGATTATCGGTTTCCAGAAAAATTGAACGATCGGACTGGACAATCAGGGGGTTCTGGGGGTTGTACATTTTACCTCACGGTTGGGTAGGGGGGGCAGCCGAATGGCCGGGGGTGGTATGATGTTCGATCCAGAGCTTGCGGTTGCGGGGACCGTCAAACTCGCAGAAATAGACAGATTGCCAGGTCCCCAACTGCGCCAGGCCATCCCTGACAATTACCTGAGTCTGGCAGCCGATCAGAGAACTCTTGATATGGGCTGCCGAATTTCCCTCAAAGTGGTGAAAATTCCCATCGAAGGGAATCACCTGGTTGAGCATGTTGATGATATCCCGTTGGACATCCGGGTCACCGTTTTCGTTGATGGTGACAGCGGCGGTGGTGTGAGGAACGAATATCAGCAGCACCCCCTCTGTCAACTGCTCCTCCTGGAGGTAGCGTCTCAGCAGGTTGTCGATATTGATCATCTCCACCTGTTTCTCGGTGGTTACATTGTATAAACGCAAGGCTGTCTTTACTCTCTGTTTAACTGTTTGGGGTGGAACATATGAAATGGGAAGGGAAAAGTCAACGGAACCGGTAAGGAGAAGTCCCTTTACTGGCGACATAACAGCTTTGCCAGGGAAAAATGGACCTGTTTGATCTGTACATCAGGAGAGAATGTGATCGGCTGTCCAGACACCATCCGGATTGATACCGGTTGCACATGCCTGATGCTACTGGCTTTAATCCTCAGTGCAGATTTCCAGCTGCAGGTTTTTGGAAGCAACCGCATCAAACCTGCGGTGGATCAACAATGTCTCCATGTATCCCCAAAACCTGGTATCCTCAATGATAGTCCAGTCGTGGTGGGAATATCAAATCAGCCGGCTGTCCCGGAACGCTATCCCTTTTTGTAACCATCCCAGGATACGATATCCTCCAGCGGTTTACGCTGGCTGTCGTGACGATCGGGATCGCTGAACTCTGCCGGGTAACCGAGTGGTAGCAGGGCGATCGGTTCCAGCTGCTCCGGCAGATCCAGCACCTCGGCTGTGCGTATATTGTTAAAGGCGCAGACCCAGCAGCTGCCCAGTTCCAGTTCAGTTATCATCAGGGTCATGTGGTCGACCGCTATCGCCGCATCGATATCACAGTGATCCTTGCCATCCTTGCGGTGCCAGGAGCTGATGTGATCGCCACAGATGACGATAATCACTGGAGCTTTAGCCCCCCAGTGCGAGGAGACCTGCTCCTTCAGCGCCTGGTTACGCAGTACTATAAAGTGCCACGGCTGGCGGTTGGCGGCGGAGGGAGCCACTCGAGCCGCTTCAAGTATGCGGATGAGTTTCTCCTCCTCAACCGGTTGGTCGGTGAATTCGCGTACCGAACAGCGTTTCTTCATCAGTTCAAAGACACTCATTTTATCTCCTTTTCCCACTCGATTTAAATGATGTGTTTCCTCTACGTCGCGCTTATCCGCAGATTCCCAGCCAGATATGGTATCCACCAAAGCTGATCATCGTCAAAATCGATACACCTAATATGATATGTGTTACCCTGGGACCGAACTTCCGTGACAGACCAAAAGTGACGATTATCGCAGCCAGAGTTGCAACCATAAGCAGGTAAAACCCGGTGATAAACGCGATTCCGTTGGCTGGATCTTCCCGCCAACCGGTCAGAAATATCGGACCTGCCACCAGACTCCAGTAGATGTACGGACCCGGACTCAAGAAATTCATCGTCACCGCTTTGAGCAGTGTATTGTCGCTGTTTACAGCGGCTGAAGTATCTTCCCCGGGGTGAAAGCGCCAGTTGTACCAGGAGCGCCAGGCCAGAAAGAGCAGGAACAACCCACCGGCGATGTAGAGGGAGCGTTGCAGGAACAAAGGCACCTGGCGCAACAACAGCATCACCAGCAGGATTATCGGTGCATCACTGAGTAGTGGTGCCAGAGCAGCCCGCAGGGTACGACGCCAGCCCGCCTGCAGAGTTTGAGCGATGATGAAAGCCTGAAAAGGCCCCGGTTGTGATGCCCCCATGAAACCGAGACCCGCCCCCTGCAGCAAGTAGGCTATCATCTCCCACCCATCAGTGCTACCCGATAAGGATACAATTTGGCCTGCATCACCCCTGCGCTCACTGCCGGGTCATTCTGCATTATTCGCTCTGCCACTGCCAGGTCGGCAGCCTTGAATACTACAATGCCGAAACTGCTCGGGTCACTGTTGAGAGTTCTGCCCGCCAGGATGACCACACCGGCGGCGGTCAAATCCTGCAGGTAGCTGATGTGCCGGTCGAGAACTGCCGCTTCCTCCGGAGTGGGGTCGGCGGTCAGCATTGCCGCCCGGGTGGGTTGAATGGTATAGATGTACTGTGGGGTATCGGTCAAATTACCTCCTGGTTACGGTATCACGGCCGGTTCGTATTGCCGAAATATCGATAATGTCCGGTGATGACAAAACGCAACAGCATATCCTCCAGCACCGGTCCCTGGCCGATGTTGTGCGCCAGCAGGGGGCGTTTGCCATCGGTGGAACGGCGAGCGGTAACGATACCGATATGGGGCAGGTTTCCCGGTAACATCCAGGTAACCAGGTCACCCGGGAGATAGTCTCCAGCTGTTTCACTTGCAGGAAGTTTTGTTCCCTGTCGCTCAAGGAAAACCTGCAGGTTTGGTACCCGGCGGTGGTCGATATTCCTGTCCGGCCGGGTCAGTCCCCAGAGTGGGGGATACTCCTGGAAGGAGGAGAGCATATCCTGGTACACTTCAACCTGCAGATCGATATCGAGCGCTCGATAGCTGCGTATAATCAGATCTGTACAAACACCGAGGCTGTCCGGCAGGTCGCCCCCCGGATAGTCGAGCTGCCGATAACCGGGTGCGTAGGTGACAAAATGGGTGGTCCTTTCAATCGCCGCCAACTGCAACCTCGTAGGGCGATCCGAATAACCGTCAGGTACTGCAGAAGCAGCTGTACCTGCCAACAGTATTGCTGTAATCAGTAGTAGGAAGAGACCCGGAGCCCGGATCATACGCTGCTCCCGGCAGTCAGTTTCGCCAGTTGCCGGTCATGCAACCGGGGCAGTATCAGCATGGCTGTGATAGCACCAGTCAGTGCCAGGAGCATGTCCCAGTGGGTGTCCCAGATATCCCCCTGTGTGCCGAGAAAAGCCTGAGCGCCATCTCCACCTATGAGAGCAGCCCACCATTCGATCAGCTCGTACATGGCGCTGATACCGAGACAGACCGCGATAACCAGAAAAAACAGCCAGCGACCGCTCAGTTTAAGCTGTCTCCGCAGCAGTTCCCTGGTCAGTAGCGCCGGTATGAAACCCTGGGCCAGGTGGCCGATCCGGTCGTAGTGATTGCGTTGCAGGTCGAACAGCTCCTGTACCCAACTGCCCAGCGGGACCCGGGCATACGAATAATGACCACCCAGTATCAGGATGAGAGCGTGAAGAAACAGCAGGCGATAAACCAGAGGGGTGAGGGGAAACCGGTGCCAGGTAGCCAGCAGTAGCGGTAAACCGATGAGCACAGGAAACACTTCCAGCCACCAGGTGGGTCGATCGAAAGGGGCAAAACCGGAAACCAGCAGAGCCAGCAGGCAGGCGATCAACAGCAGCAAAGGTTCACTGGCAGTGGTCTTTGAATTCATCACTCCTCCAATATAGCCTTCTACAGTTTGATGATGTTCAGGTCTGCCAACAGAGTTCAATTGAACTGCAGCACTTCAAAGAGGTTTCCAGTGCCGTCACGGCAGGCGACAAAGCGGCCGGCGGGAAAATCTTGCGGTTCCTCATGCAGCATATCTACCCCCGCTTGCTTCAATCTGCTGATCTCCGCCACCAGGTCGGTAACTTTGATGGCCGGGATTACACACGGTTGGCCGGGATAATCACCCTCTAACTGCTCCAGAAGAAAGGCGACTCCATCGTTATGCAACTGCAGAATGCAGTCACCATATTCATTTTTGATCTCAAAACCCATTGTATCAACATAGAAACGTCTGGCTGCCGCAAGGTCCTCCACATAGACGCTCAAAACACAGATGTTGTTCATTGACTAATCTCCTCGAAAGATATGTTCCTGCTCCGATCGGATACCGGTGCATATGATTTTCAAATCTCCCCCGGATGCGAGAACCACTCATCTCTCCTAAGGTTTGGTCTCCGCTCTTTGCTGTCATTATGCGCCGGATGGAATAAAAGCGACTGCGTCCCGTGACAGATCACAGAACGTTCTTACTCCATCAGGGTGTGTGCTGTCTCCGGGGAGGTGGCGTCCGCATTACGGAATACTCTGATGATATGCCGGCGTTTCATTGAACCAACGATAGCACCCAACGGTTGCGTGGGGGGGGTCATTTTGTTTCCTGGTTATTCATATGTCTGTGGAAGAGGGAAACCCACCGATGGCCACCGGCAGGAGCGTCCTGTTCCCTGTTGTTCCATCCCCGGGGCTTGTACCTTACTTATTTGATGAATCTAATCGAGATCGGATAACGGTAAAACTCCCCCTCGCTGGCCTTGATGGCGGCGATGATGGGGAAGACTACCATCGAAACGCCGACCAGTATCAGCAGTCCGATTCCGATCAAAACCAGAATAAGCAGAGCACTCACGAAAGCAGCGATGAACATGGTTATCTGGAAATTCACCGCCTCCTTGCCCTGGTCATCGATAAACGGATCATCCTCCCGCTTTACCAGCCAGACCGCCAGCGGTCCCACCAGGAAACCCACACCGTTGGCGAGTAGCCCGGATAAAGCTGCCAGATGGCAGATCATCGCCCACTGGCGTGTTTCCCGTGTTAAAGTTGTCTGAGGTTCAGCTCCTTCATTCATCTCAAATCCTCTCGTTTCAGGTCTGTCTACTTTCAGGTGAAAAACACCCGTTTAAGGGCTATTTTACCCCTAATTTCCGCCTTATGTATAATAATAATAAACACTAATCTAGGTCCGACCCCAATTTAATCCCCCAATTTGCACCCAATTTGATCAATCAAGTTTTACCTGCCTTACCGGTAGCTTGCGAATCCTTTTTCCGGTCGCGGCAAAGATTGCGTTACACACTGCCGGGGCGACGGGTGGTACACCAGGTTCACCGATCCCCCCCTGTTCAGCGCTACTCGGCAGGATGTGCACCTCCACCTCCGGCATTTCCGCCATGGTCAACAGCCGGTAATCAGAGAAATTACTTTCTCTGATCCGACCTTTCTCGAGAGTGATCTCCCCCCAGAGGGTTGCGGTCAGGGCGAAAGCGACAGCCCCCTCAACCTGTGCAGTAATCAGATCCGGATGGACAATCGGCCCGCAATCCAGTGCGGATGTCACTTTATGCACCCTTACCTCACCGTTTCGCCCCAGTGAGATCTCAGTCACAGTCGCAAGATAACTACCGAAACAGGCGTGGCAGGCAATTCCCCGAAAACGCCCCTCTACAGCTGCTTGTCCCCAATGCGTGTGATCAGCTACCAACTCCAGTACACCGCGGAGTCTTGAATCTGTCGGTAGCAGTTGCAAACGGAACTGATATGGATCACTACCAGCCGCAACCGCCAACTCGTCCATGAAACACTCGTTGACAAACGCGTTCTGGCTGTTATAGACCGAGCGCCACCATCCGACCGGTACGGCGCTGTTGGCGATGACGCAGTCCACCAGGAGGTTGGGGGTCCTGTAGGGGAACTGCCGCGCACCATCGACGATGTCGGGATTGTCCGGATCAAACCAGCGGGGATTCAATGATTGCGAGATGGAGGGCGCCGTCACCCGGTGCTTCCAGCCGGTCAGCTGATTGTTTGCATCCAGGGCGGCGGCAACCCGATGATAGCTGGCCGGACGATACCAGTCATGCCGTATATCGTCTTCCCGGGTCCAGAGCAGTTTAATCGGTGTACCGGTGTGCCGGGAAATCTCTGCCGCCTCCACCGCATAATCGTTCAGTAACCGCCTCCCGAAACCACCCCCGATCAGGGTGGTATGAACCTTTACCTGGTCCCGTGGCAACTCCAGAGCAGCGGCCACAGTAGCCTGTGCCCATTGTGGCGATTGAGTCGGTGCCCAGATCTCCGCCGCACCCGGGCGTACAACAGCGGTGCAGTTCATCGGCTCCATCGGGGCGTGGGCCAGGAAAGGCAGCTCGTAGATCGCTTCCAGTCTGCGGGTGGCTGCAGTCAGCGCCTTCCCGATATCACCCTCCCGGCGAATGGTGGTTCCCTCCTCCCTGCTTTTAAGCTCGAGCATCTCACGCAGGCTTTCGCTATCGAGAGCCGCGTGCTCCCCCTCATCCCAGCTGATGGCCGACTTGCCGCTGTTCCGCAATGCGCGGCGTCCCTCCAATGCTGCCCAGGGGGAATCGGCCACAATCGCCACCCCGTTTTCGATTTCGAATACCTGTCGGACACCTGCGACCGCCAGCGCTGCGGAGGGATCCAGACCTGCCACTTTGCCACCCAGCACCGGGCAGTGCTCCACCATCGCCACCTGTAAACCCGGTAGTGCGAGGTCGAAGCCAAAACGGGCTGTACCACTGACCTTCTCCGGCGAATCCAGGCGGGCCAGGCTCCGGCCGAGGATGGTGAAATCTTCCGATTGTTTGAGTGGGGCTTCAGTCGGAATCGGCAGTTCGGCGGCGGTAGCCAGCAGCTCACCATAGGGGAGTTGTCGACCGGTTGGCAGGTGCAGAACCTGGCCCTGTTTCGCTCTGCAACTGCTGCGATCAACCGCCCAGATTATTGCCGCCGCACTGATCAGGAGTTCCCGCGCCGTCGCACCGGCTTGTCGCAACGGTTCCCAGGATTCGCGGATGCTGGTGCTGCCACCGGTAGTCATGTTTCCATAGTACTGCGCAGCGATTGCCGGTTCGATCCGTACGCTCGACCAATTCACCTCCAGCTCCTCCGCGACAATCATCGGCAGGGCAGTGCGCACCCCCTGACCCATTTCAGAACGGGAGACGATAACAGTGGTGGTGCCGTCAGGGTCCAGTCGCAACCAGGCGTTCGGTTTGAAGAGGTGTGGATTTGTCTCCGCCGGTGCCTGCAGCCTGCTGCTGTCAGTGGGGATGTAAAACCCGAGAATCAGACCACCGGTAGCTGTGATGGCGATCTTAATGAATTCGCGTCTGCCAGGATCCGGTATGATTTTCATCGACCACCTCCCTGGCCGGCTGCCAGTTTGATAGCTTTGCGGATGCGGAGGTAACTTCCACAGCGACACAGATTACCGGTGAGGGCAGCGGTGATGGCCTGATCATCAGGATTGGGATTTTCCGCCAACAGGGCTGCTGCCTGCATGATCTGTCCCGGTTGACAGTAACCGCATTGGGAAACCTCCTCACTCAACCAGGCAGCCAGGAGTGGATGTTTGCGGGCGGCCAAACCTTCGATAGTACTGATAGAACCGCCGTCAGCCTCCGCTATGGTAGTGACACAGGAGCGGACCGCTTCCCCGTTGAGATGGACCGTACAGCTGCCGCAGAGACCTGCGCCGCAACTGTACTTGGTACCGGTCAGATGCAACTCGTCGCGCAATACCCAGAGCAGGGGTGTATCCGCAGCCACAGCGACGGTCTTTTCTTTTCCGTTGACAGTCAGTGAATACTCCGGCATGACAATCTCTTTCTGTTAACCCTGTCGGCAAGTTCCCCACACAGGTAGCTGGTGAAACGAGGTCTGCCCGGAGCCGGGGTGACCGGATCAGGGCAGCCCCTGTAGTGTGCAGGAGGAGGAAAACCACTTCCCTGAAACAGCCCTTTCAGCTGGACAGCTCCCATTTTCGGTGGCAACTGGCGGCTGTATTCCACTGAGAGATATTACGGTATAACTGCATCAAATAAAACTCATAATGGCACTGCATCACGCCTGGGCTACCGGACAGGAGTGGAGTTTTCACCTGCCTTGCTGCCAGCGCAACATCAGACACTGGTATAAAATATTCTCAATGCTGGCTTGTTGTCTGCCGAATAAAAGTAAGACACCCACCGCAGGTGAACTTTGTGGTGGGAGAGTACCGGGCAGGAATCTGTAAACTACCCACTCCAGGCTGGATTGTTTCAGCTGTGGTTGGTATCTTTACCGGTGCCCGACCTGAACCAAGACAATACTCAAAATCAGCTTTAAGATATCGTGAAAGGTATAATTATGGCCATCAGAAGGAGTTTACTATTACTGACCCTGGCGTTGACACTGCTGGGGCAGGCATTTGCTACCGTTGAAATCACCCTGCAGCATTCCGATCAACAGGGTTGTGCTGTCAGCCTGGAGCTTTCAGACCTTTCCCTGGATGATATCCAACTTGACGGCGTGGTGTATCAACGCCTGCCGCAAGAGGGATTCACCCCGGTAGCCAGCGTCGGACAGGGGGAACTCAACGCGTTGACCTGGTCGCTGGAAATCCCTGCGACTGCTGCCGTTGAATTCGATTTTGACAGCCAGATCATCGAAATCCAGGATGTTATCCTCTGGCCGCAACAGCTGGAGGAGTTCCTGCTGGAAAAGCCTTCAGACTGGCAGTATGATGAGGAGTACTACAGCCTTGACGAGTTCCTCCCCCGGGATATGATCAGAATTTCTGATCCGGCAATAATGCGGGACCATCGCCTGGTCCAGCTTTGCGTAATCCCATTCCAGTATAATCCGGCCCAGCGTATCCTTCGCATTCACAGTGAACTGCTGGTCAGCTTCAGTTTCAACGGTGAAAACCGGATCAACCAACTCACCCGCCAGTTGCCACCCAGTCAGAGTTTTGACAAGCTGCTGGTTGGCAATGTGATCAACCGTGAAGCCTGGGTAGATGCGCAGCGGGATGGAGATGATTACGGTCTGGAACCGATTCTCTACATCTACAACAGCAGCGCCTTATCCTATCTGCAGCCACTGCTCGACTGGAAGCGGGAGAAAGGACACCTAGTCTATACCGCCACGCAGGCGAACATGTCCTTAACCAACTCCGGGTCGGTCAAGAGCTACATCCAGGGGGCTTTCGACAATTGGGACCTGCCCCCGGTCCATGTCGTTCTGGTAGGCGATCCCAGCAGTTGCAGTTTAGGGACAGTAGCCGCCTCCAACGGTACCGGCGATCACGACTATGCCTGCCTGGCCGGCGGGGATATTCTCGGGGATCTTTTTGTGGGCCGCATGTCGATTGATGGCGCTTCACAACTGCAGAATGTTATCAACAAGCAACTCAGTTATGAGCGCTCACCCTTTTACACCGATCTGAGCTGGTTCAACAGCGCCCATCTGGTTGCGGACAGCAACTCCGGCTCCGGCTGGTCGACCGCTTTCATCAGTGAGAATATCCGCTACCTGCTGGAAACAGACGGTTTTACCAATGTTACCGACTGCTACGCCCATGAAGGTTGCACCAACGAAGTTACCTCCATCGCGAATGCTTTCAATAACGGGATCCTCTACTTCAACTACCGCGGCTATCAGTACATGAACGGTTGGAGTAACAGCTACAGCAACAGCCTCAACAACAACCTGATGGTGCCCTTCGTGGTCAATATCACCTGCAATACCGGCGACTTCATCAATGGTACCGGGCTGACAGAGGGGTTTTACCGGGCGGGAACCGTGGGTTCACCCAGAGGAGCGGTTGCCGCGGTTGGAACCGCAACTTCAGGCACCAACACCCGCTGCAACAATGTCGTCGATGTAGGTGTTTTCGGCGGTATTTTCAACCATGGTCTGACCACGGCCGGCGCGGCTCTCTTTAACGGCAAGTACGACCTCTGGCAGTCCTACCAGGCAGTCGCCCCCAATCTGGTGGATAACTTCTCCTGGTGGAACAACCTGATGGGTGATGCCAGTCTGCAGCTCTGGACCGGT
>JADHUQ010000037.1 GCA_016784425.1 Candidatus Delongbacteria bacterium | reverse complement strand
CTGTGCGGAAACCATGACCGGCAGCATCAGAACCAGGAGCAGCAGGACAGCGCTTGCCCGGCTGTTCTGTTCCAGCTTGATCAGCTGCATTATGACCTCAATCAATAGTAAATTATAGACTCTATCTCCAGAGCCGCAGGCAGTATTCCAGCAGCCCCTGTAACCGCATATGGAATTCCTCCACCATCTCGCGATAGGTTTCTACCTCAGAGGCGACAAAATCGTAGATACCGGCACCGTTGCGCTGCCGGGGATCAGGATGAAACTCGGTGAGGGCCAGTACCCGTTGCATGATTTCAGGATCATCACCCGCCTCTTCAGCGATCATATCCCGGTGCAACGGTTCCATGACAATAATCAGATCGGCGCGGTAGAGGTGGTGAAACTGCAGGGCGGTGGACCGGTGAGCTGCCGGTTGGAGACCCTGTTCGACCAGTACAACCAGGTTGTTGTCACTGATGGGAGCACCGCTGATACCGAGCGTTCCGCAGGACCCGGTTTTGATCCACTCGACACCATGCTCCAGCAGCAGCTGCCGGAAAAGCAGTTCCGCCATCGGACTGCGGCAGATGTTACCGGAACAGACGAACAGCACTAACCGGGTCATTGTCGTTTCCTCTGACGCCGGATTTTCCGCTGCAGGCGATCAAGAAACAGCATCCCCTCCAGCGGGGTCATCCGGTCAAGCTTCTGTTGCAGTACCTCATCCAGCAGGGTCTGCTCCTCCTCCTCAAACAGTTGAGGCTGCACCTCCGCTATCTCCGGGGTTGCCGGCGGGTGGTGTACTGCCAGCCGGGGTTGGGCGTCACTGGTGAGTTGAGTCTGCTCCAGCGTCCGTAAAACCTCCCGTGCCCGTTCAATAACCGTTTGTGGTATTCCCGCCATGCGGGCGACATCGATCCCATAGCTGTGACTGCAACCACCCGGTACGATTTTACGCAGAAACACCAGTTTGCCGCCGTACTCCTTGACCTGGATATTGACATTGCGCAGACGGGGCAGCGTCTGTTCCAGATCGACCAGTTCGTGATAATGGGTTGCAAACAGGGTGTTGGCGCGCACTTTTTCCTGGTTGTGCAGATACTCGGTGATCGCCCAGGCCAGTGAGAGACCATCAAAAGTAGAGGTGCCGCGGCCGATCTCATCCAGGAGGATCAGGCTGCGGCTGGTAGCGTTGTTGAGGATGTTGGCTGCTTCATTCATCTCCACCAGGAAGGTCGATTCCCCCCGGGCCAGGTTGTCGCTGGCACCGACCCGGGTGAAGATCCGGTCAACCAGGCCGAGGTGTACCTGTGCAGCCGGGACAAAGGACCCCATCTGCCCCATAAGTACGATCAGACCCACCATCCGCAGGTAGGTCGATTTCCCCGCCATGTTGGGACCGGTGATCAGCAGGATCTGGCGATGATTGTTCTCCAGTTCGACATCATTGGGTACAAACTGGTCACCGACCGGGAGCAGTTTTTCCACCACCGGGTGGCGTCCCTCTTTGATCGACAGCTCCCCGTCCTCACCCAGGTGGGGACGATGGTAGCGGTTTTCCTCCGCCAGTACCGCCAGGGCGGTATGCAGGTCGATCCGGGCCAGCAGGGCGGCATTGCTCTGGATCGGCGCGATCTCCTGTTGCACGTTCTGCAGCAGTTGCTGGAAGATCTCGTATTCGAGCGATTCGATCTCATCCCGTGCCGAATAGATTCTCTCCTCATACTCCTTGAGCTCAGGGGTGATAAAACGCTCTGCATTGACCAGTGTCTGTTTACGGATATAGTTTGCGGGTACCCGCTCCAGATTGGGATTGCTCACTTCGATATAGTAGCCGAATACCTTATTGCTTTTCACTTTGAGGCTGCTGATACCGGTGGTTTCCCGCTCCCGGGAGGCGAATTCATCCAGCCAGGTTTTGCCGGAACTGGCCAGACCGTGCAGCTCATCCAGCCGGGGGTGAAATCCTGAGCGGACCATTCCCCCCTCCCTGACACCAGCGGGAGGATCATCAAGCAACGTGGCACGGATCCGCTCGCGCAGCTCCGGCAGTGGGTCAAGCGTCGCGGCCATTTCCTGCCAGGCGGGCAGATCAAATTGCAGTGTCTGTTCCTGCAGTTCCGGGATCACTTCGAGCATGGTGGCCAGTGCGGTCAGGTCCCGCGCATTCGCCCGGATGGAGGAGATCTTGGTGGTGAGATGTTCCAGGTCGATCACATTGCGCAGCAGGTTACGAATAGCCCCCCGTACCGCCGGTGCGGTCAGTGCCGTTTCGACATAATCCAGTCGCTGTTCAATTGCACTTATATTCAACAACGGTTCCTGCAGACGCCGATGCAGGAGGCGCCGGCCCATCGGGGTCAGGGTCCTGTCCATTACTGCAAACAGAGTCTGCCGCCTGTCGCCACCTGATAACGGCTCCACCAGCTCCAGGTTGCGGCGGGAAGTGGGATCGAGTTTGAGATAGTCGGTGGGTTCCCAGCAGCTCAGAGCCTGCACCTGGCGGGGGGGGCGTTTCAAATTGTCCCGCACATAGTGCAGGACGGCACCGGCGGCGATTATCGCCGTCAGCTTTTCCTCCAGACCAAAACCTTTGAGACTGCGCACAGCAAAATGATCCAGCAGGAGGTTGCGGGCAAACTGGTGCTCAAAGAACCAGCTTTCCAGTCGGGCCAGGGGGATCGGAGAAGCGGGCAGCAGCTGTTGGAAGCGTTTTTCCTGCCCATGGCAGATGACATACTCTACCGGTGACAGGGCACTCAGTTTGACCAGCAGCGACTGCTCCGGCAGTTCAGCGGCGACAAACTCACCAGTGGTGACATCCATCCAGGCCGCTGACCAGAGATCACCTTTGTGATACAGCGAGACGATATAGTTGTTAGCGGTTTGCAGCAGGGCGGAATTGGAAAGATCAGTACCGCGGGTGAATACCTCGACTACCTCCCGTTTCACTACCCCTTTGGCCAGCGCCGGATCTTCGACCTGCTCACAGACCGCCACCTTGTAGCCGGCCTGCAACATCTTGTGCAGGTAAACTTCCAGCGCATGATAGGGAAAACCGGCCAACGGGATATCTTCTGCTTTATGCTGGCCGCGCCGGGTCAGGGTGATGCCCAGTACCTCGCTGCCGGTGAGGGCGTCCTCAAAGAACATCTCGTAAAAATCCCCCATCCGGTAGAACAGGATTGCGTCCTGGTTTTCCCGTTTGATCTCCAGGTACTGCCGTACCATCGGGGTCATTGTATCCTGGTTCTTTGCTCGGCTCAAGCTCACTCCCGTTAAAACGGTCCGTCATCCGTCAGGGGATGAATTTTCGCAACAGGTAGTCGTCGATAATATTTTCCTTTCGCCACTGGCGGGCAGCGGTGCGGGCTTCCTTCTTATGTGGGAAGCAACGGCTGACTACCAGATAGCGTCTCTCCTGCGAGAGGACCTCAACCTCCACAAGTTGCTCCCGCAAGCTGTTGGCCAGGCGAAAAGCGTTATCACGTTCGGCAAAAGCACCCAGTTGTACCCGCCAGCAATCACCCTCCTGATCCAGCCCGGGGCAACTGAACTCTCCGGCTCTGTAAAGTCCCCGGTAGTAAGTCAGGGAATCGCTCTGCCGGGTAAAGCAGAAATAATCCAGCATTCGCGCCAGAGCTTCCGCACCTTCTCCGGTGCTACCGTCGCGGGTAAGGATTATGTGATACAATACGAGGGCGGAGTCAGCATTGGTAGCTGCCCGGGCATTCAGCAGCTCCGGCGAAACAGCGGGAGCCCCTGTAGTCAGAAGTGACAGGAAAAGCAGTGTCAACACCACGGCACGCAGTGGTGGAATCACCCGCGGGATGCCGTCGCCATCGGTGGTGTGCTGGTCTGGTAACTGGACCAGGTGTGACAACGCGGACAGTACCAGAGTGGCAACTCTGATTCAGCCTTGCAGCTCTCACAACTGAAAACCCGACTGGTGGAGAAGAGACTCTCGATAACCTCCTGGGTACGGGTCAGGATCTGCTCGGTTTGTCCCAGTCGTCCCAGCAGTCGCAACTCCAGACGTACCAGCCAGATATTGTTATCAGTTTTCGCCAGACCGGCCCGGCAGATATCAATCGCGTGCTGGAACTCCCCCTTCTTCTCGTGAAAACGTCCCAGGGCCAGGTAGGGAGCTGACTGATTGGGTGCCAGCTCGATGAGGTTACGGTAAATGGTCTCCACTTTGCTGAAATTGCCGGTCTTGAAAAGCTCCAGCTCCAGATCTTCCAGAACCAGGTGGGCATCCTGAGGTACTTCATTGGTAAGTCGCTCCCAGAACTCTACCCCTTCAGCGGAACGATTCTCTTCGACATATGACTGCCCGATCAGGAGGTAGGCCGGGGTGCAACATTTATCCAGCTTGATAGCCTCTTTACAGAGCACCCGACCCTTTTTCCCCTCGCCGGAGGCGAAATGCCGGCGTGCTTCCTCAGTACGGATCAGTGCCAGATGGGAGTCGTGGCTTACCCCTTCAATCTCGGCCATTTTCTTCAACACCTCAAACGCTTCCCCCCACTGACCACGTACCTCCAGCAGATGCAGGTAACGTCGACGGGCTTCGTTGTTATGGCGATCCTCCGCTAGCAGGCGTCGCAGCCAGTTGAGTGCTGAATCGGTATCACCCTGTGCGAGATAATCCTGTGCCAGTTCCTCCCAGATTTCCAGTTGCTGGCCACGGGTCAATTCGCGCCGCAAGGTCAGTTCGTTGTGAATCCGACTGGCGCGACCCGCTTCACCACATTCCCGGTAAAGGGTTCCCAATTTGATATAAGCGTCGATGTTTTCGGTATCACGGGTGATTTCCTCCTGAAAGGCGTGGATAGCTCGTTGCCGCTCACCACGGACCATCAGACGCAGACCGGTCAGGTAAGAGGCGGACTCCTCCTCCAGTTTCTCGCTGCGATCAAAAGCGTGATACAACACGATCAACGCAAGAATCAGTAGCGGAATCAGAAAGTACAGCACTGTCATGGCGTCTCCTGAAGCTGCTTGTTATCGGTTGGTTCAGTATCGCTGAAACTGGCATTACGCAGGTCGCGTAACTCCTCCCGCAGGCTCTGTACCCGGTGACGCAGAACACGATTATCCTTGCGCAGAGTCAGATGTTGCAACACGGTCACCAGGAACCAGAACACCACTCCCAGCATGAAAGAAGCGAAGAGCGCCAGCACCAGGGAGATGCTTTCATATTTGCTCCAGAAGAGGTTAAGGTTGACAATCTGCCCGCTGTTGAGAATGGCAAATCCCAGTACAAGAAACAGCAGGACAATAAAGAGGATCCAACGTAAAGTCCACATACTACCTCCCGGTTATTTTTGTGTCACATTTCCTCTCAGTGTAAAACCGGAGAGTTCCTCGATCCTTACTGGCAGCACTCTCCCCGGGAGCAGGCCGGCCTGGAATGGGAAAACCACGATACGGTTGCATCCGGTACGCCCCATCCACTCAGTCGCCAGCTTACGACTGGGTCCCTCAGCCATAACCGCAAATTCCCTGCCGATACAGGCGCTGTTACGGCGGCGGGTTATTCCGTTCTGCAGTTCCATCAGCTGATCCAACCGTGCTCCCTTGATCACCGCCGGCACATCATCCTCATATTCGCGAGCGGCAATAGTGCCGGATCGCTCCGAATACTTGAAAGTAAAAGCGGAATCGAATTCAACCTCGCGAACCAGCGCCAGAGTCGCCTCGAAATCCGCCTCACTCTCCCCACAGAAACCGACAATGATATCGGTGCTGATGGCGAGCTCCGAAACGGTAGCACGCGCCCGTTGTGCCAGCTCGATAAAACCGCTGGCGGTGTACCCTCTGTTCATCCGTTCCAGTACCGGATCACTGCCTGATTGAAGGGGCAAATGAATATGGTTCATAACCTGCGGAATGTCCCGTATTACTTCCAGTAATCGCTGGGAAAAATCACGGGGATGTGGCGAGATAAACCGGATCCGTTCAATCCCGGCAACCTGGGTGACCGCCTCCAGCAACTCCGGAAAGCGATTGTCCCCTTCCCGCCAGGAGTTGACATTCTGCCCCAGCAGTGTCACCTCCCGGAAACCCTCCCGCACAACCTGCTCCATTTCCGCCTGGATAGCTGACAGTGGTCGTGAACGTTCACGCCCCCGGGCGAAAGGAACCACACAATAACTGCAGAAGTTATCACAACCCCTGGTGATTGTCACCCAGGCATTGACACCGGCATCCCGCCGCGGAAAGATCTGCTCATAGGTTTCGTAACGGTCGAGTCCGGTCACGACGCTGGTCGGTAGCTCTGCTCGACGTGCAGTGATCAGTTGCGGCAATTGCCGGTAGGAGTCAGGACCGACCACCAGATCGACCCAGGGACGCTCCTGACTTATCTCCTCTTTGAGGTGGCTCGACATGCAACCGAGCACTCCAATCACTACCTCTGGCCGCTGAAGCTTCTGCTGCTGATAACGGTGCAGTTGTTGCATTACCCGCTGGGAAGCGTGTTCGCGAATGGCACAGGTGTTGACCAGGATGACATCAGCCTTTGCGATATCGCTGGTCATCTCTGCAAGGTTCTCCTCAAGAATGGCAGCGACCAGCTCGCTGTCAGCGAAGTTCATCTGACAGCCATAAGTTTCCAGATAGACACGGGGCTTATTCAGGACAGGCATCTCGTTCCGCATTAATGTTGAATTCCTGTTGTCGGCAACCTAACCTGTATAAGGCCTGTTGGTCGACAACGCTTTCCCGGCTGCAAACGGCAGGTCTCAGGGGCGGTTAAGTAGTTCTGACAGAACCATTTGAAGGATAATACTCTCCAGTCACAGCAATAAAAAGAGAAAAAGGGGCGCCGTGGCAATCTGGCAGATCAGGCGCTGTCACAGCCCCTTCAGCCAATCATGAACGAAATCAAACCTGTTGCTCCCGGCCCGGATAGCACACCAGAACAGCTGGCCACGTTCTTTACCGTCCTGGCCAGCCCGGTTCGAATCCGTCTGATCAGCATCCTCAACCTGCGTGATGCCTGCCTCGAGGAACTGGCGGAGCTGCTCCAGAGACGACCAGCGACCATTCATCATCATCTGGCCAAGTTGGCAGCTGTCGGACTGGTAACTTCAATGAAAAAGCAGTATTACCGCTACTATTCACTGCGCCGGGAGCAATGGGGGCAACTGCACAACTGGCTTAAACAGGCATTGCAATTCAACCAGCAGCTGGAGGAGTTTGACCGGGATTTCCGGCAATCTGTCTTTGCCGCCGCCTTTGGTAATGACCGGTTCAATGGGTTCCCACCACAGCAGCGGGATCGGGAGCTGTTACAGCGTTTCTTTCTGAGTCATCTGCGGGAGGATCGCAGCTACAATCGGGAAGAGCTCACTATTATCTTCAGTGAATACGATGATGATCTTGATCGGATTGTTAAACCCCTGGTGAAGTCCGGTCTGCTGCGACACCGGCGGGGGGACTACTGCGTCTCAGTTTCCTCTTCAAGCAGAAAGAACTTGAAGTGATCACGGGTCAGGCGGTTGTGGGGAAGTATCAGTTTGATAATGCTGGCAATGTTTTCGTGGATGTTGTCCACCAGTTCCAGGGAAACGGGATCTTCAAGCCAGCGCCCAAGGAATTGACGGTCATTATTCTCAACCAGCATCAGGTAACGCGGGTCGTTGAACCGAAAATAAACCTCTTCGCTGCGGCTGACTTCATCCAACTGATCCTTCAGTCGAGAAGTAACCTCTATTCCTGCGAAAATTCTGGCCATTTGTATTCCGTTAATTTCAGCGGACCCCGGCAGTGATATCAGGCGTCAAGCACAGCAAAAACTACATCCAACCCTCTTCTCGGGCAAGCGAAATTCCAAAACGAAGATAAAGGTACTGTTTATACTTCGTGAGAAGTCAATCGGTCGGAAGCGACAGCAAGGCGGTGGTTTCGTTGCCCTGCTCGTTGAACTGCAATTGATCGGCAAAAGACTGCACCAGCATCATTCCACGCCCGGAAGAACCCAGTGTGTCCAGTTTACGGGTCTTCTCCATCCACCAGCGCCAGTCAAAACCAGGACCTTCATCCTTTACTATGACCTCGAGGTGTGATTCGGTCCAGATCCAGGACAGTTGAATCTTTCGATCGGAGTAATGGGGATCCGCCATCCGGGTAGTTGCCAGTTCCTGGAATTTAAGTTGCCCGTCAATACCCTCTCCTCGCACTTCCGAGCTTATCTCGAGATTACCGTGGTAAATTGCGTTGAAAAGCAACTCCTGCAGCATAAGCAGGTAGTTTGAGATCTGGATGGGTGAAAAGCCGAATCCCTGCAGATCATGCTGAAAGAGTCTGATCAGATGGGCAACCTCCCCCTCCGCACTCGGTAAAGTGAAGGAACGGCGAAAATCGGTAAGCAACCGGTTGACCCTGGTGAAGCGCCCCTCCTCTTCTAACCGCGTCAGGGAAACCTGAACAATTTTGAGCATATCCTCCAGGTTGAAAGGTTTGACGATGAAGTTGGTAGCGCCGGCGCGGAGGGCGTCAATAGTCAATTCAACCGTGCTGTAGCCGGTGAGCAGGATGATCGGTACCTTATGATCATAACGCCGTACCCGCTCGATCAGTTCAATGCCGGTTAGCTCCGGCATGTACATATCGGTCAATACGAGATCGACAGGCTCCTGCTTCAACCGGGTGAGTGCTTCGCGGCCGTTGACACAGGGGACCACCTTGAAATCCTGCAGCTGCAGGAATTCCTGGAGAACCTCCAACAAAGCCACATCATCATCTGCCAGTAGAATTGTGCGTTGATCAGTCATCCGCCGCTCGAAAACTCCGTATTGCATCGGTTTCCGTATCGTAGGTCTCAAAGAGATTGGTCATACGCATCATCTCGAAGAGATTTTCGATAAACGGTTGCAACTCGGTAAACTTCAGCACTCCACCCAGTTTACTCAATTCGCTGCCGGTACTGGCAAGCACACCGATGGAATAACTGTCCATCTGAGCGGTGTGGGCCAGATTGACCAGGATGTTGACCCGCTTCTCCGTAATACACTTCATCAGTTCACCGGAAAGCTGATTGGTGTTACCGCCAATGAGGTTGCCCTCAACCCTGATGACAGTTACATCCCCCTCTGCGCGGGTGTTAATCTCCATAGTCATCCTCCTCCAGATATTTTACCAGATTAAATTCATTACCCTCTTCATTAAGATAGATCTCATCCAGGATCTCACTGAAGACCCTGAACCCGCGAGTAACTGCACCTGCAACAACCAGGTGGTCACTGTCTTCGTCTGAACCAGCCGGGCGCTGGTAACCGGGTCCGTTATCCGTGACCCTGATTTTCAGCTGTCGGTGACGGCGGAACAACTGCAGCTTTACCACCACGGGAAGTTGGTTTCGCTCACAGGATTCGACTCCATTGCGAACCGCCTGCTCCAGAACTTCATTCAGACGGTTCACCAGTTCAGGATCATTCAACTGCCAGTTGATAGTGGGTGTAAGCTGTGCCATTACTTCTGACAACTCAGCGGAAGAGTCAGTAATGGTGGATTCGAACAGCGGTTCTATGTCCATTTCAATAACCATAATCGAAGTGTCATCCTGGATAGGGGCACCGCCGATGAAACGGTTCTGTTCAGCAAACAGACGTCTTCGCAGACTGTGTCCGGTCAAGTGTCTCTCCTCCTCCAGAATATGATGGATCCGCGGCAGGTCAAAATACTCCCCCTGCCCGTTGACAGTTTCCGGCAGACCATCGGTAAAAAGCACCACCTTGTCACCCGGCAGCAGCTGAAACAGTTCGTCTTCGAACTCGCACTCCTCCTTGAAGGCAAGCGAGAAGTTATTGGTAGGCAACTCCAGCAGACCTGGAGCATCCGGACGCACCACCAGCGCGGCGTAGAGGCCGCCGATACTGTAGCGGATCATGTTGTTGTTGCGGTTGATATTCAAAACACCGAAGGCGATGAAATTTCCCCTGGGGATATTGTCATACAACTCGCCATGGGTCAGCAGCAGCAGGTCACGGGGCATCATGGTGGAGGAACTGAATGTATTCAAGAGCAGGCGGGTCATCATCAGTATCATCGCCGAGGGGAGACCGTGGCCGGAGACATCAGCCAGGATGACAGTCAATTCGTCAGGCCGCTGACTTATAATTTCAAAAAAATCGCCGCTGAGATTGTTGGCGACATGGGTTCGTCCAAAAACGGTAATATCACCGTGACGCACGGCTGGAAATGGAAACAACTCCTCGACAATCCGACGGGCAATGTCAAAGTTGTTTTGCATCTGGCTCTGCCGTTCCTTCAGCTCTTTACCTGTTTGCTCCAGCTTGCGGGAATTGTCCAGTAAACGCTGATGGGCGATGTTGAGTTCAGCCCCTCTGGTTTCCAACATCTCCTGCAGGTAATGCATCTTCTCGACTTTGTCGGTGTAATCGTCTAATTCACTCTGCAACTGCTCCATCTGGGCCTGCTCCGGCGGTACAATGAGAAACAGACGCTCACCGGCAGAGCAACCCGGCCCGGGAAGCACCCGCATTCCCCGCTCACCCCAATTGAAGACAGAACCGGGTTGATACCGGACCAGCAGCTCCCGCAGCTGGTCAGTAATTTTCAGGTCAAAGTTGGTGATGTTCTCTTCCAACACTTTACCGGATGCGTCGGTCAGAATTGCGGGGAACTGCCACTGCTGTAGCTGTTCAAGCAGTTGTACAGTGCCAGTCGATTTCACTTCTCTCTCCTTTGCCTGCAAGAGGTACCTTTCTACAGTCAGCGGTAGCCTTACATCCCAGGCGGACTGTCCTGTTTACTTCTGTTCCCGTGAAGAAACAGCAGTTTGAAGCAGCTGCCCTCACCAGGTTTGCTGGCAACCTTGATAATGACATTGTATTTCTGCAACAGGTGTCGGGCGCTGGCCAGTCCGAGTCCGGTGCCGGTTGGCTCCTCCCCTACCCTCTCGTTGCGGGTAGGTTTGGAGGTGAAGAAGGGCGTAAAGATGTTGGCCTGGACCTCCGGGGTCATACCGCAACCTGTGTCGGTAACTTCCAGCATGATCCGATCCTGTTGCAGCGAGGTGCGTATCGTCAGTATCCTTCGCTGCCGTTCAAACATAGAATCGACCGCATTGGACACGATATTCATGATTGCCTGCGAAAAATCTCCATGAATTCCAAGTAACAGAGGCAACTGTGGGGCAAACTGAAAGTCCTTTTCGATCTGATGTTTGTAATAGAGATCCGCTTCCAGAAACTTCAGGTCCTCCTGCAGTATCTCATTGAGGTCGATCAGGGTCTCCTCGTTATGCTGATCACGCCGCAGTTTCTGCATCAGGTTTTCAATAATCTGCTTGAGGTTGTGACTCATCGTCTGCAACCGGTTCAGTCGTTCATCGTCCGGATACTCACGCTGCAACAGCTGTGTGTAACCGAGAATGCCCTGTATCGGTGTACTGAGGTTGTGTGCTAACCCGGAAGCCAACAGTCCTACGCTGGAGAGTCTGGCTTCATGCATCAGTTCCAGTTCCAGCTCCTTCTGGCGCACCCGCAACCGCTCTCGCTCGGTTACATCACGACCCGAAAGCAGGAAGGTCTCAGTTTCCTCACCTGTTTTCAGCGGCAGCATCCCGAATTCCCACTGCCCCGTCACCACCGGAGAACGGTTCAGCAGTTTAAAATCGCTGATCACCTGCAAAGGGGGATTCTCCTCCTGCCGCAGAATCGCCAGCATATCTGGTGACAGGACAGCGCCGATAAGTTGTGCGAATGGTTCCTGATACAACTGCTGAACGGCGAGATTGAGACGATGGACCCTGCCCTTTCGGTCAACCACCAGCAACAGCTCCTGGACAGAATCGAAAATCGCCTGCCATTCCCGTTTGGCATTCAGAATCACCTCGACCAGTTCCTGATCGTAGTGATTAACCACACCGGGGGAAACGGAATCTGCAGCTGGTGTTGCCACCTCCGGAAGAGTGACAGCCCGGGTCAGAAGCAGGGCGTTGTTCACCAGAGCTGCTACCTGCTCTCCCCTCCAGGGTGTCTCTATCACACCACAGAGGCGAAGATAATGGTGTGGGGAGATCCTGACTGGAGGGCTTCCATCCTGCAAGAGAATCACGCGGGGGGTGGCTCCAGACACGCTGAACCAGATCACTCCCGGAGTAGTGAGTGCCACATGGTCAAGCAGCAGCAACGGCTGTCTCTCCTGTTGCCAACTCTGCTCTCCATCAGGAATGGTGTTAACGGAGTCAACTTCGAATCCCACCTGCTTCAGGAGGTCAGTCAACTGAGTCGCCAGCTCTGCCTGGTGACAGACAATCAGGATATCACTCATGATCCTCAACCTTCTCTTCCAGTTGTGGGGTTGTCACCTGCAGAGCAGAGGGGAAATAGATAAAGAACTTCGTCCCCTGCCCGGGCGCGGAATCCACTTCAATCCTGATCTGGTAATTCTTAAGGATATTATAAACAGTTGTCATACCGAGGCCGGAGCCACCCTGGTAGTCGGCGGAAGCGGGGTCGAGTGCCTGCTTGGTAGTAAAGAAGGGGTCAAACATGCTCTCCTGGGTGTCACGGTCCATGCCGCTGCCTGTATCGGCTATCTCCAGCAATGCTTTACCATCATTAAAAGTGGTTCGCACCAACAGTTCCTTGCGCTCGGTTTCTGCCATGGCTTCAATACAGTTGTTCAGAATAGCGTTGACGACCTGCGAAAAATCGGAATAAACACCACGGATGTGGGGAAAAGCCAGATCAAGATTGATCCGCTTCTTGAGCTGATGTTTGTACCGCATATCTGCGTTGAGGAAATCAAGCTGTTCCTGCAACAGCTGATTCAGATCCAATTCCCGGGTGAAGGTCTCCTGATCCCGCCTGCTTTTGGTCAACAGGTTACCAATAATTTCCTTCATCACCTGTGACTGGCGCTGGACACGGCGCAATGTTTCACTTTCCGGGTCACGGCTCAGGGCCAACTCGAGTGAACCCATGATTGTCATCAGCGGTCCGTTCAAATTGTGAGCGATCCCGGAGGCCAGCAGACCGATTGAGGAGAGTCGTGCTTCCTGGAACAGCTGCAGCTCCAGTTCACGATTCCTCTCGAGCATCTGCTGCTCTTCGGTGATATCCTGGACAGTAATGATGCTGATCTTTTTGCTGCTGAAAATGTTGGGTACAATGCGAAACAGCAACTCCTGCTCCCGGGGGTTGGCGTTGCTGGCCAGAGTATTGGATTCACCACGCTTGATAAGCTGCTCGATTTCCTGGTAGAGCGGGTCGTCCCTGCTGAAGAAAAGATCGCAGAAAGCGGTTCCCTCCAGGGAGGCGGCCTCCTGATTGGCGAACTGAGCCAGCGCTCGATTGCTGAGCAGAATACAGGCAGCTTTGTCTACTACGGCGATCATGTCCGGCATGGAATCGAAGGTTGCTTCCCAGTCCGATTTGGCATCGCGAATAACACGGAACAACAGGTTGTTGGCAATACTGCGTGCCAAGCTGGTGACAATCAGACTCAGGAGGTGGAGGTTGGAAACAGTGGCGAAGTCGCGGTTGGCATCCAGCAGCAGGATATAGCGTTGCAACCCTTCGCTGAGTGAACAGTGAAGAAAGCCGACCTGGAGGGTTTCGCCATTGCCGAGCGACTCCCAGGGGTTGCCGGCATATTCCTCCGGTTGCCAGCTGGCCACCTGTACCGGACTTGGCGAGTTGAGTAACCGGTCCAGCTGTTCACCCGGCTCCAGGACTTCACCGTCAGCCAGGCCAATCCTGCGACCACCGGCTGCAACCAGTTGAAGTCCCCGGGAGTGGGGTGCCAGCATCAGAGCTGCGGTCAGGTTAAACTCCCTGACCAGAGCCTGCAGAACCTGCTCTTCGAGGTCATCGGAGTCAAGATGTTGACTGAGCAGGTCGTCAAATTTTTTCAGTACATGCAGGTTGCGGTTTGATTGCTTCAGATTATACTGGGCGATGTAATTGTCGGTACGATCATGGATTGTACAGGTGACGCCGAGAAACTCCTCCCCTGTGGAGATAGCCGTGATGGAGAGCTGAACCCAGCGGGTTGATTGATCAGGGGTCCGTACACGCAGTGAGAGGGTTTCAAAGGTACTTTGCCGGGTAAAAATACTTTCCAGGCCTTGTTGGAACAGCTCCAGGTCGGCAGAGTGTATCACCCTCCTGAAAAACAACGGAGCAGGTTCCTGATCATGGTGGCTGAAACCCAGCAACTTACGGCAGGCGGTATTGGCATAGGTCAAGCGTTGCTGTTGGTCGATACGGAGAAAGAGGTCCCCTGAATTTTCCGTGAAGCTGCGGAACTCGCTTTCCAGCCGGCTGAGGGATTGTTGCTCCTCCCTCAGTGACTCAACCAGTAGTTGTTTCTCATCATTGAGCTGGGTCAGATCCTGTAAAACATCTTCCTGGCTGCGCACCCGTGCGACAGCCTCTGAGAGGGTTTCCGCCAGGTGAGTGGCATCGACTGGACTACTGATGTATTTGAAAGCGGGATTCCTGATGGACAGCTTCACAGCCTCCAGAGCAGACAACTTCGTTACCATGATCACTTCGATAGTGGGAAATTGCTGCTTGATAGCTGACAACAACACCTCGCTGTCGTTGTCGGGCAGGCTATCTGCGCAGAGCACGACATCAACCGGGTAGCTCTGCACGACAGCCAGAGCTGAAGTAGCACTGTCAGCCTGCAGGGGGTTGTAGTCCTCCCCTTTAACCAGGCCGGTTACAGTCTCGCGTGCGCTCCGGTCATCGTCGACGACCAGGACAGTGTACAATCGTTGCCTCGCTTTTCAATTATCGACGTTTATCCCTGCGGTTCTCCAGTAGAGTCGGCTGTTTCGCCTGGGTCCTGTTGAAATCTGCTTGGCAGACAGGCTGAATTTAGCCAACGTGAGCGGTAAGCAAAAGTATATTCGCAGGGTGAGCAGGTTGTACCGTCAGCTGCAAAAGGGGTAGAGGGTGAGGGTGTGTCACGCCGCGGGCCAAAGATATCAGCCCTTAAGCTGATAATCTACCTGGTCTCACAAATGCCGTGATCCAAAGATATCAGCCCTTAAGCTGATAATCTACCTGGTCTCACAAATGCCGTGATCCAAAGAT
>JADHUQ010000036.1 GCA_016784425.1 Candidatus Delongbacteria bacterium | reverse complement strand
GTAAGTCCCGATTCCTGGCCCGGCCAGATCAGCTTTTTTGTCGCCCATTGTTTCTCCAAAATTTTGTATAAGGGTTACATTGGTTGTCGATATTGAGAGGAAATGATATCACGTTGGCACGGTTAAAAGCAACCAGATTTAATCATGACGGGCGATTCCAGTTTATGTCCGTCTGCAGCTTTGATTAAACCGGGTAAGACTGTACAGATTAACAGGGAGCTCAAACATATCTACCTGTAGTCAGGGACGAATCACTTTGTCCGCCTCAGCCATGATTTCCACCGCCTGGGCCATCGTACCCGCATAACCCTCACCCATTTTATCCGAAGAAAGATAGAGATAAGTCATGTCGTCTCCTTGGTAGTTTGAATCACTGACTCAAGTGCCCGCTCAGCCTCATCCTCCGCTCGCCACACTACCAGAAAGAAGTAAAACAGGGAGAAGGTGCCCGCCGTCACCAGTGGCAGTGTCACCAGTGCGACCATATGAGATACTTGCGACAGTCGGCTGAAATAGTAGTGTATCACAAAGTTGAGAATGACGAGCAGGTGCAGGAAGAGCAGAAGTCCCGCACCGGTCAGACCATACCGAATCCCCAGTGCCAGTTTCCTGTTCCCTCGTGTATCAGCCTCCTGGAGAAATGTCACCAGGAAGAAAAGCAGGCTGATAATCGCCAGCGGCGGTGCCAGGAGCTCCAGGCCCCGTGTCAACAGCAACGGTAGAAAAACAAAAGCCCGGGCGTGAAAAAGTAGCGCCTTCAGTGGTACCAGTAAACCTACTACCGCTCCGGCTGCTGCCAGCGACGTGGCCAGTTGAAGGCGGGGGCTATTGGCGCAGTGGGTTGTTGTGCGGAACAGAGAAAAAAAAGTAAGCAGAGCCAGATCACCCAGCAGACTCAAGCTGAGGGAGCAAAGCACAGGAAAAGGATCCGTAAACAGAGCTGGCCATAGCGTGCCCCCCAGACGTATCACGAATTCCAGCAGGATTACAAGCATGACCAGCAATGCGGCTGTTTGCAGACGCATGGTGAACCTCTCAGTCTTCTGTGATGGTCTGCTCAGAATTTTTCAAAGGTATCGATCAATCAGTATAAGACGATACCGCCGAGACGAGCCGCAAATCAAGCGGTTTTGGAAGATGCGACTTCAGAGTAAAAGGTACTGAAAGTTCATCCGGAGGTATCTCAATTGGTTTGAAATAGGTGTGAAGCGGTCGCAATATCCGTCGGCAACGATTGGGGCGGGGCCAGCCTCAACTTCCGTGCAGACGTTCTGCCTGTTGACGTAACCTCTCGACTGCCGCCTGGTGATGGGGAATTCCGTCGCACTCAAAACTCAAAATTGTATCACAGGGAAAAGCCGCACACTGTGCGCAAGTTTCCAATCCACGTGCGTTGATACAACACTCCCGGATGGCGCAGTCACTACTCCAGACCTCGTCATCCGCGGCGTGACAACCCTCACAGTGAAACCAGTCCGGGGATGCATCTTCATGTCCATCCTGACACCACTGTGAGGCCAGCTCCTCAGCCAGCTCGCGATCATGGGTAGCATTGAAGATCGGACAACAGTCGCAGTCAATTCCACAGGCACCGGTCATCGCAGTCTCCTGGTTTCAGATGGTCAGTGGCGTAAATGAATCCTCACCTTCAGCCAAGAGACAGCAGTTTGTGACAGCCATTGCTCGGCCAACCCGCCGGTGTAATGGAGACCTCCATTAGCACATCATTCTGACACATTACCATCATGTCGTTCAATCCCAAATCGTTTGATGGGAAGTTGCCGACGGGTGTAGTACCAGGCTGCCAGCAAAACCAGCTCCTCCTCAGTAATACCCATCTGGAACTCGCCACCCGGAATAAATGTCATACCGGCAGACCGAGCGCTACCCAGGGAGAAAAGCGTGGTCCTGTCCAGCCGCAGCCCGGGGCAGCAACAGGAAGCACAACCACCACAAAAACCAGCTGTTCATCTCAACGCTTTCCTAAGGCGCCCCACAGCATTACCAGACCGAAGGCGCCGTAGACAATTGCCTTGATAACTGTCGCCGTAGTGGCTCCTCCGTCCGCAGAAAGACCGAGATAAACACCGGACGCCCAGAGACCTCCGCCTGCCAGTATCGTAAAGAGCCAGCGTGGTGGGGGAGTAACATTCATTTCCGCCTCCTGTGTCGAACCAATGTCGTAGTTGAAATGTAGTAAACCCCTGGCAGCTCAACAACCGTCTTGTCGACACAAACACCGGCCTGCAGTAACTATCCTCACTCCTGACTTCGTGTGATACAAATCTTCGTTTGATGAAAACTGGGAGTTAATGGCGACGATTTCATATATTTCAAGATCGGAGATCGGTACGATCAGACCATTGCTCCGGACGCAGGACAGAAACCACGACTCGGAATATCTGATGACACTACACCAGGCGCTCGCTTTCGAGCGTATACTCAGCAACACTGCCGAGCGGGCTGCATCTCCGCTTACCCGTGAGCAACTCCTGCGGTTGCAACCGTTACCGGATATCGAGGCTGTCCAGTCGGAAGCAGCTTGTCTGGCTGAGATGATGGAGATACTAGAGAACCAGGGCGGATTGGCTCTTTCCGATTTGCACCCCGCCACGGAGGAGTTGAAAATCCTGGCGACCGCAGGTGGCTTTCTGACAGGTGAGCAACTGCGGCATCTGCATATCGTATTGGCGATGTCCAGCCACCTGGGAAAACATGTCGTTAAACAGCGTGCATCTTTTCCGTTGATCGGCCCACTGTTGGATGATCTGGCTGATTTCAGCGACCAGCTGCGAGCCATCGACAGGATTGCAGATCCGGAGGGTGAGATTCTCGACACCGCTTCCCGTGCACTGAACGATATTCGCCGTACCATGAAGAAGGAGCAGCGCCAGCTGGAGAAACGTATGGCCAGTCTGGCGGAGCAGTTGACGCGGCAGCAGGTGGCTCGGGAGAATCTGGTCAGCTTCCGCAATGGCCACCTGACCATCCCGGTACGGGAGAACATGCGCGGCAGGTTACAGGGAATCATCATAGACCAGTCGGATAGTGGTGCCACGGTTTTCATCGAACCGAAAGAAGCAGTGGAAGCCGGCAACCAGCTGCAGCGGCTACGGGGACAGGAACAGCAGGAAATTGCCCGGTTGCTGCGGGATTTTACCGAACGCTTGAGGGAGCTGCTGCCACAGCTGAAGTTGGCGGTAGAACGGCTGCATCGGTTGGATTTTCTCAACGCTAAGGCTCGGTACGGACGTCATCTCAAAGGATGCGCACCGGTTGTTACCGATAAAATGCACCTGGTGGTAAAGCAGGCCCGCCATCCCCTGCTGCTGGAAAAGCAGGAGGTAGTCCCTTTGGACCTGGAGCTGGGTGGTCGTACCCGCATGCTGCTGATCAGCGGACCCAACGCTGGTGGCAAGACGGTTGCGTTGAAAACAATCGGCCTGCTGGCGGTGATGGCCAGGTGCGGATTACCATTGCCGGTCTCACCTGAGAGCCGGATACCTTTCTTTACAGCTGTATTCAGTGACATTGGTGACGAGCAATCAATCGATAATGACCTGTCCACTTTTTCCTCCCACATGCAGCGTATTATGCGGATGGTTCAACACACACGTGACACCGCGCTCTTCCTGATCGACGAGATGGGTTCCGGTACCGATCCGGAGGCAGGCACCGCACTGGCGAAAGCCATCATGGAACGACTGCTGCAGAGCCCCGGCCTGACTGTCATCACCACGCATCTCGGCGGACTGAAAGCGTATGCTCACGAGGAACCCAATATCAGTAACGGCTCGATGTCGTTTGCAGAAGAGCGGATAGAACCCACTTTCCAGTTTATACCCGAGGTGCCCGGGTCCAGTTACGCGCTGGAGATCGCGGAGAGAATGGGCGCACCCAAGCATATCGTCGATCGTTCCCGCTTCTTTATGGGCACCGAGCAGAAATCGCTGGAGAAACTGATTACTTCTCTGCGACGACGCATGCAGATCTACCAGACCAAACACACCCGGGTCAAGGCTCGTGAAATCGAGCTGGAATCGCTGCTGGCAGAGTACAAACAGAAACTCAAGGGGGTGCGGAGCGAGACACGCGATATCAAACGCCAGGCGCTGGAAGAGTCCAAACGGATCCTGGCGGAGTCCAACCGCGAGATAGAGAATACTATCCGGGAAATACGCGCCGGGACAGCTAATAACGAGGTGGTAAAAGCGGCCCGGTCCCGGCTGGAGAGCAAAAGAGCGACTACGGAACACAGACTTGAGAAGCTGCAACGAGGCGGGCGGCAGGAGCAGCGCACCAGTTTCCACAAGGGAGACTGGGTGCGTATCACTGATATCTCAGAACCGGTGCAGATCATCTCCCTGGATGAAAGCTCTGGAACACTGGTCGGTCAATCCGGACGCTTCAAAATGACCTTCGCAATCAGCGATATCGCCGCAGAGGCAGCGCCACCTGATGAGAAGAAGCGAGGACGGGGTGCCGGTGGTAGCTACTCTACGCAAAGCCTGCCAACGGTAGACCTGCGTGGAATGATGGTTGAAGATGCACTGGAGAGGATCGACGCCTATCTGGATAATTGCCTGATGAATGATCTGCTGGAGGTGACTCTTTTACACGGCAAGGGAACAGGTGTGCTGCGGGAAAACATCCACAAGTACCTGAAAACCATGCACCAGGTGAAGCAGTTTCGTCGGGGCACACTCCCAGAGGGGGGGGATGGCATCACAGTAGTAACGCTCAAGGGTTGTGACTAGGCGCTCGGCGGGCGTCCAGTTTCCTGGTAAGGAACGCAATGCCATACATCGAACCGGAAGTGATCGAACAGATAAGGGAGCAGCTTGATGTCGGTCAGCTGATTTCCCGCTATCTGGAGCTGAAACGTTCCGGCGCTAATCTTAAGGGACGGTGCCCCTTTCACGAAGAGAAAACCCCCTCCTTCATGGTTTCACCGGAGAAACGGATTTTCAAGTGTTTTGGCTGCGGCGCCTCCGGTGATGTGTTCAGCTTCATTATGCAGTACGAGGGGATGAGCTACCCGGAAGCGGTAGAGTTCCTTGCCGGACAGGCGGGGGTAGCGGTTCGTTACCAGCGTGGCGATGGTCCCTCACCGGAACAGCGTGGCGAGAAAGAACAACTGCGTCACCTTTACGCTCTGGCAGGGCGGTTCTACCGGGAGCAGATTCTGCAGGCAATGCAGGTGGAGCAAAAGACAGACCCGGAACAGTCCGGAGCCGGTGTAGCAGCCTATGTCCGGGCACGCGGAATCGATGATGCCACCCTGGCTGATTTCCAGGTAGGACTGGCGCCCACCGGCTGGGACAATCTGCTGCAGCGGGTGCGGCAGGAAAAGTACAGCGAGCAGGTCCTGCTAAAGACGATGCTCTTTGCCCGTAGCCAGCATGACACACTTTATGATGTGTTCCGTAACCGCCTGATGTTTCCGCTCCTGAATCTCTCGGGTAAGATAATTGCTTTCGGTGGACGCGTGCTACCTGGCGCTGATGAAGATGCACCCAAATATATAAACTCCGCCGAGCATCCCCTGTATCACAAAAGCCGCGAACTGTATGGACTATACCAGAACCGGGGGGGGATCCGCAAAGCGGGATATGCCCTCATGGTAGAAGGCTATATGGATGTGATTGCGCTTTACCAGTTCGATTTACGCAACACGGTAGCCTCGATGGGAACGGCTTTGACACGAGAACAGGCGTTTCTGTTAAAACGGTATACCGACAGAGTAACCTTGCTCTACGATGCCGATGTAGCCGGTAGTGACGCAGCGGCACGTGGTGCTGATCTGCTGCTCACCGCAGGACTGGAGGTAACCGTAGCCCAATTGCCTGCTGGCGAGGATCCCGACTCCTTCATTCGCAACCGCAGCGAGGATGACTTTGAGAAACTACTCCAGGGGAAGCAGGACATTTTTGCCTGGCGGTTGGAGCGTTTCAACCGGGAAATACCGGATGCAACACCCCGACAGTTCAGCGCCTTTGTGCAGTCATTGTTGAAAACCGTAGCGTTGATCGAGGACCTGTTTGAGCAGCAGCAGATCCTGCAACGACTGGCCCGGTTTTCCGGTGTGGAGGCGGAGGTGTTGAAAGAGCAGTTGCGTAAGATGTTTCGCTCTGCCACGACACAGGGAAAGCCGGCAGCTGAAATAGACGGAGCTGGAGCCACTCCGACCGGTCATGAGCACCAGCCGGCCAAGCGGATTCTCGAGATGTACCTGAGTAATCCCGAGTTGCGGGTTGAAATAGAGCAGGCGGATCTACTGCGCTGGATCCTGCATAGCGGGTTGCGTGAAGCCCTGCAGAAACTGATTGAGTTGAATGGAGCTAAAGGTCTCAACGACGATACATTGCGTGCCGTTTTCCAGGAACCAAAAGCACAACTGTTTCTTCTGGAGCACTTGCATCGAAATCCGCTCCCCCGGGATCGGCAGGAGTTTCAAGATCATCTGAGGGCGCTCCAGGAACGTTTTATACAGGCTGAAGTCAAAAAACTCCGACTCAGATTGGACAAAGAGCAGAACGGCTCTGAGACAAACAACGAGCTGCTGCAACGGATTCAGGAGCTGGAGCAGCAACGACGACAACTCGCTTCCGGGAATTCCAGCAGTTGAAATTATCCCCCGGATGGCAATGCATTTTGCCGCCTTTTGATCCTCCACCTCGTCCACCAGCTACTTTCCTCCTGTGCCCGTTGCAGGCACTTCCCGAGGACTAAATTCCGCTCATAAGCGGGCGTGTCATCCGGTAAATCCCGCAGAACAGACTTCACCGGAAAGCGATCCAGGCAATCTACCACAGCAGACCGTACCGTAAAGATGGGATCCTGCAGACCCTGCATCAGCCAGGGCAACGCGGCCGGCGCCCGGGTAGCTGCGAGTGCTCTGACAACTGCCAACCTCAACTGCTCCTCGTCGGAGTTGAAATAGCCTGAGATCAGGGAAAGGTGTGATACGCTGCGCATGGACCC
Organism: Candidatus Delongbacteria bacterium; assembly: GCA_016784425.1. Taxonomy (GTDB): domain Bacteria; phylum CAIWAD01; class CAIWAD01; order BS150m-G50; family BS150m-G50; genus BS150m-G50. The sequence continues at coordinate 8,204 of JADHUQ010000036.1, read as the reverse complement.
CAGTGCGAAAAGTGCGACACGCAACTCGCGACCCTTAAGGGTATCCATACCCGCTGCAACTAAACCGGCGTGAGACGTAAACAGCGTATCTGACAGTAGACCCAGCGACATGATCCGGGCGTCGCTCGAGCTGTCAGACAGTGTTTCCAGCAGGAGGGGTGTCATCGCTTCCGGTTCCTCGTCGACCAGAACCTGCAGGGCACGACGTGTCAGGCCGGAGGTGGTGTCGAGCTTGCGCTCTCCCCGCAGGAAAGGGACTGTCTCTTCAATTCGTGAAGCCAGAGCCTTCCGGGCGGCTGGCACCCGGATGCGGTTCTCGCCCACACCCCATTCGATCGCTATTCCCCAGAGAGAGTCGAGTGGCATTGTCTCCTCACCCCATAAGGAATCTGCAGCCGTTTGCGGGCTGGCTGCATCCGCCAAGAAGGTGCCTGGGCGATCCCAGCCGATCCCATAATCGTGCTGGCGCCAGAGGGAATCATTACCGCCAGGTGAAGCCGCAGGATAGATATCCTCTCCGCCGAGGTCGAGAAATAGCGCCATACCAGCATAACCGCGACCGTGACGCACGCCACCCAGCCCCCAGACCTCGCTGAAACTGTACATGTCATCGCCGGAGCTGTCCAGCAGGAGTCCAAAAGAATTGCTCAATGAAACACCGATGCCACCGGAAACCATGTAGTTATCATTACCGGAGCCCTCAAGCAGCATACCGACGCTGTAATCATGCCCGGTGCCAAGTGAAGGTCCAAAACGGGAATAGTAATGGTCATCACCGGAGCAGTCCGCCAGTAACCCGCAGGAGAGGTGGATGCCGGCGCCCTGGGCATACTGGGTTGCCTGGTAGTGATCATTACCCGCAAAGTCCAGCAACATCCCCAGCGAGTACCAGTAGCTGCAACCCTGAGCGTAGATTTCCGCATCGTAGAAATCATTGCCCGCACCATCAAACAACAGGCCGATCCCACCCCCGGCGCGATCCCGATAACCCATGGCAAACCCCTGGGCGAAGGAACGATAATCCTGGGGACGCAGTGGTTTGTGGAGATAGGCTCCTCCGGCGCTGTAGCGGTCGTCTCCGCGTCGATCTACCAGAACACCAGCCCCGAAAGTTCCCCCCATTCCCTGACACCAGGCGGCAGCGTGATACAAGTCGTCGCCGGAGTCGTCAAACAGTAGTCCCAGGCCGAAGTGTCCGGCACCCTGAGCAAAATAGTCGGCGCGATAAATGTCGTCCCCTCCCCGGTCCTGCAGCAATCCGCCGCCAAATAATGCGCTGCCCTGTGTGTGCATGTCTCCGAGATAGGTGTCGCGACCGCTGCAATCAACGAGTCCCGCCAGACCCAGAACAGCCGAGCCCTGGCTTACTGCCGTTCCCGCAGCGTAATACAGATCATCCCCGGTAAGATCAAGGCAGAACTGGAGTGCAGGGGAGGTATCACTACCTACGGCACGCGGTATTCCGGCCAGGTAACGGTCATTACCACCGGGATCTATCAGCAATAGAAAATCAGTATCCTCATGAACCTCGTCGGAAAATGTGCTGATACGAATATTCCCCCAGGGAGTGCTGGAGCACCATGGCAGCTGTAAGGGGGTGTAGTCAGCCGTATCACGACTGATGGCTTCCAAGCCGGTCAGACAGTGTTGAAAAGCCTGAAGGAGCGGACTCAGATCTGTGCGGGCCGCTATAGTATAGAGCAGGTCATAACCGTTATCACCAAACAGCGAGTCACTTTCCGGTGGTGGCTTGTAGAGCAGGCCGTCATATTTTCCCCCCTCTTCCTCGCTCCAGGTTGAAACAGCCTGATAGAGGATCTGTCGCCGATCAACAACTGAAAGCTGTTGATAAAACTGTTGCAGAAGTTTGTCTGCCAGGGCCAGCTGTTCAACGAAGATGTTAAGACCCGGGGGGGAATTCGGGAGAACTGTCTCCAGCGAAGCGACCTCTCCGACCGAAACGGGGAGAGGTGTGTCCAGCGCGTCAGCTAACAGGGGCAGGTACTGGCCGGGTGTCAGGGTGTCTGTCAACACACGGGCCAGGTGGTCCCCGCTGGATCCGAGGAGCAGCGGCTCATCCAGAATATCTTCCACCAGCTTCAGCCGGAAGGTGTCATCTTCGACCCATTTCTTTTCAAAGCCGAGTTCCGTCAGGGTCAGTCCCGACTGGGCACAGGCACTGTCAATGACAGCGACCAACGAATCTGGCAGTAAGAGCTGACCTTGTGCTGACAGGGTACAGACAGCTGCCAATAGGAATAAGAACAAAAGTCGCATTGTGGCTTCCGCTGAATTTGATGATGTGAAACTGTCAGGAATATAGGCAGCCCCGAATCGAGGTGCAGATAAATCTGTGGTTGAGCCACATTCGCTGGTAGTAACTGACTCTAATGCTCTACCGACAAGTGTCTGGTTCTTGCTTCCACCTCAACGGTTTTGTATCCTGTCTCTGTTACCCGAGGACAACTATACCAGACCAGATTCTGATTGCGCCGGGCAGGCTGTGCTGGTTAACGGTATTGTTATCCTCCCGGGAGCAATGCTCTCCACGCCATCTCTGAAAAACTGCTGAAGTGTCATTGTCACTTGGCTTAAGTCGATGGTATCACACTAGAAACGGAGCCGCCAGATGAAGCGACCTGTGGTTTTGATTATCCGGGATGGCTGGGGTATCAGCGATAGAATCGCCGGCAACGCCGTTCGCGCCGCCCATACGCCAAATCTTGATCGCTTCAGTGAGAACTTCCCTCGCTCCCTCCTCGCCTGCTCTGGCGAAGCGGTAGGTCTCCCCGCCGGCTACCAGGGATCCAGCGAAGTGGGTCATCTGAACATGGGAGCCGGGCGGATCGTGATACAGGAACTGAAACGAATTGATACCGCTCTGAAATCGGGTGATTTCTTCGATGGTGAGAACTGGCTGCAACTTATTCGCAACTGGCGCGACCACAAGTCAAGGCTGCATCTGATGGGGTTGATCCAGGACGAAGGGGTTCACGCCCACCAGGAGCATCTGTTCCATTTCATCAGGGAAGCGCGTTCGGCCTATGCCAAAGGGGAGATTGTCATACATCTGTTTCTGGACGGCAGGGACACGCCACCGCGCAGCGCCTCTGAGTTTGTAGACAAGTTGAACCAGTTGCTGGTAACCGTGGGTGGCTGTAAGATCGGTACACTGATGGGTCGATACTACGCCATGGATCGTTCTGAAAACTGGAAATTGACCGATAGCGCTTTCGCCTGTATCGTCGACGCCAGGGGCAGAGTGGCTGCTAACGCACTGCAGGCGATAAACGAATCATACCGGAAAGACACTACCCCTGACGGTGTCCCCATGTTTGACGAGTACATTCCACCACATGTGCTAAATGACTACGAGGGCCTCCGAAATGGAGACTCTGTGTTACACACCAATTATCGGCAAGACCGGGCGATCCAGCTCACGCGGGCGTTTGTGGCGGACGATTACCCCGGTCAGCGTGTACGACGCCCAAAGTCAGTCTACATGGGATTGACGCGGTACTACGATGAGTTCACCAACTACCTGATGGAACCGATTGATGCCGGCGGTGGATTGAGCGGGCTCCTGGGCGAAATTGTATCACAGGCGGGATTGAAACAGCTACGTATCGCTGAAACCCAGAAGTTCAGGCATGTGACCAGTTTTTTCAACGGCAAATCGACTCGGCCCTTTCCCGGAGAAACACAGGTTGAGGTCCCGGGTCGTTATGATCCTGCCACCTTCGCCAGTCATCCGGAAATGGAAGCTTATCTCGTGACCGACAAATTGTTGACTCTCAACTCAAGCGAGCAGTTTGATTTCATCGTAGTCAACTATGCTAATGGAGACATGGTGGGTCATACCGGTGATCTTAAGGCAGCCACCAGAGCCATCGAGGTGGTAGACGAGTGCGTGGGGCGCGTGGCAGACCACATGCTCCAGCGTAACGCACATCTACTGATTACTGCCGATCACGGTAACGCCGAGGAAATGACGGATGAACACAATGCGCCGAAAACAAGTCACACCATGAATCCGGTCGATTTGATTTATCTGTCAGCTGATGCCAGCAGCAGACGGCTGCAGTCACGTGGCAAACTGTCTGATATTGCTCCCACCGTACTGGAGTTGCTGGGGCTGGAGGTGCCCTCAGTTATGACCGCCCGCAGCCTGCTGCTGCCCTGAAACTATACTACCTGAATAGAAGACACTGCCCCGTTCCGCGGCTAAGGGTATCTCGGTTGGCCTGGTATCAAACTGACAACGGTGGACTCTCAGGTAAAACCGCCGCCAGTGTCTCGCACCAGGATACCAGCCTGGCGGCCTGGTTCAGATCAATTGTCTGACGCGCATCCGATCGCGCCAGTTCCGGCATGGGATGGGTTTCCGCCATAATCCCATCTGCCCCTGCCGCAATGGCAGCTCCAGCAATCTGTATCACATAATCGCGTTCACCGGTTCCATGACTGGGATCGGCGATCACCTGCCGTTGTGAGTTCTTTTTTAGCCAGGCGATGGCATTGATATCGAAAGTAAAACGAAACCGGGTGTCGTGAGAACGGATACCCCGCTCGCAGAGAAAAACCCGGGGGGCGGCATCAAGATAGCTGGCGGCCAGCAGGAACTCATCCAGGCTGGAGGCGAAATGGCGTTTCAGCAGCAGCGGAAGACCACAGCTGCCAAGCTCACGCAGAAGGGGATAGTTGTACATATTGCGGGAACCTATCTGCAGTATATCCACGCCATGTTTGAGATAGAGATCGAGGTGCTTGAGATCGGTGATCTCGGTCAGTGTACTGAGCTTGAATTCGGAAGCAACTTCGGTCAGCAGACGCAGACCCTCCTCGCCCAACCCCTGCCAGGAGTCTGGGCTGGTACGCATCTTGTAAGTACCTCCTCTTAGAACTTGGACGCCAAGTCCCTTTAAATGGCTGGCCGTAGCAATCAGGTGCTGCTCGGAATCTATACTGCAGGGGCCCAGCATGTAGAGCCGTTTCATCTGACCTCTAACCTCTGATTAATTTGTGATACAAAAAGTCGATCTGCCCTGCACCAGCATAAGTAGATCGACCGGCAAAAAAACAGATTCTCATCCCCGAAATAATCAACCGATCGGTATCGGTTTGCCGTTTTCCTGAATTGACCGACTGGAAGCCTCCAGCACCCGAACCACATCCAGACCCGCCCTGCCATCAGTATCCGAGGGAATTCCTTTTTCAATGCAGTCGAGAAAGTGATTTATCTCAAAACTGAGTGCTTCAAGATTGTCAAGTTTTGGTGCCCACATATCTCCCGTACGGTACTGGATCATCTGTTTATAGGCGCCTTCTCGGGAAGTTACCTCTATCCCTTTGTCATACACCTTGATTTTCTCGGATGGTTCGTTGTCATCATAAACTATCATCTTGCTGGTACCGCCGATGAGTGTTTGACGGAGTTTTACAGGTGAGAGCCAGTTGGCGTGGAAGTGGGCAATAACTCCGCTCGCGAAATTCAGTGTCAGGTAGCCGACATATTCAACATCGCTTTCAGGTGTACGAGCACCGGTCGCCTGTACACTGATCGGTTTCTCTTCAAGAAGATAAGACATGATCGAAATGTCGTGGGGTGCCAGATCCCAGATGACATTGATATCATGCTGGAACAGACCCAGGTTGACCCGTACCGAATCGTAGTAACGAATGGCGCCGAGCTCACCGGACTGAATGATATCTCGCATTTTACGTACCGCACCGGTATAGATGAAAGTATGATCGACATGCAATGACAGCTTGTTGGCGTCGGCCAGCGCAATCAACTTTTCGGCCTGTTCAGAAGTGGTTGTCATCGGTTTTTCGATCAGGACATGCTTGCCATTCTGCAATGCCTTAAGCGCCAGATCGTAATGTGTGTCAACGGGGGTCACTACAGCGATGATATCAAGCTCAGGGTTTGTCAGCACCGCATCTACATCGGTAGTAATCTCAACAGCAGGGAAAACACCCTTAATCTTCTGAAGCGCCTCCTCGCGCAGGTCGGCGCAGACAATGTTATCCACACGGGGATTGGTGGCAAAGTTCCGGACAATATTTGGCCCCCAGTAGCCGATGCCAATGATACCAATATTCATTTGAGTTCTCCTTTGTTTATGATTGGCGGGGTGTGAATCCCCGACTGATAAAATGCTCCAGGAACAAATTGAATTCGAGATCGATTCTAAAATCATCCTGCCGGTTACTTGTGTGCTGGTAGTTTTTCCAGCTCAGAGCGGTCGCACTGAGAATCAGTTCGCCCTGGCGCCATTGTGTGTTCAACCGCAGGGTACCGGACCACTTCTGCTCCACCACGCCGGTGGGGAAGGCTTCACTGAAGGAATGATCCTCCGGCACCAGCAACCAGGGGGTGTCCCAGTCCGCAAACAGATCCCTTTCACCGCTGCGAGTATAGGTAGCGATCAATGAAGGTTGCAGATGGGGCCAACCATTGAAACTGATCCGACCTGAAAGCTGATCGAAATCACTCCCGTTGGGATGCGCCAGTGGTTGCCCCCGTTGTTGACAGCGCTGATATGGCAGCTGCGAATTATAAGTTCGCTGTGCGATGCGGGTGTAACCCAGCGCCAGTAACAGAGGTTGCCGGGGTGGTGTAATCCGCGCTTCCACTGCCATTCCCCACTCAGCCGGCTCCTGGTCGGAAGGTTGACTGGAATCCAGTTGCAGGTCGTCCAGCAGAAACTCCATGGTAAATAACAGGCCCTTTCTGGGACGCCACCAGCCGGAAAGGTGATACAGGGTGTTTCCCTCGAAACCGTTCATCTGCATTGCGTGATACAGCAGCAGCGGGTTCAAAGTAGCCGCCGTAGGGACTGCATTGATTCCACCGTAGAGTAACATCTCCGCCAGAGCAAGAGAGAAGCTGTTGGCCCGGGTATACCCGAGCCGATGACCAGCCAGATAACGTCGGGCAAATCCACCGTACACCTGCAGGTCATCCAGTTGCCAGTGACCGGCTGTAAACCAGAATTCTCCATTCCAGAGCGGCAGGTTGAATTCAAAATGATAACCGTCCAGTGACTGGTTCGAAGAGAAGAGCAAACTGGACTCACCGTGTGGCCCGGTTATCGGCGAAAAGCGCCCCGCCAGCAACAGATAGCGATTCTGCCGCAGAAGGAGAAAGGCCTCCCGGTTACCTGCATAAAGACCTCCCCAGTCGGCCGACCAGGGGTTGTCAGCCCCATCGCGGCTGTACACCTCGAAGCTGTGATAAACTGTAAGCCAAGTGAGAGGTTTGATCAACAGCGACGACTGTAGCCGGTACAACGGCCTCCAGGCTGCTGTATCGCGGCTGTTGCTCAATAATCTTATACCGGCAGCAAAGCCGGGGTTAGGCTGTGACAAACAAAACTGGTTGGGATTGTTGTCCAGAAAAGGGTGTCCGCAACGTGACACAAAGTCCCCGGCCAGAAAGTTAAACATCGGGAAGGTCCGATTCGGGTCGCCATACAGACTATCGCCGCAGGCGGCGCGGTCCAGTCGATTGCGGAATTGAGGATGTTCCACACTGGCCAGACAGGAGGCAGTAATAAAAAGCAGCAGTACCAATGTAATACACTTCAACTCAATGCCCTCCTCGTCCGAAGAGCATCGCCGGGATGGTTTTCAGAATCAACTGGAGGTCAAACCAGGGAGAAGCGTTTTCCGTGTAGTAAAGATCTAGCACAACCATATCCTTGAACCCTACTTCACTGCGACCACTGACCTGCCAGAGGCCGGTGCAGCCTGGCTGTAAGCTCAGACGACGTTTCTGCCACTCTTCGTACTTATCCCATTCCCAGGGGAGACAGGGCCGGGGACCCACCAGACTCATCTCACCTCTTAAAACGTTGATGAATTGTGGAAGCTCGTCGAGACTGTGTTTACGCATAAAAGCGCCGATGCGGGTAACACGGGGATCGCTCTGCAACTTCTGAGTCTTGTTTTCGCCTGTTTCACTATTCTCCATGAATTCCCGTACGAAATCACGATGAGCTGTATCGACATTGTCGAGTCGCATGGAACGGAACTTAAAGAAAGGGAACGGCTTGCCCTCCTTTCCGATGCGCTGTTGTTTAAACAGCACCGGGCCGCGCGTGTCCAGTTTTATCAGGAGAACCAGCACCAGCCAGAAAGGGGAGAAAAGCAGGATTCCCAGCAGTGCGCCACAGAAATCAAAAACCCGTTTGTATATC
>JADHUQ010000035.1 GCA_016784425.1 Candidatus Delongbacteria bacterium | reverse complement strand
CCCTCCGCCTACATTTTACCGGGTGATCTGCAACTGCTGGCGGATGTAAGCCCGGAATATGTCGCCGGTATCCCCACCTGGGACGGAACCATGATCAGGGAGGGAGCTATTCTACCGGAGGCGGAGCACCAGGAGTCGATTGCTCACGGCCAGGCAGGGACGATCATTCTTCAATTCGGGCACGCACTCGGTCTTCCCAACCTTTATAACAGCGCTACCGGGATGACTGCCATCGGCAAATGGGGTTTGATGGATCAGGGATCGGCCAACTTTCGCGGTCTCATCCCGGCACAACCGTCCGCCTGGACCCGGATTTACAAAGGCTGGGGGGAAGCGCTGGAATTGGTTGTGGACAGCGATTCCCTGCGAATCAGGTCTGTCGGTACCGCTACCGTTGATCCAGAGATCTACCGCATTCCTGTCACCGGGCAGGAATACTATCTGGTGGAGAATCGCATCCGCGACCGTAACGGGGACGGCATCACCTGGGGTGTCGACAGTGCCGGTGACACTATCTATTTTCACGAAGACTATACTCTCACCTTCAGTGGTGATACCACCGGTGTCATCATCGAGGTGGAGGATCTCGACTACGACATTCCCGGTTCCGGTCTGTTGATCTGGCATGTGGATGAAAGCCGGATCACCCAGCAGAGTATCGCGGATAATTCGCTGAATGACGATCCGGACAGGCGTGGTGTGGATCTGGAGGAGGGGGATGGTGTGCAGGATATCGGGCACAGCTACAGCTCTTTTCATCCGCGGGGTGGGGCGGTAACTGGCAATTTTTACGACGCCTGGTCCGACAGCAACGCCGCCTTCCTCTATGTCAACCCGCAACTCCCTGCGGTTGAGTTCTCCCACAGTTCAATTCCTGACACCCGTACCAATGATGGCTGGGAGAGCAACGCCCGCTTTTTTGACTTCAGTCGTTCAGACACCGTCATGACTTTTTCCTACAGTAATTCCGGTCGTCTGCCGGGCTATCCGGTGAGCTGCAGTGCACCGTTGTTACCGGAAACCGCGACCCTGCTGACTGATGGTGGGGTCGACCTGTTGCTGGCACTGACCGGTGGCGGCTGGCTGGCCGGCTTCAATTCCGAACTGGAGCCGCTTATTTCCGATCCCGGCGGCGGTGTCCAGGGTGCGTTACCCAGTTCAGCCAATCAGGATCTCGTCGCCTTCGGGGTGTTCCAATCCCGGCTGGCGACATTGAACGGTGTTACACTGCAGGAATGGCAACTCGACAGCTTCGCTGGAGATTACAGTGTCGTGGCAGGGCAGGAGCACAATCTCCTGAGCTCAGGTTACAGCAACTTGCTGGGGTTGGCTGACGGCTGGCTCCTGTGGGGGGAAACCCAGGTCATCACCATTTTGGAATCGCTCCAGACAGATTGGCTGTTCGACCACCCGATCCTCGGGGCCGGATTGGTCGCTGACACCCCCTGGTTACTGGTAGCAGAAGAGGGTCTGTTGATCCTGCAGCAGGGGGATTGGGTAACAGCTTACAGCTATTTCCCCATGGATGACGCGCCGTTACCGGTCAGCGCTGTTTTTAACACAGAGGTCGACACAAATCCCTGGATAATGCTGGCAGATGGTGCTTATCTGGTCGGGTTGACAGCAACCGGTATGGAACGCTGGCGGCAACCGCTGCCCGGCTTGCGGGAGCTTGCGGTGGGCGACCTGGACCAGAATGGCGTCCTGGAGCTGATAGCCGTCACCCAGACCGGTATCAACCTCTACAATCCTGAAGGAGTCCTGCTGGGAAGACGCGACCTGCCCGGAGGGCGGGTCAGACTTTTCCCCGCACCATACGGTGGGAACGGGCTCTACGCCTGTGACGAGGTCTCAATCCATGGTTGGAGCTACACTGGTGGCTGGGCACCCTTGAGCGGATTTCCACGCACCCTGCCAGAACCTGATACCGATCTGTTGTATTCAGCCGCGGGTCGTTATTATCTCTGCGACACCCAGGGTTTAAGCGGATTCACTGCGGCCACCGGTCCGGGACCCTTCTGGTCACAGCGGGGAGGGAGAGCTGCTCATGACTTTTGTCTGCCAGAACCATCCCCTTACCACCCACCGGTCAGCGAGCAACTGGTTGAGGGACAGGTTTACAGTTGGCCCAACCCATCCCGTCATAATGAGCCGATACATCTCGTCTTCACTACCGCTGCGACAGCTGCCATTGAAATCAATATTTTCGACCGCACCGGTCGCCTGGTGACCAGTCGCAACAAACAGGTAGGTGCCTGGTCGGGTGGGGAAATGCTCTGGGATGTCACCGCCGTTTCCTCCGGTATATACTACGCCCATATTGAAGCCCGCTTCAGCAATGGCGGCAGCAGTAGTGAGATTCTGAAACTGGCTGTAATCAAATGAACAAACCACCACGGCGCATTAGCAGCTTTCCCCTATTGCTTCAGCTTGGTTTGCTGTTGGTTTTCAACAGCAGCCTGACAGCGCAGCCGATCGCCTATAATCATCCTGAACTGGAATGGCAACGAACTGAAACCGAGCATTTCATTATTCACTTCCATCAGGGAGAGCTCTGGCTGGCACAGACGGCCGCTAAGATCGCCGAGGACATTTATCCCCCCATCACGCAGTTCTATGGTTACGAGCCGGATACCAAGCTCAACCTGATTTTCTATGACACCGACGACTATTCCAACGGTGGTGCCTGGTATTACAACAACAAAATCTATATCTGGGCTACCAGTCTGGATGTCTCCCTGCGTGGAACCCACAACTGGCTGCGCAATGTCATAACGCATGAATTCACCCATATGATACAGTTGGGAGCTGCCCGCAAAGCACCGCGCTGGCTGCAGGCTTTCTACCTGCAGGTTATCGATTACGAACGAGAGAAGCGGGATGATGTGCTCTACGGTTTTCCAAACCAAATCGGTGCCTATCCGCTGCCGTTCACGCTGGTTCCGTTCTGGTTCGCCGAAGGTGCCGCCCAGTTCCAGTATCCCGGTTTTGGCTATGACAGCTGGGACAGCGAACGGGATATGTTGTTACGGATGAAAGTACTGAATGAGAATCTGCTCAGTTTCTGGGATATGGAATCTTTCGGACACACCTCAATCGATAACGAGGCTGTCTATAACCAGGGCTTCTCGTTTGTGCAGTTTCTGGTCGACCGCTTTGGCCTGGAGGTTTTATCCGACATAACTGATGAGTTGAAACGCCCCTTCACAGTTTCGATGAACCGGGCCCTCAAACGGGTGACCGGTAGCAGCGGCCTGGAGCTCTGGGAGGAGTGGCGCACGCAATTAACCGGCGATTATGATCGTGAGCTGACCCTGATCCGTAGCCATCTGCAGGAGGGGGAGCTGTTGACCAATGATGGTGACGGAAACCGATATCCGCAGCCCTCACCGGGTGACAGTCTCATCTACTTTCTCTCGAACCCGGGGCAGGATTATCTCGGATTGACCTCGTTGTATCATATTGCTCCCCCGGATTCCGAACTGCAGCTGGATATTGCCGGCGCCCGGGGCAAATACGCCCTGCTGCCTGATGGCAGTGGCTGGGTATACGCCAGGACTTCACCGGTGACGAAATGGGGACACCATTTTCGTGACCTTTACCTGCAGTATCGTGACGGTAAACCGCTGCAGTTGACCCTGGAGCAGCGGGTCAACCAGCCGGCTGTTGCAGCTGATGGCAAACTGGTAGCGTGTGTCGTTAATGATACCGGATCCAACCGCCTGGCCCTGCTGGAGCTTCCCGCCGTCACTCCCGATTCCCTGGACCGCTTGTCAAAACGGAAGCGTCGTGCCAGGGTGCCTGCACCGTTGCGCTTCCTGACCGGTGTGGAGCAGGGGCGCCAGTATTATTCCCCTGGCTGGCTCAATGACAGTACACTGATTGTTGCGACAGGTTATATGCAGGGTCGTGACATTTTGGCGGTCGATATCAACAGCGGGATCATCACGCCGCTGCTGGAGGAGTGGTACGACGAGCGGGATCCCTGTCCTAGTGCGGACGGGAACGGATTCTATTTTGCCAGCGACCGTACCGGTATCTACAATATCTACTATCATGACCTGCGGGATGGCAGTAACACTGCCTTGACCAATGTGCTGGGTGCTGCGACCCAGCCGGCGGTCGCCAGCGACGGTACCCTTTATTTCACCAGCTATACCGGTGATGGTTTCCAGATTGCCCGGCTCCAGGATCCGCAACCGGTTGATCCGGCTATGATGCAGTATCGCACCCGCCCCGACAACTGGTATCCGCTGGCGACTTTTGATGATACCGTTACCCCCGAGGTTGAGACAGAGCCGGACCAGATTGCTTTTGAGACGAATTTCATTGTCCCCCGCCTGGCCTGGGACGGTGGCAATTTCAAACCGGGTGGTTTCATCTTCACCAATGATGTAATGGGTGATATCGACTTCCTGCTCGCCTTTGGTGTCCACACCCGCGAGGATTACGACCTCTACGGTAAGGCCGGATTCAATCTGGGACGCTACAACTGGTTCCTTGAGAGCTTTTTTATCGGGCGGTTCCTCGACAAGGAGTTTGATGACCCATTCATCATTGTGGGTGAGACCCCCAGCGGTGACCCGGTTTACGACCAGTTTGGTATCCACTACCGCTTCAATCTGATGGAGGTCAGCGCCGGGGTCACTCGACGTTTTAACGATCGCCTGAGCGGTGAATTCAGCGGCAGCCTCAGCCGTTACTCCAACCTGATGGATTTCGGTGAGGGGGCTGTCTTCCGTTATTCATATCTCAAAGGGAGCCAACTGCGGGTATCGCTCGACTGGCAGCGCCAGCGTCGCGATATCTCCATCGATGGTGATATCAGTCCCCGCTCCGGTGAACAGCTTTTTGCCCAGATACAGGGTAACCATAACCGGTTTATTGCCGACTTTACCGTCGCTGCTAACGGTCTGCTGGATGAGATCTATACTCCCTACGATTTTTTCGATTTCCATTTTTCCTATCACCGCTATTTTCCGCTGCCACTGACCGAGCATAGCGGTTGGGGTCTGCATGCCCGGGGGGATTTTCTCAACCGGGATGATGTGGATGATTTCTTCCATGTCTATCTCGGTGGCATGGAGGGGATGCGGGGATACTCCTACTACAGCATGGGTGGGACCAGGAACACCATGGTCAAACTGGACCTGACCTTTCCTTTGTGGCGTCATATTCACCACAAGATCTGGCATCTCTATCCCAAACAGTTGTATATGGAACTGTATGGGGCCGCCGGCAGCGCCTGGACCGGCCCTTTCCAGCCGGATGAAATCAGGCGGGAGGCTGGTGGCGAGTTGCGGCTTGCACTGACCAGTTGGGGTATCATGCCGACCGCTGTTACCTGGGGCGCCTCCTGGGGTCTGGATGAGTTTCAAAACAGCACTACTCTGGGGAAAGTTGACTACGGTCACGAGTGGCGCTACTACCTGAAGATTCTGTTTAATTTTGAGGAAATACAGCGTGCCTATTCGTCTCATCGCGCTCATTATCTGCCTGACGGCAGGTAGCCTGAACGCAACCCCCCTGCAGGAGATACTGCTGCAGCAGCAGCTGATCTTGAGCCACAACTTTCCGCTGCTCCCCCAGACAACAGGCTGGAATACTGCAGCTGACAATGGTAATCCGGCCCGGAGCCGCTTTCTCAAATCACTGCTGATTCCCGGTTGGGGTCAGCTTGAAGAAGGGCACTGGATCAAGGCGGGTATCTACCTGACCGTGGAGGCGGCTTTTATCACCGGTGCCGTGCTGGCGCGTCAACGGGGCAGGGAGCAAGACAGCGATTTCAAGCAGTATGCGGACAACCACTGGTCTTTCGATGATTATCGGATGTTGCGCAACAGTACTCACGAGTGGGGCAGTGACGAGGAGATACCGGATCTGAATTATTATGGAGACCCGGTTATCGGTGACCAGAGCGGTTCTCACACATTGCCCGGCGACTGGGAGGAGGGTTACGGACCGGATGGCGCCGACCCCGACCCTTATCTTGATCACTTTAACCTGGATCAGACCCAGCAATACTACGAAATGATCGGTAAATACGCGCAGTTCGGTCGTGGTTGGGATGATTATGGGCTCGATATCGGTAATTTTGATGGAAGCTGGCTGGGCATACACTATTTTTCACCCCACAACCTGCACTATATGGAAATGCGAGACCTGAGTAACCGCTCCTTCCGTCTCGCCAGCAACCTGATAATGGGTACCCTCCTCAACCACTTCATCAGCGCAGTGGACCAGATTGTATTTGGTGATAACGGCAGGATGCAACTCACCTCCGGTTTAAACGCTGACATGGTTGAAGTGCGGTTGCAGTTGAATTTATAGCCGCTGGGAGTAGCAATGATGTGCCATGGAATAACCGTCCGGCATTACCTCAGGAGCAGGAACGCTTACCACTCCGCCTGGTATAGCATCCCTCTGATGCTGCTGGTGATGATGCTGTTGTTACCCGCCACTGCAACAGCAGAAGAGGATGTTGACAAATCACCGGGTGGCGCTTTCCTGCGCTCGTTGATCTTTCCCGGCTGGGGTGAAAATTATATGGAGCGACCCACCTCCGGCTACTGGTTTCGTGGTATTGAGTATGCCTTACTGGCCGGTATTACCGGTTATTCGGTTTACAGTTCCTGGAGGGCGGAGGAGTACCGTTCTTTAGCCGAGGATCACGCCGGTATTAACAGCAACGGTCGGACCCATTCCTATTACGTAAACATCGGTATCTATGACAATGTTGACGATTATAACCAGGCGATGCGGCGGGATAACAACTATGATGCCTGTCTCTATGACAGCGCCGATGCCTGGCAGTGGGATTCCCGTACCAACCGTCACCGTTTCCGTCAGGTACGTCTGGTTGCTGACGATGCCAAGGCCAAAGCGGTCATCCTGGGTGGCGGTGTTTTCCTCAACCATGTTTTCAGCGCCATCCACGCCCTGAAGCTGGGCGGTACCGACCGGTTTTCAGTCTCAATCTATCCGGCCAACACCCGTCAACTGGTCACCCTCACCCTGCAACTGCCGTGAGTAGACCCCGTCTGCTCATCACCGGGCTTTCCGGATTCCTCGGGGGTAAACTGGTGGCGCTCAAACCACCTGACTTCGAGCTCCACGGCACCTGTTACCGTCACCCGGTGTACCCTGACGGTTGTACCACCCATCATCTCGATTTGACCGGGCCTGACCTGGAACCGCTATTACAGGAATTGCAGCCGGAGATCATCATCCACACCGCTGCCTGCAGCAGTCCGGCTACGGTAGAATCCGATCCCACCTCAGCACTACCGATCAATCTGGAAGTTACCCGGCATTTGGCGCAGTGGTGCCTTGAAAAAAAGTGCCGTCTGGTTTTCACCTCTTCAGATCAGGTCTATGATGGATCACATGCTGCCTGGCGTGAAACCGATCCAACCCGACCTGTCAACAGTTATGGAAAACAGAAGCTGGCGGGGGAGCAACTGATACAGCAGTTGTTACCGGAAAGCAGTTTGATCCTGCGTGTATCCCTGTTGCTGGGGCCACCCGCTTATGGCGGCAGCTCTTTCAGCGAATGGATACTAGAACGGCTGACCCGCGGGGAAAATGTACCGCTTTACACGAACCAGGTTCGCAGTGCTCTGGGGGGCGGTACCCTGGCCCGGGGAATTCTGCAGGCTGTACGCCATGGTCTGTCTGGTCTCTTCAATGCCGGCGGAAGTCAGGATGTCGACCGGCTGGAAATCGGGCAAACACTTGCTGCTGTCACGGCAATGTCGTATTCTTATTTGCAAGCGGCTTTGTTCTCTCCTGCTAAATCCCCGGGAGGAGCAGCGCCGCTTGATATCTCGATGAACTCCGACCGTTTCTGGCAGATAGTGGGAGATTGTCGCGGCAGTTTGCGGGAGGAACTTACCAGGGAGTACCGGTGATGAAGAAGCTATATGTGGCGATGGCTGGCAACTTCGGTGCCGGGAAAACCACCCTGACCCGTATGATCGCGGAACATTATCATTGGGAGCCTTATTACGAACCGGTTGTAGACAATCCTTACCTTGATGATTTTTATGGAGATATGAAGCGCTGGTCTTTCCATCTCCAGATATACTTCCTGGCCAAGCGTTTCCAGAGCTTGATCGAAATCCAGCAAAACGATATCTCGGTTATCCAGGACCGCACTATCTATGAGGATGTCGAGATCTTTGCCCGTAATCTCTTTCGCCGCGGGGAGATGACGGAACGGGATTTTCAGACCTATTCAGATCTTTTCTACGATATGGTCTCGTTCATCAGTAAACCAGACCTGGTAATATATTTACGGGCCAGACCTGAAGTACTGGTTGAACGCATCATGCATCGGGGCCGCCAGAGTGAAAAGAACATCCCGATCGGCTATCTGAAACAGCTGAATGAGGCTTACGAGATGTGGATAGCCACTTATTCGGGACAAAACCGGGTCCTGATCGTCGACAGCGAAACATTTGACCCCAACAGCGATCAGACCATTCTGGAACTGATTGATGATGAAATTCAAACGATGATCAGTGAACCGCAACAACAGGTTTCCAGATAAATCTGGACAGCTGTCCAGGTTCAGGACAGGTAGCAGACAGTGAGGCAGTATGGACTGGTTCAAGCGCAAAGACAAAACCCTGGAGAAGCAGACCCGCACTGTCGTGCCGGATGGTCTCTGGCTCAAGTGCCCCGGTTGCGGTGAGATCATTTACCGGTCGGAGATGGAACGCAACTTTCATGTCTGCGACAGTTGCAGTCACCATTTTCGTATCGGGGCCGACGAATATATCAGGCTGCTTTGTGACGAAGACAGTTTTGTTGAGCATTTCAACGAGATCACCTCAATCGATCCGCTGAATTTTCGGGATAAACAGAAATACAGTGAGCGGTTGAAGAAAGCACAAAAAAAATCAGGGCTGTCGGAAGGGATCAAGACCGGGCGGGCTGTCTTGAACGGACGCCCACTGGCTCTCGGAGTGATGGATTTCAGTTTTCTCGGAGGTTCGGTCGGTTCTGCCCTGGGTGAAAGAATAGGGCGACTGATCGCCCTGGCGCGGGAAAGAAAACTGCCACTGGTCATCATCAGTTCTTCCGGCGGCATGCGGATGCAGGAGGGCGCTCTGTCGCTGATGCAGATGGCAAAAGCCAGCGCCCTGTTAAAGGAATACTCCAGTATCCGTTTACCTTTCATCTCGATTCTGACCGATCCGACTACCGGCGGTACCACAGCCAGTTTTGCCATGCTGGGCGATATTATTCTGGCGGAACCAGGTGCGCTGATCGGTTTTGCCGGGCCCAACGTGATACGCAATACTATTCAGCAGGAATTACCCGAAGGATTCCAGCGTTCCGAATTCCTGCTGGAACATGGTTTCCTGGATGCGATCGTTCCTCGTCGTGAACTCAAATCCACACTGGATTCCCTGCTTACACACCTGATGGAGACCGATGAGAATTCTGCTGACGAATGATGATGGGGTGCACTCCCCGGGTCTGTATGCGCTCTGGCGGGAGCTCAACCGGGATCATGAGGTGACGGTAGTAGCACCAGACCGTGAGCGTTCCGCAGTCAGCCATGGTATTACTCTCAACCACCCGTTGCGGATAACCGACCACCAGGTTAACGGTTCTCTGTTTCACGGTGTAACCGGTCTCCCGGCTGATTGTGTCAAGATTGCCTTGAAAGTAGTGCTGGAGCAGCAGCCGCAACTGGTTATTTCCGGGATAAACCGCGGTTCCAATACCGGTATCAACGTGCTCTATTCCGGTACCGTGGCTGCAGCTGTTGAAGGGATGGTCGCCGGTATTCCCTCGCTGGCGGTATCACAGTGCTCCTTCCAGGCGGAAGATTTCACCCCCGCCTCCACTTTCGTCAGCCGCCTGGTAGGTGAGGTTCCCCGCCAGTCCTTCCCGCGCTGGAGCATGCTCAACATCAATGTTCCCAATCTGCCTTCAGACCAGATAAAGGGGATCAAGTTGACCCGGATGGGGGAGGCCCGTTTTGAGGAGTTTTTCATCCTGCGCCAGGACACACGCCAGCGCGAATACTACTGGATGGGTGGGAAAGAGCTGGAACCGGCGGAGAACCCGCTCCTGGACGATGTCGCCGTGAAGGAGGGCTGGATCTCGGTCACACCACTCAAATATGACCTCACCGACCACAGCTTCCTGGAGGAGCTGCAAAGCTGGCATTTAAATGGAGCTGATAACTGATAATGGAGCATCCCCGCAGCATCGTAATTCTTGATTTCGGTTCCCAGTATACACATCTGATTGCCCGGCGTATTCGTGAGTTCAATGTATTCGCGGAGGTCCTGCCCTGTGACACTCCTGCAGCCAGGATCGCACAAATGCAGCCCTGGGGTCTGGTCTTCTCCGGCAGTCCGCATTCTGTCTACGATGAGGATGCGCCGTTACCTGACCTCGAGTTGCTGCAGCTGGATCTTCCCTTGCTGGGTATCTGTTACGGCATGCAACTGCTGGCTTTGCTGGAAAACGGCAGCGTGGCGCAGGCTGAACGCCATGAGTACGGTTCGGCCCGGCTGGATTGCACAAGCCCATCGCCACTCCTGCGTGACTTTCCCGATTCTTCTATTGTTTGGATGTCCCATGGTGATCAGCTGACCAGACTGCCCACCGGCTATCAAATACTGGCGATCAGCGAGAACTCACCTATTGCCCTGATTGCTGATGAGAAACGACGACGCTACGGCGTACAGTTCCACCCTGAAGTGGCCCACACCAACCACGGGGGACAACTGCTACGGAATTTTGTGCTGGATATCTGCCAGGCAACACCGGATTGGACACCGGAAGCCTTTATCGAAAACCAGGTCAAAGAGATAAAGCAACGCTGCAGTGAGGGTAATGTCATCCTGGGACTTTCCGGTGGTGTAGACAGCAGTGTGGCAGCCCTGCTGCTGCATCGGGCACTGGGGAAGCGGTTGCACTGTATTTTCGTGGATAACGGCCTCCTACGTCTGAACGAGGCGGAACAGGTGGAGCGGGTGTTCCGGGATACTTTCCGCCTGCCGCTGCAGGTAGCGCAGGCAGGTGATCGTTTTCTGCAGGCGTTGGCCGGCGTCGCCGAACCGGAAAGCAAACGGGTGATAATCGGCCACAAATTTGTAGAGATATTTGAGGAGGAGGCCCGTCGTATCCCTGATGTGCGCTGGTTGGCACAGGGTACTCTCTACCCCGATGTGATTGAATCGGTGGCGCAAAAGGGTCCCTCACATACAATCAAGACTCACCACAATGTGGGCGGTTTACCGGCGGAACTCGGTCTGCAGTTGCTGGAACCGCTGCGGGACCTGTTCAAGGACGAAGTCCGGGCTGTCGGCCGCGAATTGGGTTTGCCCCCTGAGGTGATCAACCGCCACCCGTTTCCGGGACCCGGTCTGGGTGTACGCATTCCCGGACCAATCACACCTGAACGCGTCAAGACTCTACAGCTGGCTGACGATATCTACATCAGTGAATTGCAGGCACAAGGCTGGTATGATCGTATCTGGCAGGCTTTGACGGTGTTGCTGCCTGTAAAAACAGTGGGTGTGATGGGTGACCGGCGCACCTACGAAGAGGTTGTAGCTATCAGGGCCGTCCATAGTGAAGATGCGATGACAGCCAGCATCACTCAACTACCCTGGGAACTGCTGGAAAAAGTGTCGAGCCGTATCATCAATGAGGTACCCGGGGTGAATCGTGTCGTTTACGACATCTCATCCAAACCACCAGCCACTATCGAGTGGGAGTAAAGGAGAACGGACAATGTGTGGAATAGTGGGATATATCGGCGCCCAGAAGGTGTTGCCGATTCTGATGGATGGGTTAAAGCGGCTGGAGTACAGGGGTTACGATTCCGCCGGTGTCGCCTGGTTTGATAATGGAGCGCTTAAAATGGTCAAGAGCGTCGGCAAGGTCAATGAACTGGGTCGTAAGCTTGACTACGGGATTGAATCCGGACTGGGTATCGGACACACCCGCTGGGCTACCCATGGCGAGCCGACTGAAATAAATGCCCATCCCCATGTTTCAGATGACGGCCGGGTAGTTCTGATTCACAACGGCATCATTGAAAACTACGCCTCGCTCAAACAGAAACTTATCGAGCGGGGGCGTACTTTTCAGAGCGAAACAGATACTGAAGTGCTGGCCAACCTGATTGCCGAGAATTTCACTGACGATCTGGCAGCTGCAGTCCGGGTCGCCTGCAACCTGGTTGAGGGAGCCTACGGCATCGTCGTCATCTCACCTGAACAACCTGACCGGTTGATAGCCGCCAAGATGGGCAGTCCACTGGTGATCGGCGCCGGCAATGGTGAGAATTTTATTGCCAGCGACGCACTCGCCCTGGCCAAGCACACCCACAGCGTCATTATCCTGGAGGATGGGGAGATGGCGGAGGTGACCCGGGATAATATCGTCACCAAGACGATCGGTAATCGGCTGATCTCCAAGGTGATTCAGGAAACCGCCATCGAAGTGGACCGGATTGAGAAGGGGAATTATCCTCACTATATGCTGAAGGAGATCTTCGAACAGACCCGTACAGTCAAGGATGCCTTTGCCGGGAGGCTGTTGCCGGAGGAGGGTACCGCCCACCTGGGGGGTATCAGCGATGTCATGCCCCGGATTGAAAATGCGGAGCGGATTATCATCACCGCCTGTGGCACCTCCTATCACGCCGGGCTTATCGGCGAGTATTACCTTGAGGAGTTGACCCGTATACCGGTGGAGGTCGAGTACGCCTCCGAATTCCGTTATCGCAATCCGATATTGGATGAGAAAACTGTAGTAATCGCCATGTCACAGTCGGGTGAAACCGCTGACACCCTTTCCGCCCTCAAGGAGGCGCGACGCAAGGGAGCACTTATACTCGGTATCTGTAATGTGGTCGGCTCCAGTATCGCACGTGAAACCGATGCCGGCATTTACATACACGCCGGACCGGAAATTGGGGTTGCATCCACCAAAGCTTTCACCTCGCAGGTGGTTGCACTACTGACCATGGCACTCAATATCGGCCGACGGAAGCACATCGGCATTTCGGCCGGCAAGGCTATCGTTGAGAGCCTGCGCCGCCTGCCGGAGGATATTCAACAGATACTTGACCAGGCGGATGAAATCCGGAATATCGCTCTGCAATTGAAGGAGCATCAGAACGCCCTCTATCTGGGCCGCGGTCTCAATTACCCGGTCGCCCTGGAAGGAGCCCTCAAACTCAAAGAGATCTCCTATATTCACGCTGAGGGCTATCCTGCTGCCGAGATGAAGCATGGGCCGATCGCACTGATCGACAATAACATGCCGGTATTTTTCATCGCACCGCGTGATGAAATTCATGATAAGGTGATCAGCAATATCCAGGAGGTGAACGCACGTAAGGGATATGTGATTTCGATAGGTAATCCGGGTGACGCAAGACTCAGGGAACTCTCACGTCACCTGATTACGGTCCCGGTTACCCATCCTTTCCTGGCACCATTGCTGACGGTTATTCCATTACAGCTGCTGGCATACTATATAGCTGTGGAGCGGGGTTGTGATGTAGACCAGCCACGCAACCTGGCAAAAAGCGTTACGGTGGAATAGACGACCGACACTCAGATCGCCGATTTGCACAGCCGATTTTCAGGAGTAATAGACCGATGTATCAAATCAGACCGGGATGGTTCCGGTGGGCGGTGCCCTGGATTATTACCTGTCTCTCGCTGACAATATTGTCTGCAGCTCCGGTAATGGAAGGGCTGCCGGCGGGGGATCCAGATTCGCTGCTCACAGCCTGGTCCGGCCGGGATCTTCCGGAATATCTCCTGCTCCGGGGTCATCTCGCCGAAGCTGCAGAGGCAGATGCTGACGCCAGGGCCGACTGGCTTGAATTTCTGGATCGTTATCCATTCCACCCCCGCACCAGTTATATCCATTATCGCCTGGGACGCAATTACGCCATTGGTGGTAGCTGGCAGGCAGGACTGGATCACCTGGTGCCACTGCTGGAGGGAACCTCTGATGCAGCGTTGCAGGAGCGGATCAAGCTTGCCATCTGTGAGCTTTATCAACGACTGGATCCTGCTGCGGCGACGCAATTTACCCGGCGCCTGCCAGCTGAGTTAGTTGACCGTTGCCGGGCGGCTGCAGCAACAGCCCGTGGAAACCTGTTGATACTACCACTCACCGGCGCCACTGCCGACCAGGGTAAGGATCTGGCCCGTTCGATACGGATCGGCCAGGAGCTCTGGGGAATCGAAGCTGCTTACCGGACTGTAGATAATCGTTCCGACCCGCTGGTACATGCTCGTATCCTGGCGGAGCTGGCGACCGACCGGGACTGGACTATCTTTCAAACCACTACGCCTGAAATGCTGGCGCCGCTGCATTTGCTGGACCGCACGCATGTAATCTGTCCCGATCGCAGCCAGCCTGCCACCCCGGCGTTGCACACCATCAGCCTCCAACTTGATCCACAGCTACAGGCACGCACTCTGGCTGTACTGGCCCTGGATACACTGGGGATGCATGCCTTTGCCCTGCTGGCACCGGCCGATTCTCTGGGACGCACCCTGGCGCGTGAATTCAGTTCAATAGCGGCAGCCCGCGGTGATACAGTTCTTTTCACCAGCTATTTCTTTCCCGGTAGTGACGATATCGGAAAACAGTTGACGGAGATGCGACTATTTGGTCTCAACCTGGATTTCCGCGATTCACTGCTCTGGAGTTTTGCAGATACTGTTGTGACAGACAGCGCCGCTGCCAGAGGTCTGGACTGGAGCAGGGCGGACACCCTCTGGCGGTTGGATACACTCGGATTTCGGACCAGTGACTGGTCACACAGTGGCGATCTTCACTGGCCGGCAGACACCTCCGGCAGGCGACCTGTTTGCCGCCTGTTCTTTCAGCGGGATACGCTTTTCGCAGTGGCACCCCCTGACAGCCTGCCTTTACCATTGGAGATTATCCCCGACCTTTTCAGCGCCTACGAGAAAGAGCACCCCAGCAAGAGTTGCCCGGTGCGTGCTTTTGACGCCATTTTCTTTGCTCTCCACCAGGAGGATGTCTCGCACATGGCCACCCAGCTGGCATTTTACCACTTTGAGGCTTTGCTGCTGGGAAACGAGTTCTGGGTTGACTGGACTACCCGCGAGGAAGCCGGCAGATTGATGCGGGGTATGATCGCACCGTTACCCTTTGCCCCCTCCGAACAGGTCGAC
>JADHUQ010000034.1 GCA_016784425.1 Candidatus Delongbacteria bacterium | reverse complement strand
TGGACCGCTGCCGAATTACCCGATCACAGCCGGGCTTTCCGAGGATCCGCAGGGGAATATCTGGGTACTTAACAATCGTACCCTCAACGATTCGGTGCTGGTTGTGATTCCAGCAGAGATCCATATTTCCGATTCCACCTCTTTCCACTACCTGGCTCTCCCGGAAACAAACCTCTATTCACTTTACGCCGAGCAGAACGGCAATATCTGGGCTGGTGCCGGAGCAATTCTCTCCGGTGCGGGTGGTGCGGGAGACTGGGGAAGCTCCAGCAAAGATATCTATGGCCTGCTGGAATATGACTCCACCCCGCCTGTCTGGGAACAGGATAGCCTGCAGGTTACCGAGATCTCACTGGCAGAGGAGGAGTACAACGGGGGGATCTCCGGCTCCAGTGGTTTTATCACCACCATGCGCAGCGATCTCGACGGCAACTTCTGGGTCGCAACCACTGAGGGTCTCTATTATTCATCGGTATTCCTGGGGGATCCCACCCTCTTCAATCGACTCCTTTATGTGCAGGGTCTCAGTAGCGAAACTGTTTATTGTCTGGCTGTTGATCCACGCAACCGCCTCTGGGTTGGCACCGACGACGGTCTCGATCTGCTGGATGTTTCAACCTTCCTGTTTACCGAGCACTATACAGAAGCTGTAACCGGTATCCCCTGGAGCAACGTGCGGGCGCTCGATTTCAATCCGCTGGACGGAGTTGCTGCCGTAGTTACGGGGCGGGGTATTTTTATTATGCCTACCGGTCTGGCGGAGCACCCTGAAGCACAACCGGATGTGGTACATCCTTACCCCAATCCGTTTCGTCCGGGGCAACACGACCGTCTCCGTTTCCCACCAGAGGAGGTATCCCGTTATTCTACCGCTGCAGTCTACACCCCCTCCGGCAAACTGGTACGGCGGTTCAGCGGTGTCCAGATCGATCAGGGCTGGGACGGTCGCGCCGAAAACGCTGAACTGGTTCCCAGCGGCATTTATGTCATTCTACTATCCGGGAGCCAGGGTAAAGCTACCGGAAAAATCGCCGTGATACGTTGAGATGCTGACAAATCTTCGCCTGACCAACTACTTCTACTCCGACTCACTGGAAATCGCCTTTGCCCCTGGACTGAATATCATCACCGGGGCTACCGGTAGTGGCAAGTCAGTACTAGTGGCTGCTATTGAAGCTGCGCTGGGTAGCCGCCGGCTTCTGGCAGCCGCAGACAGCAGCCGCAAGAGTATCATGGAATGTGAATTTCAGGCGGATCACCTCAATCCACTGCTTGCAGCCGAGGATCTGGAACTTTTGCCCACCCTGCAGGTGCGACGTGAGATCAGGCCGGATCACAGCTCCCGCTTTTTCATCAACGACACCCCGGTGCGGATGAAACTGGTGCGGCAACTGGGTAGTCGACTGGTGGACTTTCACGCCCAGAATGACCTGAGTCTGCTGCTCCACAAAAAATATCACACCGCCTATGTAGATTCCTTTGAGGGAGCCGGGGGAGCCAGAACCGCATACGACCTGGCCTGGCAAGCCTGGCGGGAGACGGCTCGGCATTTGAAGGAACTGGAAGCAAAACTCCTGCAACAGCTTGAGCAAAGGGAGCTGCACCAGTTTCAACTGCGGGAACTGCAGGCTGCACAGCTGTTACCCGACGAGGATACCGAGCTGCAGCAGGCAGAGCAACTGCTGACCAACGCTGAAACCATTCTGCACGATATCGCGCAGGTCAGACAGATCCTTGACGGGGAGGATGATTCAGTCCGTACCTCGCTCTACCAGGTACAGAAAGCACTGGAGCGTATTGTATCACAGAGTAATCTCGGTGCCGAAGCCCTGCAGACCCTGCGGGAGGCTGTTATCGGCGTTGATGATGTGTCACAGCAGGTGTCTGTTCTCGCCGACAGAGTTGAACACCGGCCGGAGCGTCTGGAGGAGATCAGGCAGCGGCTGGAGCTGATCGGTGGATTGAAAAGAAAGTATGGTCCGACCCTGGCACAGGTTTTACAACGCCAGGCGGTATTGGAGACAGATCGACTGGATCTGCAGGAACTGCAACAGCAAAGCGCACAACTCGCAACCAGAAAGGAGCAACAGCAGGCGGAGCTGCTGCAGGCAGCCGACAGGCTCAGTCATACCCGACACCTTACCGGCGAGCAGATCGCCCGTCAAGTCAATCCACTGCTGCGTGAGCTGGGAATAGAGGGCAGCGGTCTGGAAGTGCGACTCGTCCCCCGGGTGGAGTTACCCCACGCCGATGGCAGTGAGCAATGTGAATTCCGGATCGCGACCAATCCCGGTATGTCGGCTGAACCACTCGAGGAGGTCGCTTCCGGTGGAGAATTGTCCCGGGTCATGTTGGCTTTGAAATCGATTAGTGCCGACTTTGAGCCACAAAATGTGCTGGTATTCGATGAGATCGATCGCGGTGTTTCCGGTAAGGCAGCAGTTGCAGTCGGGAAGCGACTGCAGGCGCTGGCACAGACAAGACAGGTCATCTGCATTACCCACCTGCCACAGATCGCCGCCCTGGCGAACCATCACCTGGCCGTCATCAAGGATACTACCGACAGTCTCACCCGGATCAGGGTGGAGCCGCTCGATCGGCAACGACGGATAGAAGAACTGGCTCTGCTGGTAGGTGGCACCGAAGTGTCCCCTACCGACCGGGAGTACGCTAGAAAGCTGCTGTCACCAAACGTGGTCAAGTAAGGAAACAGCATGGGTTTTGTCCATCTGCACAATCATTCCGACTATAGCATTCTGGACGGTGCCGCCAGCATCAAAAACCTGGTGAGAAAAACCGTTGAGCTGGAGATGCCGGCCGTGGCGTTAACTGACCATGGTAACATGTTTGGTGCGATGGAGTTCTATCTCGCCGCGCGGAAACAGGGTGTCAAGCCGATTGTCGGGTGCGAAGTCTATATTGCTCCCGGGAGTCGGCATGACAGGGGGGGCAAGGAACGTCCCGACGGTAACCGGCGACGCAATTATTTCCATCTGGTGCTGCTGGCCAAGGATCACACCGGTTACCGCAATCTGACACGACTATCTTCCCTCAGTTACCTCGAGGGTTTCTACTACAAGCCGCGCATCGACTGGGAAATTCTGAAAAAGTATCACGAGGGTCTCATCTGTCTCTCCGCCTGTATCAGCGGCGAAGTTAACCTGTTGCTGATAGAGGATCAGGATGAAGCTGCGCGAAACCGGGCCCTGGAGTTCCGGGAGCTGTTCGGTGACGATTACTTCTTCGAGATCCAGAATCACAGCCTCGCCCGGGAAGACAAAGCCCGCCACAAGATGATTGCACTGAGCCGGGAACTGTCAATTCCACTGGTTGCCACCAACGACATCCACTATATCGAAAAAGAGCACTACCTCTCACATGATGTATTGCTCTGTATGAAAGAGCAGCGGGTGCACAATCCGCATGATATCCAGTACAACACCGATCAGCTCTACTTCAAGAGCGAGGCGGAGATGCGCCGGTTGTTTGAGGATACACCTGACGCGATAGATGTGACAGTCGCTATCGCCGAGCGGATTGATCTGCAGCTGGAATTCGGCAAGTACCATCTGCCCCGCTTTCCCATTCCCCCGGAGAGCGAGTCGACCACCATCGAGGAGTACTTTGCAGAGAAGGCGCATGCAGGATTTCGCCAGCGTTATCCTGAGAATGGGCATGAACAGCTGGAACGGCTTAACTACGAGATCAAGGTCATCCAGGATATGGGTTTTGCCGCCTATATGCTGATCGTGCAGGACTTCATAAACCATGCCCGTCGGCACAATTGCCATGTCGGTCCCGGGCGTGGTTCCGCTGCAGGTTCTCTGGTCGCCTATGTTCTGGGCATCACCGATATCGATCCGCTGGAATACGGACTGCTGTTTGAGCGCTTTCTCAATCCGGAGCGGGTGACCATGCCCGACATCGATATCGATTTTGACGATCTGCACCGCGGGGAGGTGTACGAGTATGTCAAACAGAAGTATGGTGTCGACAATGTCGCCCAGATAATAACCTTCAACCGTATGAAACCAAAAGCGGCCATCAAAGGGGTCGCCCGTGCCCTCGGGGTTCCTTTCGGGGAAGCTAATCGGGTCAGCAAACTGTTTCCGGATGTAGCCGGCTCTCTGGATGAGGGTCTGGAACTCAGTCCGGAGCTGCGCAAAGCTTTCGAGGGGGATGAACTCTACTCGAACTGGCTGCAGCACTCCCGGGTGCTGGAAAACTTCAACAGTACCATCGGTAAACATGCCGCCGGGGTTGTCATCGCCCCTGACGCCCTGACCAACTACCTGCCGCTGGCCCGCTCCATCGAAGATGATGTCCTCACCCAGTACGACCTCAACTACATCGAAGAGATGGGTCTGCTCAAAATGGACTTCCTGGGACTGAAGACCCTCAGTATCGTCGATGGTGCCCTCGAACGGATTCAGCAGCGTGGTATCGAAGTAGATATCAACACCATCCCCAAGGATGACAAGGCTGTTTTCGAGCTGTTCTGCAAAGGTGAAACGATCGGCATATTCCAGTTTGAAAGCAGCGGTATGCGGGAAAATCTTAAGAAGCTGCAACCCTCTTTTCTCGAAGAACTGATTGCCATGAACGCTCTTTACCGACCCGGTCCGATGGACAATATCGGCACCTTCATCGCCCGTAAACATGGGCGGGAACCGATCGAGTACGCCCACTACCTGCTGGCACCGCTGTTGCAGAATACCTATGGTGTCATCGTCTACCAGGAACAGGTGATGCAGGTGGTCTCAGAGATTGGCGGTTTCTCCCTCGGCAAAGCGGATATTCTACGGCGCGCCATGGGCAAGAAGAAGGTTGCCATCATGGATGAGATGAAGCCTGAATTTCTGGAGGGTGCGGCTGCCAAGGGGGTACAACCAGATACGGCGGAAGTGATCTGGCAGTTGATCTACAAATTCTCCAATTACGGCTTCAACAAATCACATGCCGCTGCCTATACCTGGCTGGCCTACCAGACCGCCTGGCTCAAGGTGCACTATCCCGCCGAGTATATGGCCGCAGTGATGAGCGCCACCGAAGAGCTGGAGGAGCTGGCGCTGTTTAGGGCTGAAGCGGAGCGGCTTGGAATAGAGATTATCTATCCCGATATCAACAAGAGTACCCATACCTTTGATGTCAGGGACCGCAAAGTGTACTATGGCCTCTCCGCCATCAAGAATGTGGGACGCAACGGTATTCAGGCAATTGTGGACGAGCGGCAGCTCCAGGGGGAGTTCACCGATCTGCTCGACCTGGTCAGCCGGATTGATTTGAAGAAAGTCCCCCGCCGTATGCTGGAGTCGCTGATTCAGGCCGGCGCACTCGACTGCCTGCCGGGAAATCGGTCCCAGATGATGCATGCGCTCGAAGACGCGCTCCGCTACGCAGAAGTGCTGGCGGAAGAGCGAGCCCGCAACCAGATAAGTCTGTTTGATGAGTGGGAGCAGCAGGAGGGGGTGGTACTCAAACCGGTGCTGCCTGACCTCCCGGAGTGGCCGGAGTTGGAAAAGCTGGCCCGGGAGATGGAACTGCTCGGTTTCTATGTTTCCGGTCATCCCCTGCTGTTGTACGACGATGAGGTCCGCTTCTTTTCAACCGTATCGCTGGGACGGCTTGCACAGGTAACCGATGGCACCGTGGTGCGTCTGTCCGGGATTGTTTCCGCTGTCAGCCGCCGGGTCATCAAGAGCCGGAATAAACCTATGATTCTGTTCCAGCTTGATGATATGACCGGTGGGGTCAAGATGAGGATGTTCGACGAGATGATACAGCAGTTCCAGGAACTGATCGTGGATGGTGCCCTGCTGTCAATAAAGGGACGCCTGACCAGCCGGGAGGATGACCTGATCGTGACGGTGGAGCAGGTGCTGCCGCTGGAACAGGTCAAAGAGAAACTGGCCCGGCGGATCACCCTCGATCTTGAAGAGGATTTGTTGCCGGAGGAGCTGATCAACAAGCTGGAGACGATCTGTCTCAACCATCCGGGTGAGACGCGGTTGCGGTTTCTGCTCGCCGCGAGCGATGATAAACAGTTGACCCTGCAATCGGAGAAATACAGCGTGAAAGTGACCAATGATCTTATCACCGAGCTGAAACAGCTGGTTCAGCCACGTCGGGTGGTACTCGACTGATGCGGGCAGTTGTACAGAGGGTTACCCGTGCCCAGGTGAAGTTATCATCCGGTGTCTGCCGCCGGATCGGGACCGGTGTGTTGATTCTGCTGGCAGTCACCCAGACTGACCAGGATGAGCAGCTGGAGTGGCTGGTTCAGAAAATCGTTCACCTGCGTATTTTTGACGACAAGGCGGGGGTGATGAACCTTTCGCTGCTGCAACAGGGCGGGCAGGCGCTGGTTGTATCACAGTTCACCCTTTATGGCGATACCCGTAGGGGCAATCGTCCCTCCTACACCCGCTCCGCACCGCCCGATATCGCGGTTCCGCTTTACGAACGGTTTCTCAGCCGTCTGCAGGAACTGGGTATCGCTGTTCAGAGCGGGGAATTCGGCGACATGATGGAGGTCGAGCTGTTGAACAGCGGTCCGGTCACAATCCTGTTGGACAGCGATCATCAGGGGCGCAACCAGTCACCGTTTTGATTCCTGTCCGAGGCGGCAGCTTTTAACCGCGATTTAGTCTGGCCCGATCATCAGGGGCGTAACCAGTCACCGTTTTGAGACCGGTCTGCAGCTGACTGCCCCCGCAGTCTGCATTCAGAGAGGAGGAGTGTTGAGATTCATCTTCTTGAACCTGGTACTACTGCCAGTTATTCTACTGGTGACAGGTTGTGATCTGCGCACCTATCCGGACGATTACATTGACGATGATGACAACGTCTCACGCACTGCCGACAGTGTCATCATCACTTATGCCCCGACAACCGTAATCGGGCTGGATTCACTGGCGATTGAGATCATCGCCTTTACCTGGCGGGATGGTGAGCCGCAACCGGATCTACGGGCCTGCTGGCGCGTCCGTCAACAGGATGAAGCTGGAGGTTACTTCGTCAATCCCAGTGTGGAGTCGACCAATAATCCCCCCGGCAGGGTTTCCGGTCTCTTTGTCAGTGATCTCTCCCCTTCCGGTCACCTGTGGCTCATTGCGGAAGCGACAGCCGGTTATGGCGGTGACAGCGTCTCCGTCATGCTGCACAAACGACCGCTGCTGACTTTGCCACCTGACACCAGTATGACCGATACCACCGTCGATATCGTACTGTCGGTCTCCCTGCGTGACGATCGCCTGAATCCGCTGGCACAGCAATCACTCAACTTCAGTGTCTTCCCCCCCTATGGTTCGGTCACCGGCCTGGTTCAAACCAATCACAACGGTGAGGCGGAGATCTCATTTGATGCCGAAGGTTATTCCGGATCATTTATCATCGACGGCTGGTTACTACAGTTTGAGCACGATGTGCGTGATACAATGCTGGTGGAGGTGGAGGAAACAGTCCCCTGACCCCGCGCCGTCAGCGGTAATCCGTTGCCAGCCATAACTGCATTGCAGCTTGCCACCGTTCAGCAGATCATCCGGATATTTGAACCGCTTTCGCCAGGTCATACTTCATCCACCTTTATCGCTTTTTACTACCACAGGAGTCTGAAGTACTCCCCTGCCCAGCTTTGCACTCTGCAATCTACAGCTGACTGATATCACTTGTACTTTCGCTCCAGCCACCCACCATAATTCATTTCTGGCTGGACATTTGTCATTTTGGACAATATTTTTTGGATACGATTCACAATATGAATAATCAACAGCTATCAAATGCTCTGTTTGTCCTTACAGGTTTTGAACAGAGCTGACCAAACCACTTACATTAAAGGAGCCGACTTATGAAAAGAATCAGCCAGGTTTTGTCCCTGTTCCTGCTACTCACAGCTGCTACAGCTATGGCACAGGGTCCCACCTCTTTCCGCAATATCGCAACCGGTGGGACTATCGATGACAATCTTGATCGGGCTTATGATCCGATCGAACTGCGCTTTGTTGAAGGGATACACTTTTATACCAATCTTTCAAATCTCACCAGCAGTAACGAAAAGTTGCTGAATAATGTCAGTGATCATGAATTCCTATTCGGGGTTTCCCTGCCCAATCCCTGGGTGGACAACCTCTGGACAGCGGTGGGTTTCCAGATGGAAAACAGCGAGAATTCCAATTTTGTTGCAATCGATCCCGACTGGGGTTTTGGAACGATGCCGCAGGAAAACGGTTTCGGTCAGTTGAATTACAATTATTTTGCAATTCTGGATACTGACTTCGACGGCACCTACGATCAGCAGCAGACCATATTTCAGGAGGTTACTGATTACACTACCAACGACAGTTACAGTTTTTCCCTCAATAACTCTTACCTGACCGACATGGGCACTTTTGGTGTCATGATAGCCCGGGACAAACGGGAGATGACAGGTGATCTCTCTTCTGCAGGCAATCTGGGTACAGGTGCAGGACCGCTCAGCCAGTACGCTGCAGGCTCCCAGACCTTTGACCGCTCCATTGCCATCCACGATATTGGTGGAGCCTATGATATCACCGAGTGGTCCGAGAATGGTGCTTTTGAGACGACCAACACCCTCAGCAACACTCTGTTCAACCTGGCCTATATGACAGAATGGAATCAATACGAAGTCAGGGGTGATTTCGGTTTCAACTCAGAATCAGATCTGATGGAGGGGAGCGATCGTTACCATGGTGAGGTGGTCAACAACGATCCGACCATCAGTGGCTATAATGACACCTACTGGGAAACCGCAACTTTTGAGGAGAAGCAGAACGAAGAGGGATCCAGTTTCATGCTGGGGGGCTCCATTCGCGAGACTTTCCAACCGGGCAGCTCCCGCCTGACTGATGGTTTCTGGCAGGTTGGTGCTGGAATCCAGTTCGGTGGCTGCGATTATGAGGCCTCTGACGCTTCCCGTTTTACGAGTGAGGAGGATTATTTCGACGGTGACAACAGCGGTGGGGTTGATTTTGTCGAAACAGTGACCGCATCGGAATTGGCCAGCGATGATGGTACCGCCGATGACTTCGGTTTTGGCCTCTGGGGTGTTTACAACCGGCAGTTGAGCGACAATCTCACCTTCGGTTTCGGTGCCGGCTGGAACCACAACTCCACCAATCGCTCCACCGACTTTGTCGTCAGATACCGGGAAGTCACCGACTACAACTTCGTTGATGCAGCCAGTGATGACTGGGTTCGCACTGAAACCGAGCAATTCAGTGCCGACCGCAGCTGGGAACGGACGACTACAACTTTCAATTGTCCGGTAGGTATTGAATACCGTACCGGCAAAAGGGATCAGTGGGCCTGGCGTTGTGGTTCCCGCTTTACCCGCACCTCTGTTTTAACCACCGATGATCTGCAGGCAGTTGGATCTCAATGTACTCCTTATACGACTGAAGTTAATTATGATAGTGCTCCCGATACCGAGACTATCAATAACACCAGATACGGCTCCTCTAAAGAGGAGATCCATAGCACCATCAGTACCAGCACATTCTATTATGGATTGGGCTACATGCCGACCGAGAATCTTCAGATTGACCTGATCTACATTTTCGCCGGCGGTTTTGATCTGCTTGATTCCGATTTCTTCCGGGATCTGCGGATTTCGATTACCTTGAACAACTGATCCTTTGCAGCTGATCACTGATCTCGTTTTGGAGATAAAAGCTGATCAGCAACGCTGGAACGTTAGAACCCGCCCTGAAACGATGTCAGCGATATCGTCAGGGCGGTTTCTTTTGAGTGAGGATTGTGAACTGTTTGAAGTCAGTTTTTTTTAACCAGCCCCCCTTGTCTTTCATCATAACTTTAAATATGGCACCTTATGTTTGGTGAGGAATCGCCGGCAGGAGGGGGTTTCCTTTGTCGATTCCACCTTTCACCTGTGTGCCCGTACTTACTAATTATCTTCCCCGGACATCACTTCCCTGAAACTGCCCGGGGAAAAGCCGCGAAAGCGAGGCCATATGAGAATCCTGCCAGCAATGCTGTTCTGCCTCCTGTTGACTGCCCTGGCTGCCGCCGAAACAATCCATGACATCCAGTATACTACCAATCCAGGTGGGGATGGCACTTACCCCTCCCCGCTGGAGGGGGCACTGGTGACCTTCAGTTGTATTGTCACCGCCAACCACTATTTCAGTAGCGGCTATTTTGTCTCTGATCCAGTCGGAGGTGCCTGGCGGGGAGTGCTGATCTGGGATGAGACTTTTGGAATGCCGGAAGTCGGGGAAGAGTTGGAGATTACCGGTTATGTCTCTGAATACAGCGGACTGACCGAGATCACCAATATACAGTCCCGCGTTCAGCTGAGTGCTTCCGAACCGCTCCCGCCCCCGGCGATTGAGGAGAGCGGTGAACTGCAGCAGGAGGCTTATGAAGGGGTCTGGTCCCGTCTGCTGGATGTTACCGTAACCAGTCCCCCGGATGGTAACGGGGAGTGGCTTGTTGATGATGGATCGGGCGACTGCCTGGTTGACGACAACCTTTTCAACCCGGAGGATAACGGTTTCAGCATAACCCCCGGGATGGAATTGCTCCAGCTTTCCGGTATTGTCATCTATCGCTGGGGTGATTTCGGTCTCAATCCCCGCTCACTCGAAGACCTGGTCACCGGTCTCAATCAAACCACTGTCACAGCGGCGGAGGTTACCATCCCGCTGGATCTGGTGGGTGAAGTAGCCATCACTGTCTCCAGCCTGCTGCCGGTGTGGGAGCTTGACCACTACCAGTTCAGTCTGGAATGGAGCCCCGCTATTGCCGCCTACCACAGTTGGCAGATTGCAGGAACCCTTTCGGCAGAAGGCACACTGACGGTTGTCGAGAGCGGCAACGGCGTACTCGATATCTCCTTTGATTGTGCAAATCCGCTTTCCGGTTCCGGTACACTGCTGAAGCTGCTCTTTGAAGCGGAGAACATCGGCGCCACTCCAGTAGCGCTCACCGACTTTATCCTGGGCACCACCCCTCTGAGTAACCTTAACGACGGTCAGCTGGAGGTGATTGCAGCTGTTGCCGCCATTGGAGACACGCTGACTGTGATCCAGCGACCACTGCTGACCATGCCGGCGCTGGTCTGCCCGGGGGATACACTGGAGATTTTCTGCGCCGCAGATCCGGCTGTTACCGGCTGGTCCGCCACTCTGTCACACCCGGCCGCAACCTTTCCCCTGGCGCTGATTGACGCCGTGTATGACCCTTCCCTCACCTGGTGGCGTCTGCAAACATCAATCCCGAGCGTACCGTTTTATGATCAGTTCGATCTGCAGGTCGACGCTACCGGTTTGCCGACAGATATCAGTCGCAGAGCGGTCAAACTGTTACCGGAAGTCCCCGGGCAGTTCTTTTTTGCCCATGTCACCGATACCCATCTCCCCACCCACCTCTATTATTACGAACCGGGATCCGAGGCTGATTCCTCGGAGATGCGCGATCTGCGGGCCATCCTGGATGACCTGGCGATCATCAATCCCGCCTTTATCCTGCTGACCGGTGACCTGGTCAACGAAGGGGAGCTGGAGGAGTACCTGTATCGGCGTTACTACACCCGCGCCAAGGGGATAATGGGCGAGTCGCAGGTGCCGATCTACCTGGGCGGTGGCAATCATGATCTGGGTGGCTGGAACGATACACCGCCACCCGCCGGGACTGCCCGTCGGGATTGGTGGCGGTTTTTCGGCTGGTCGCTATGCTATTCACCACCCGCCGGTTATCCCTTCTACACTCAGAATTACAGTTTTGATTACGGACCGTTGCATGTCGCCATGCTGGAAGGTTACGATAACTACGACTCCTGGCGCTACAACATTTACGGCAGCACCAGCTTCACCAGCGGACAACTGGATTGGCTTGAGGATGATCTCACCGCATCAGCCCAGCCTTTGAAGGTTCTCGCCCACCATTACGATTTTGCCAATCAACTCAATCTCAACAGCCTGGGTGTTGACCTGGCGCTGTGGGGCCATATTCACAGCGATAACGGCTCCATCTACCAGCAGCCTTATGACCTGGCAACCAACAACAGCTGTGATGGCGAAAGAGCCTTCCGGCTGATCCGGGTGGAGGGGAGTGAGTTGCAGCCACTGGCCACCCTGAGTTCCGGTGGCTCCGGTCAGAATCTGCAGGTAAGCTGGTTCCCGGCCAATGACGGTACGGCCGATACTGTTACCGCAACGGTAAATAACCTGTTCGCGGTGGATTTTCCGGAGGGATTGCTGCGTTTTTACCTGTCACCAGCTGTCAGCAGTTGCGAGGTCAGCGGTGGAACGCTGCAGCAGATGATCCAGCTTCCAGGTGCAGTGGAGTGTCAGGTAGCGGTGCCATTGGCGGCCTCTTCGACAACGGAAGTCAGCGTGATGGGGATGCCTGCC
This sequence comes from Candidatus Delongbacteria bacterium, assembly GCA_016784425.1. Lineage (GTDB taxonomy): Bacteria > CAIWAD01 > CAIWAD01 > BS150m-G50 > BS150m-G50 > BS150m-G50. The sequence continues at coordinate 2,865 of JADHUQ010000034.1, read as the reverse complement.
GGACCACAGAACCTGTTATTGCAGATCTATCAGCAGCAGTTAATCCTGACCTGGGAGGCAATGCCGGGCACCAGCGGCTACCGGGTGTATCTGGCACAGGATCCTTATGGGCCCTTCCAGAATGTCTCCGGTGAAGGCATCTTTAACGGCAGCAGCTGGACGGCCCCTGTCCCACCGGAGCGAGGATTCTATCGGGTGACCGGGGTCTATTGAAACAGGAATACTCACTACGAAGATACGAAATGAGAACAACCAGGCTGCGGGTAATTCCTGGGTGTTCTCATATCTCAACCTAGTGGTACACTTTTCAGTTCCAGCCCAGGCACAGCTGAATCACATGTGAATAATCCTGCCCCAGACCCGGTTTACGCCCGGTCTCCTGACCGTAAATGGTATAATCCAGCGTGATCACTTTGAAGCGCAGACCAAAACCGCAAGTCAGGTAACCCTGATTGACACCAGCCCGTAAATGCAGCAGGGGTAGTGCGATCTCAGTACCAAAATGCAAACGGCTGAACAGGTTGTGACCATTCAGATTGAGGATATCATCCCAGCTGGCCATCCAGATTACCCGACGTGCCAGGGTGTATTGCTCAGGAACTGCGTTTGCCAGCGTACCGGTAATACCGGCAGAGATCTGCGGTTTGTAGCTCTGGCCGTCATAGCTGGCGAACAGGTCAGTGATCGAAGCTCCAACCTGCATACCGGATGCCAGATCACGGGTATAACCGAGACTGCTGCTGAAACCGGTTGCCACCGAGCTGTCACCCAGCGCGTCAAAGAACTTGCTCTGCGCGTTGGAAGGCTCGCTGATATCCCCAGCACTGAAACGGGTCGGCGACAGGGTTTTACCGAACAGCGGGGTCAGACTGATACCGACCGCATCAACTGCAGTTATCCTGGTGCCGTAACTGAGTGTTACTCCCACCAGGAGATTGCCTTTCAAACCGACCGCCGGTGTGTATATTCCGCGATCCAGCTTGATACCGACACCTGTCTGTGCCTGTACCAGCAGGCCGAGACCACCCAGATAAAAACCGCAGGCCAGGTCGTTGTTGACATCGACGAATTGATCGTCAAACGGTTCCATGTCATCATAAAAGGCCTGTTGCGCCTCCGGTGTCAGCTCCTCAAGGTAGGCGAACCGTTCCGCGTTGTCCTTGATGAAGTTGAAGGTCTTAAGTGTTCTGGTATTGATGCGGAACTGGTAGGCGGGGATGTAGATCCTGAACCCTGATCCTGCTGTCAACGCCGGGTTGGTCCAGCCCATGGTCAGAGATGGCTGTACCAGCAGGTCGGCATTACCCAGCGCCATACTGCGGGCGTCGTGGAAAAATGGGAGCGGCTCGCCTGCAATCAGAGAGCCGGGTACCAAAGTGGACACTAACAGTATTCCAGCCACTAGCCGTATAAATCGTTCCAACATTGATGTCTTCATATCTGGTCCTTCTCGATTATCGTTAAACCGGCAAATCCTGCTGCGAGTGAATCGCGATGACAAAAAGTCACAGTGCCAGTACCTGCAGGATGCTTTTCCCAACTGCTTCACAGCGTGTGAACCGGGTGATGTTCCAACCATACTACAGGTGGGAATCTTCATCGATGATGGAATCACCATCATTGTCGATAGAATCCAGCAACTCCTCATCTACACCCCAGTCGCCACCGACAAACTCGCCGGAATAAGGACCAGAGTAGTTTGCGGGGAAAGGATTGCCGCTGGCATTCTCTATCAGTCCGTTCAGGTTGAAATCGTTCCAGATGAGAGGGGTCGGCAGACCGTCACCATTGGTATCGAACGAATCGCCGTCATTGTCGATGCCGTCGTTGATCAGGAAGATCTCCAGCCCGTTCTGGATGTTGTTTGTCAGTGAATCGAGTTCAGCGAAGTCATAGGGATTTTCCTCACCAAACAGATCAGGGAACAACAGCAGCGGTATATCGAGCAGGTCAACCCCATTCCCGATCAGGTTGTTGATGATATCCACCCGCTGCTCATCCGTCAAACCATCCAGTGAGTTCCAGAAATCGAGTAGATTCTCCATGTTGAGTTCACCGTCCATCCAGAGGAAATTCAGGTTGAAATCGGTGTCATCAATGTACAAATCCCCGTTGGTATCCCGCAGACTGAGGATTCCCTCGATCAGCACCGCCAGGGTGTAGTCATGCATGATGTCTTCATAAACGATAGGACCGTGGGTTTCACCAAGTCTGATCGGTTCCAGATCTTCATGGATGACGATGTTGGCCCGATACATGCTGTTGGCGTCCGCTAGATCCCAGTTGAAGAAGGGCAGGGCAATCATCGTGGTGTCATTCATGCGGCTGGTATCGGACATCTCGGTAATTACATTGATGACATTAAAACCGGAGACCAGCAGGGAAGCTTTAGCATGCAGATAACGCGCCTGGGAATTGAAGTTATCCTCTTCCATGGCGTTGGCAAAATCGCTCAGGGCACCGGAATAGTCACCGTCATTAATTTTGGCACGACCACTGGCGATATAGTCGTTTGCCGAGGTTGGCGAGGAGGTGAACTGAAAGATGTTGCATCCACTCAGGAGGAACAGCGTCAGGATGAGAAAAAGAACACTTTGTCTTCTTTTCATAATGGATCCTTTGGTTAAACAAGGAGTTGTGTTTTCGTCTAAGGTATCAGTTACAAGGTACAAATTTCGAAGATAGCTGTTGGTGATCGTCGTCACAGTACACCTTTTGACAGCTCCCTTGCGTTGCACAATAAAAGCTTCGCAGTACGGTTTTCCCTACCCCCTTTGCACACCTCAACAGGGTGGCAAAACAGCTGAGTTGTATGCAAGATAGTTTGCCTGACTGTAATAAGGCAACATAAGTCATGCTGACTGC
>JADHUQ010000033.1 GCA_016784425.1 Candidatus Delongbacteria bacterium | reverse complement strand
GGTCAAGCCGGGTGACACGATTGAGCTTTCCATAGAGCTGATCTACCCGATTGCGATGGAGATGGACCTGCGCTTTGCTATCCGCGAGGGTGGTCGTACTGTCGGCGCCGGAGTGGTAACCGAAATCATCGAATAAGGTAGGCAGCTGATGCGAGATATTATCACACTGGCCTGTACCGAATGCAAACGTCGTAATTACACTACGACGAAAAACAAACGCCTCCATCAGGAGCGTGTTGAGTACAAGAAGTACTGTCGTTTCTGCGGTACACACAGCATTCATAAGGAAACAAAATAACAGGCCAGTAGCTCCAATTGGTAGAGCGCCGGACTCCAAATCCGGATGCTGGGGGTTCGAGTCCCTCCTGGCCTGTTTTTCTAAGAGGAACTTATGAATAAGATCAAATCATATCTGGAGTCAGTTCTCGAGGAGATGAAAAAAGTCTCCTGGCCCTCCTGGCTCGAGCTCAAGGGTTCGACCTGGATGGTGGTGGGATTGACCATTTTTCTGGCTGCAGTTGTCTTCGTCTACGACAAGGTGATGAACACAGGTCTGGGATGGATTCTGCAATGATGCCCTTCGCCGAAGATGAGAAAAAACCGGTAGAAACCAACGGTGATGACAGGTCAAAACCGCTGGAGACAGAACCGGAAGAGACTACCGTTGTTCCCACTGATCCTGAGGTGGAAGCAGCAGCGGTCGAGGATAGTGTCTCTCCTGAGGCTGAAGTAACAGAGGTGGATGCAATACCAACTCTGGAAGAGGTCCCACCGGAACCGACAGACACACCGGATCAGCTGATAGAGGCCGTTCCAGAGGAATTGTCACCATCTGCTGCTGAAGAGTCAGCGCCAGATACATCGAGTATCCCGGAACTGCCCGACGAAGTCGCGGAAATAGCTGAATCCCCGCTGGAGCCGGTAAAATCTGACCTTAAATGGTATACACTGCAGGTTTTCACCAGCCAGGAAGAAAAGGTCAAAAAGTACATTGAGATAGAGACTGCACGGCAGGGTCTGGAAGAGCACATCCTTAATGTTCATATCCCAACCCAGAATGTGGTTGAAATTCGTGCCGGTAAGAAGAAGATAACCGCCCGGGTGAGTTTCCCCGGTTATATGTTTGTCCAGATGGAGATCAACAAGAACACCCGTCACTTTATCCGTAACGCTCCCAGTGTGATGGGATTTGTTGGTCCTGATGGGGAACCGGTAGCCCTTTCTGAAAAAGAGGTTGCCCGCATTATTGGTCGGGGTGAAGCTGATACATCACTTCCGGAAACGCAGTTCAACGTTGGTGACCGGGTCAAGGTGGTTGATGGCCCCTTCCTCGATTTTGAAGGAGTCGTTCAGGAGTGCCAACCGGAAAGAAAGCGTCTCAAGGTGCTGGTGTCGATCTTTGGACGCAACACACCCCTCGATCTTGCTTTCTTTCAGGTGACGGCAATTGAGGAAGAATAGCTGAGCATTTCGTTCAGCCAGATGAGTTGGCAGCTTTTTCGATGAGCTCTAACATATTGATAACAGTACAGTAAGTGAGAATAGCGCTTCATTAATCATCAAGCGTTGCAACAGCTGAAACGGACAGGATCAAAAATGGCTAAGAAAATAGCAACAATTGTCAAACTGCAGATTCCAGCGGGCGCTGCCAATCCGGCACCACCGGTAGGCCCTGCCCTGGGCCAGGCAGGCATAAATATTATGGAATTCTGTAAACAGTTTAACGCCAAAACCCAGGAACAGCGTGGGTTGATCATTCCGGTCGTTATCACTGTTTACCAGGATCGCTCCTTCACCTTCATCACCAAAACTCCACCGGCCGCGGTGTTGTTGAAAAAAGCCTTGAACCTGGAAAAAGGTTCCAGTGAGCCTAACCGTAACAAGGTTGGCACCGTCACCTGGGCTCAACTGCGTGAGATTGCTGAAGCCAAAATGGAGGATCTGAACGCCAACGATCTGGATGCCGGGGCCGAGATTATTGCCGGCACCGCCCGCAGTATGGGGCTGAATGTGGAACGTGGCGATGGAGTTGAAGAGTAGTAAACAAGTAGACTTTCATATATCACACAGTTACAACAACGAACGAGGAGCTTGATGAAGAGAAGTAAGAGGTTCCGGAAGACCGCTGACCTGGTTGACCGGGCTAGATACTATTCTGTGGAGGAGGGAGTCGGGCTGGTCAAGAAAACCGCGACAGCTGGCTTCGATGAATCCATAGAAATCTCCATCAATCTCGGTGTAGATCCACGTCATGCTGACCAGATGGTACGCGGGACAGTTTCGTTCCCACACGGAACTGGCAAGGAGGTCAAAGTCCTTGTGCTCACCAATGAGCCACGATGGGATGAGGCAAAGGAGGCAGGTGCCGATTTTGTCGGCCTGGATGATTTTGTGGAAAAGATCAAGACAGGCTGGTTTGAGATGGACAGCGTGATAGCTACACCGGATGTGATGGCGGTGGTCGGAAAGCTTGGTAAAATTCTGGGGCCACGCGGATTGATGCCCAATCCTAAAATCGGCACAGTAACCAACGATCTGACCGATGCAATCAAACAGATCAAGGCGGGACGTATCGATTTTCGCGTGGATAAGTATGGTATCCTGCACGTGATTTTCGGTCGCTCCAGCTTTGAGGAGTCTCAACTAAAGGAAAATTTGCTAGCCTTTTTCGACAAAGTGCTCAAGCTGAAGCCAGCTGCTACCAAGGGCATTTATGTAAAGGCAGTTACCCTTTCCTCCACCATGGGGCCCGGTATCAAGATAGACCGCCAGCAAGCGCTGGCCCTGGTCAAGTAACCAGGAGGAAAACACTATGCCCACACCACAAAAAGAAACACTTGTCGCCGCCATTCGCGAGAATATTGACAAAGCTGAGAGTATCTACCTGACCGATTTCACCGGCGTATCGGTGAACCAGATGGAAGAGATGCGTCACAAATTGAGCGAAGTCGATGCGGAATACAAGGTTGTGAAGAATACCTTGCTGAGGATTGCCCTGGCCGAAACACCTTACGCAGATATGGGGGAAGGCCTTACCGGCCAGACCGGTATCGCTTTTGGTTACGGTGATCCGGCGGCTCCGGCACGTGTTCTTAGGGATATGATCAAGGTTATCAATAAGAACCATGTGAAACTGATAGCCTATGAACAGCAGATCCACCAGGCCGATTTCCTGAACCGACTGGCCGATCTCCCAACCCGTGAGGTTCAACTCCAGATTCTGCTGGCAACCATGCTGGCTCCAATCTCCGCTTTTGCCCGGGTTGTCAACGCTATCAAAGAAAAGATGGAAGCTGAAGGTGGCGACACTGCTGTCCCGGCAGAGGGAGCCACTCCAGCCGCCGAGGCAGCTCCTGTGGAGAGTGATGCTCCCGAAGTCGAAAGCCCACCCGAAACAGAGCCACCAGTTGCAACAGTGTCAGAGCCAGAGGTAAAAGACCCGACTTCCGCTGAAGCCCCCGCTGTAGCTGAAGAACCCGCGACAGATACCACTCCGGTGGAGGAAGCACCCGCGCCGGCTGAAGATACTGACGCGGAAGAGGATACCCCGGAAGAGAAGTAGCGAACAAAAAACAATTGAAATATCACGGAGGATATCGTGAGCGAAGCAATCATTGATCAGATCAAGAAAATGACCGTCATGGAGTTGGCGGACCTGGTAAAGGTGATGGAGGAGGAATTCGGTGTTTCTGCCGCTGCTCCTGCAGCTGTCGCCGTTGCCGGTGCAGCCGGTGGCGAAGGCGCTGAAGAAGAGCAGACAGAATTCGATGTAATCCTGACTTCTCCCGGTCAAAAGAAAATCCAGGTTATCAAGGAGGTCAAGGCTATCACGGGATTGGGTCTGAAAGAGGCAAAGGATCTCGTAGATGGCGTTCCCTCGTCAATCAAGGAAGCTGTTCCCAAGGATGAAGCTGAGAGCATCAAAGAGAAGATTGAGGCTGCCGGCGGCATTGTCGAGTTGAAATAACAGCTATGTTATTGTTAATACGATGCCTCTTTCAGCCTGAGTCTGGAAGAGGCATCAGTATATGTGGGAACGGTGAATATCTCACCCTCATTAACAATTGCCTTCCCTGTCACACTCCGACTGAATCTCAGCCAGAGCGTCAGAGAAATAGGCGATATCCGTAGAAACTGAACATCGCTCGAGCAAACGGTAAATACCCTTGGAGGGGCTATCTGCCCGGCTTGGATGAACCGCTTTATTACCCTTCAGGACCGGCAACGGGTAGTTTTCGTCAAACAGCTGGAGGTGCCTTGAAAGCCCAAAAACTGATAGAACGCCAATCATTTGCCAGCATCACGCCTATCATCGAGATGCCTGACATGTTAGGTGTACAGCTTGACTCGTTTGAACAGTTCCTGCAGCGACGGATCGCACCTGAAAAACGGGAAAGCAACGGATTGCAGGGTGTTTTCCTCAACATCTTTCCGATTATGGACAACCGGGAGGAGAGCATTCTTGAGTACATTGAGTACTACATTGAACATCCCAAGTATAATGTTACCGAGTGTATTGAAAGGGGGTTAACCTATAACGCCCCACTCAAAGTAAAACTGCGGGTGACCGAGAAGACTGAAGATGGTACCGGCAACAGTATCGAATCTAATGTCTATTTCGGGAATGTCCCGATGATGACCGATACCGGCACTTTCATCATCAATGGTGCAGAAAGGGTTATTGTCAACCAGTTGCACCGCAGCCCGGGGGTGTTTTATGGTGTTTCCATTCACACCAACGGTACGCCGCTCTATTCCGCCCGTATTATTCCGTTCCGCGGTTCCTGGGTGGAATTCACCACCGACATCAACGATGTGATCCATGTTGTGATCGACCGGCGTAAGAAGTTTCCGGTCACATTGCTGCTGCGCGCCCTCGGTTTCTCCAGGAATGCTGATATCTTTGACGCCTTCGGTCTCTCCGACACAGTGGCGGTCAGCAACAAGAACATCAAAGAATATTACGACCGCCGCTACATTGATGACATCATCGATCCCGAAACAGGTGAAGTGATCGCCGAGCGCAATGAAGCGTTTACCGCGGAGCACTTAAAGGCAATCCGCAAGGTGGGGATCAAACGACTGGATTTTTACCGGCACAAAAAGGAAAACCGTGCCGACCAGATTCTGATCAACACCATCAATAAGGACAAGAGCTCCTGTACTGCTGATGCCATCAGCATGCTCTATAGTGAGATGCGGGGTGGTGAAGCCCCGGATCAGGAAACCGCCTTCAAACTGCTGGAGCGGATGTTCTTCGATGAGAAACGCTATGATCTGGGACTGGTGGGACGATACCGCATCAATACCAAACTTGGTCTTCACCTGCCAGCCGATATGACTGTCCTGGCGACAGAGGATTTCATCGCCATCCTGAAGTATCTGATCGAATTGAAGATGGAAAAACGCAGCACCGATGATATCGACCATCTCGGTAATCGGCGCGTACGTACCGTCGGTGAGCAGCTCGCCAACCAGTTCAGTGTTGCATTCACTCGTATGGCACGCAACATCAAAGAGCGGATGAATATGCGGGACAGCGATAAGATGACCCCGCAGGAGCTGGTTAATGTTCGCACTATCACATCTGTCGTCAATTCCTTTTTTGGAACCAACCAGCTGTCACAGTTCATGGATCAGATTAATCCTCTGGCCGAGGTCACTCATAAACGTCGTGTGTCCGCACTGGGCGCTGGTGGTCTGACCCGCGAGCGGGCCGGCTTTGAGGTGCGAGATGTTCACTACACCCACTATGGTCGACTCTGTCCGATTGAAGCCCCGGAAGGGCCCAACATCGGTCTGATCTCATCGCTCTCAACTTATGCCCGCATCAACGAGATGGGCTTCATCGAAACTCCCTATCGACGGGTGCGTGGCGACAAAGTCAGCCGCCAGATTGAGTATCTTTCCGCCGATGATGAAGACAAAGTGGTAATTGCCCAGGCCAACGCACCTTTAGACGAGAATTCTGAATTTATTAACGAAACGATCAAAGCTCGCCAACGCGGTGAGTTTCCGGTAGTGACACCGGACAAGGTCCAGTTTATGGATGTTATTCCACATCAAATGGTCTCAGTAGCCGCTGCCTGTATTCCTTTTCTCGAGCATGACGATGCCAACCGCGCCCTGATGGGTGCCAATATGCAACGCCAGGCAGTCCCCCTGCTGCAGCCGGAGGCGCCGATTGTCGGAACCGGCATGGAGCGGCGGGTGGCTCAGGACTCCAGTGCTGTAGTAACCGCCGATGTCGCCGGTACGGTGGTGCGGGTTGATGCAACTGAAATTGTTATCCGGCCCCGCCAGTTCACCCGCAGCCAGCGGGAACAACGCCCCAAGATCTACCAGCTGCGCAAATTCATCCGCACAAACCAGAACACCACTATCCTGCAGAAGCCACTGGTGCAGGAAGGGGACATCGTTAAAGTTGGTGACATCATAGCCGACGGCACTTCGACCGAACGGGGCGATCTGGCCTTGGGCCGTAATGTGCTGGTCGCTTTCATGCCCTGGCATGGTTACAACTTTGAAGATTCGGTCGTCATTTCCGAACGACTGGTTGCAGAGGATATCTTCACCTCCATCCATATCCACGAGGAGGAGCTGGAGGTTCGAGAAACCAAACGGGGTGAGGAGGAGCTTACTTCCGAGATCCCCAATGTGACCGAGGAGGCCACCGCCGACCTCGACCAGAACGGTATAATCCGGGTTGGCGCCCGGGTCAACCCCAACGATATTATCATCGGTAAGGTGACCCCCAAGGGTGAAATGGAGGCTACGCCGGAGGATAAGCTGCTCAAGGCTATCTTTGGTGAGAAAGCTGGTGACGTCAAGGACGCCAGCAAGTACGCCGGTCCCGGTGAAAACGGCGTGGTGATTAACACCAAGCTGTTCAGTCGCAAGAAAAAGACCGCCAAAGTGAAGCGGGAAGAAAAGAAGCAGATAGACCAGCTGGAACGTAAACGACTCAAGGTGAACGAGGAGCTTCGCGAACAGCTACGGGAAGATCTGACCGCGCTCCTGGCGGACAAGGAGGCTGGTGAGATCCGCTCCGCAACTACTCAGAAGTTGTTGATGCATGTCGGTAATCTCATCACCGACAAGCACCTCAGGAAATTCGACCTCGATGACCTGGAAATGAAGAGCCGCTGGACTGATGATGAGGAAATCAACCAGGAGGTCAAGGCGGTTCTGGACAACTATCATATTCAGCAGGAGATCCAGAGTACTGAATTCCGCAACGACCAGCATAAGATCCAGGTTGGTGACGAACTGCCGCCCGGTATTGTTCAAATCGCCAAGGTTTATATTGCCCAGAAGCGCAAGTTGCAGGTCGGTGACAAGATGGCCGGTCGTCACGGCAACAAGGGTGTTGTCGGTAAGGTGGTTCCTGTCGAGGATATGCCATTCATGGATGATGGAACACCGGTTGATATAATCCTCAACCCCCTCGGTGTACCTTCCCGTATGAACCTGGGTCAGATTCTGGAAACCTCGCTCGGTTGGGCCGGTAAGCAGTTGGGGATTCATTACTCCACCCCCGTGTTCAACGGTGCCAGTCTGACTGATATCAATCTGGAACTTGAGAAAGCGGGACTCCCGACCAAAGGAAAGATCAATCTCAACAACGGCAAGACCGGTAAGCCGCTCGATCAGGAAGTAACCGTCGGTTACATCTACATGCTCAAGTTGAACCATCTTGTAGATGACAAGGTACATGCCCGTTCTACCGGACCCTACTCGCTTATCACACAACAACCTCTTGGTGGTAAAGCTCAGTTCGGTGGCCAGCGGTTCGGAGAGATGGAAGTCTGGGCGCTGGAAGCGTACGGCGCCTCTCATATTCTCCAGGAGATCATGACCATCAAATCGGACGATGTCCAGGGACGCAGCCGCACTTTTGAAGCGATCGTCAAGGGGAAAAACATTCCCCGACCCGGTATTCCAGAGGCTTTCAACGTGCTGATCCACGAAATGAAAGGCCTGGGTCTGGATGTGAATCTGAAGAGAGAAAACTAGCTGGCGAGATCCGGAGATATTGCTGTCGGCAGTATTTCTGACCTTGCGGGCGTGGAGGATCAATGTTCGATCGAGAATTAGGCAACGGACGGATTACCAGCTTGCAGATTCGTCTGGCCTCGCCAGAGAAAATCAGCGATGAAGCCCGGGGTGAAGTACTCAAACCGGAAACCATCAATTATCGCTCTTACAAACCGGAAAAAGATGGTCTTTTCTGCGAGAAGATCTTTGGCCCGGTTAAGGATTGGGAGTGTCATTGCGGCAAGTATAAAGGTCGCCGCTACAAAGGTATCGTTTGCGACCGCTGCGGTGTCGAGATTACCAAAAAAGATGTCCGGCGTAAACGGATGGGCAAGATCGTGCTGGCAGTCCCGATAGTCCACATCTGGTTCTTCCGCTCACTCCCCTCAAAGATCGGTACCCTGCTGGGGATATCGGTCAAACAGCTTGAACGGGTTATCTACTACGAAAGCTATGTGGTGATCAACCCCGGCAGTACTTCCGCCAAAAAGATGGACCTGCTGACAGAAGCCGAGTACCTGGCACTGAAGGAAGAGGACCGCGAGCTGAAGGAAAGCGCTGAGAAAGATACCGAGCAGGATGTGAGTACCGGTGCTTTTGAGGCGGCTATGGGCAGCACTGCGATCAAACGGTTGCTGGAAGAGCTGTCTATCGACCAACTGGCACATGAGCTGCGGGAAAAGGCAAAGGATAACTCCTCGCAACAACGTAAACTGGATACACTGAAGCGGCTCAAGGTTGTTGAATCCTTCCGGCGTCGCGATGGTACCAATCAGTTTATCAACCGTCCGGAATGGATGGTGCTGGATGTGCTGCCGGTGATTCCCCCGGATCTGCGTCCCCTGGTTCCTCTCGAGGGTGGGCGGTTCGCCACCAGCGATCTGAACGATCTGTATCGCCGCGTGATTATCCGTAACAACCGGCTGAAGCGTCTGATCGAGATCAAGGCGCCAGAGGTGATTCTGCGCAATGAAAAGCGAATGCTGCAGGAGGCTGTGGATTCACTATTCGACAATGGCAAGAAGTCGGTAGCGGTTCGTAGTGATGGTAACCGTCCCCTCAAGTCGCTCTCTGACGTCCTGCGCGGTAAACAGGGTCGTTTTAGGCAGAACCTGCTTGGCAAGCGAGTCGACTATTCAGGCCGTTCCGTGATCACTGTGGGGCCGGAGCTGGAATTAAACCAGTGTGGACTCCCCAAGTATATGGCGATCGAGCTTTTCAAACCGTTTATCATACGGCGTCTACTGGACGCCGGCAAGGTACCAACCGTTAAAAAAGCCAAGAAGTTGATCGACGAGGCCCCCAGTTTTGTCTGGGAGATTCTCGAAGAGGTTGTACAGGATCACGCCGTCATGCTCAACCGCGCACCCACACTTCACCGGTTAGGAATTCAGGCTTTTCAGCCGCTGTTAATCGAAGGGAAAGCCATCAGACTGCACCCCTTGGTCTGTACCGCTTTCAACGCCGACTTTGACGGCGATCAGATGGCCGTCCATGTTCCGCTTTCATTTGAGGCGCAGTTGGAAGCCAAATACCTGATGATGGCTAACCAGAATATTCTGCATCCCGCCTCCGGTCGCCCCATCACAGTACCGACCCAGGACATCGTCCTCGGATGCTATTATCTGACCAAGCAACGGCCTGGTGTCCAGGGTGAAGGCATGCGTTTCAGCTCTGAAGAGGAGGTTATCGCGGCCCACAGCCAGGAAAAAGTAGCCCTCCATGCCGCCATCAATGTCAGGATGGGGCGCAGCATGGTCAAGACGACAGTCGGACGAGTAATTTTTAACCGGATTCTGCCGGATGCCGTTCGACAGCAGCACTATTTCAACGATGTACTGACCAAGAAGTACCTGGAAGGGGTAATTCTCGACGTATTTAATATCGTTGGTCCTTACGACACTGCCCGTTTCCTGGATCGCATGAAAGAGATCGGCTTCACAACCGCCACTTCAGGGGGTCTCTCCATCGGTATCAGTGATGTATTGATACCGGATGAAAAAGACCAGATTATTGCCCGTACACAGGAAAAGGTCAACCAGGTCCAGCAGAACTTCCAGGAGGGTTTCCTGCAGGACGGTGAACGCTACAACCAGGTCATCGACCTCTGGTCACACGCTACCCGTCAGCTGGCAGGTGTACTGAAAGAACACATCCATCAAGACCAGGATGGTTTCAATCCACTCTACATGATGCTGGATTCCGGTGCCCGTGGATCCGACGACCAGATCAAGCAGTTGGCCGGTATGCGTGGCTTGATGGCCAAACCGCAGAAACGACTGACCGGTTCTAAGGGTGAGATCATCGAGAATCCGATTACCGCCAATTTCAAGGAAGGACTTTCGGTGTTGGAGTACTTCATCTCCACCCACGGCGCCCGTAAGGGTCTGGCGGATACCGCTCTGAAGACTGCGGATGCCGGTTACCTGACGCGACGGCTGGTCGATGTTGCTCAGGATGTGATTATTACTGAAGTAGATTGCGGTACAGACATGGGTATTGCAATCCAGTCCCGCCGTGAGGGGGAGGAATCCTCCCAGTATTTCCGTGATGTCATTGTCGGCAGGGTACTCGCGCAACCGGTGTATGATCTGGCTGGCAAGGAGAAGTTCTTCGACGACGGAACCATGGTTGACGATGTCGTGGGTGAGACTATTTACAATGCTGGTGTCGAATCTGTGGTGATCCGTTCAACCCTGACCTGTATCAGCAACCGCGGTGTCTGCGCTAAATGTTATGGGCGCAATCTGAACACCAACAAACTGGTCAACGTGGGTGAAGCGGTTGGTGTCATGGCTGCCCAGTCAATCGGGGAACCTGGTACACAGCTGACCCTGCGTACTTTCCATGTAGGTGGAATCGCCAGCCTGCAGGCTAAAGAGCCACAGGTGCGTGCTAAAACCAAAGGCACTGTTGAGCTGCGCAACATTTTCACAATTACCAACCAGAATAAAGAACAGGTTACAATTCGCCGCAACGGTGTTATCAACATCACCGACGACAAAAACCGCCGCCTTAAACAGTACCTGGTACCTTACGGTGCCACTTTGAAGATCAAGGACAAAGAGAGCGTCGACGACAGCACCATCATCTATGAATGGGATCCCTACAACGACGCCATCCTGGCCCAGAAGGAGGGTGTCATCAAGTTTGTTGATATCAAGGAGGAGATGACCTATGTCGAGGACTTCGATGAGACTACCAACCAGCGGACCTGGGTTATCATCGAGGCTAAGAACCGCAAACTGAGTCCCCGTATCACCATTATCAACAAGAGCGGTAAGAAGATCGACGATATCGTTCCACCGGTGGGTTCCTTTCTGCAGGTCAAGGAGGGTGATGCTATTTACCCGGGGCAGATCCTGGTAAAGAAGTTGCGGGAGTCAAGCAAGAGCCGCGACATTACCGGTGGTCTGCCACGTGTCTCGGAGTTGTTCGAAGCGCGCCGTCCCCGCAACGTGGCGGTAGTCTCCGAAATCGCCGGCAAAGTGAAATTTGGTGATATCAAGAGTGGCTCACGGGAAGTATTTGTTATCCCGAGCCAGGATATCGAACAGAAGAAGTATCTGGTACCAAGCTCCAAGCACATCCTGGTTCATGAGAACGAAGAGATCAGTGCCGGGGAACCAATTTCGGAAGGTTCTACCGCGCCACAGGAGATCCTCAGCATTCTGGGTCCCCGCCGGGCACAGGAGTATATGGTGCTGGAGATTCAGGAGGTGTACCGTTCTCAGGGTGTGAGGATCAACGACAAGCACATCGAGATTATTGTACGCCAGATGCTGCAACGTGCTCAGATTATCGACCCTGGTGATTCAGGATACCTCGAGGGTGATATCGTCGATTTCCATCGGATAGACAGAGTCAACCGTCAGATGCAATCGATGCAGGTGGTGGTCGATCCTGGCGACAGCCGTTTCTACCTGGATCAACTGGTGAGCAACGAGAATCTTGCTGACGAGATGAACCGGCTCTCAGTGGATGAGAAGAACCAGACACCGAAGATGCGCCACGCCATCCCGGCTACCTCACGGCGGATCCTTATGGGGATAACCCAGGCGGCCCTGACCACCGAGAGCTTCATTTCCGCAGCCTCTTTCCAGGAAACCACCCGGGTACTTACCGCGGCTGCTATCAACGGTCGGGAAGACACACTGGTTGGTCTCAAAGAGAACCTGATCATGGGGAACCGCATTCCCGCCGGTACCGGTCTGGCTGGATTTGACAATCTGATCGTCGAGAATCCCGACGAAGATGCGGAAGAGCAGACAGCAAATCAAAGCGGCAGCGGTGCTGGCCAGAAGAGCACCGCCGACACTGTAGTAGAGCCTGTTTAGCGAGGATATCGGACTTTCCAGCTATTTTATGTTGACAATGGACTTTAGTCCGACTAGCTTGTAAGTCTGTAAATTTTTGGAGGAACCTTGCCAACAATCAATCAGCTGGTCCGTAAGGGCCGCAAGAGAATCGAAGCCAAGCAGAACGCAAGAGCGCTTCAGCGCTGTCCTCAGCGTCGCGGTGTCTGCACCCAGGTGAAGACAACCACACCCAAGAAACCCAATTCCGCGTTACGGAAAATCGCCAGGGTGAGGCTGACCACTGGCATCGAAGTTACCTCCTATATACCCGGCGAAGGCCATAATCTGCAGGAGCACTCAATTGTGTTGGTGCGGGGTGGTCGTGTCAAGGATCTCCCGGGGGTGCGTTATCATATCGTGCGGGGTGCTTTTGACGCCGCCGGTGTAGAGGATCGTACCAATGCGCGTTCCAAGTATGGAACCCGGAAAAAGTAGCCGCAAGGAGTGGATAGATGAGACGAAAAAAAGCACCGAAGCGCAAAGTTCTGCCGGATCCGATGCACAAGTCAATCCTGGCGACCAAGTTTATCAACAACTTGATGGAACGGGGCAAAAAGTCGGTAGCTGAGGGTATTTTTTACTCTGCCCTGGATGAGATCAACCGCAAGATGGATGAATCGGGCTATGAAGTGTTCGAGAAAGCCATCCGTAATGTTGAACCGCTGCTGGAAGTTCGTTCCCGGCGTGTAGGTGGTTCCACATATCAGGTGCCGGTCGAGGTGCGTCCGGTCAGACGCCAGGCGCTGGCGATTCGGTGGGTCCTGCAGTACGCAAAGTCCCGCAACGATCGTAACATGAGTCAGAAGCTCGTAAATGAGCTGATCGCTGCCTACAACAAAGAGGGTGGCGCCTTCAAAAAGAGAGAAGATGTGCATCGCATGGCGGAAGCCAACAAGGCATTTGCACATTTCCGTTGGTAATCGATAAAAAGATCAGGTAATGAGCACCAGACCGCTGTCATCTATCCGCAATATCGGCATTATGGCCCACATTGACGCTGGTAAGACCACTACCACTGAGCGCATTCTGTATTATACTGGCAAAGTATACAAAATGGGTGAAGTGCATGAGGGCGCAGCCGTAATGGATTGGATGGCTCAAGAGAAAGAGCGTGGTATCACCATCACCTCCGCCGCCATCAGTTGCGTCTGGAAAGACCACCAGGTTAACATTATCGATACCCCCGGACATGTGGATTTCACCGTAGAGGTGGAACGCTCCCTGCGGGTGCTGGATGGTGCGGTAGCGCTTTTCTGTGCTGTCGGTGGCGTAGAGCCGCAATCGGAGACTGTCTGGCGTCAAGCCAATCGCTATGAAGTGCCCCGGATTGCGTTCGTCAACAAGATGGACCGAGTCGGGGCCGATTTTTATCATACAATTGACATGATACGGGAGCGCCTCGGCGCCAACCCGATTCCTCTGCAAATTCCTATCGGTGCTGGAGATATCTTCACAGGTTTGATCGATCTTATCAAAATGAAGGCTGTCTTCTATAACGAGAAAAGCCTGGGTGCGCTGTGGGAAGAGGGTGACATTCCGGACGACCTGCAGGAGCAGGCCTTCAACTACCGCGAAAAAATGATCGAAGCGGTCTCGGAATATGATGACAATCTGATGGAAATGTTTCTCGATGGGCAGACCATTCCGGTCGCACACCTGATCGAGGTTATCCGTCAGGCGACTATTGATCTTAAAATCGTCCCGACCCTGCTCGGTTCCGCTTTCAAGAACAAGGGTGTTCAGCGGCTGATGGATGCCATCGTCAACTATCTCCCCTCCCCCCTGGATCGCAAAACCGTCAAGGGAATTGATCTGGCCACTGGTGATGAAATCAATCGTCCGGTCAGTGAAGATGAACCTTTTGCGGCGCTGGCTTTCAAGATACAAACCGACCCTTATGTCGGTCGGCTGACCTACTTCCGGGTTTATACCGGTCGGGCCGCCGTCGGCACCCGTCTCTATAATGTCAATAATCGTAAGAAGGAACGCCTCGGCCGTATCTTGCAGATGTCCGCCAACAAGCGGGAAGATATCGAAGAGGTGCGCGCTGGCGATATAGCTGCTGGTATTGGATTCAAGTTTACCCGTACCGGCGATACTATCACCAGTGTTGATTCACCGATATTGCTGGAAGAGATGTCCTTCCCGGTACCGGTTGTCTCAGTCGCGATCGAACCTAAATCCAAAGCGGATCAGGAAAAACTGGGAATTGCCCTCGATAAGCTGGCCGAAGAGGATCCAACCTTCAAGATTCATACCGACAAAGATACAGGGCAGACGATTATCTCTGGTATGGGTGAGTTGCACCTGGATATTCTGATCGACCGGATGCGTCGTGAATTCAATGTCCAGGCGAACATAGGCAAACCGCAGGTCGCTTACAAAGAGAGTATCACCAGCGAAGCAACTGCAGAAGGAAAATTTGTCCGTCAGTCGGGTGGTCATGGTCAGTTTGGCCAGGTGAAAATTGTCATCAGTCCGACTGAAGCCGGTAGTGGTTACAAGTTCCTTGATGAAATCGTCGGTGGCGCAATTCCGAAGGAGTTCATCACAGCGGTCGACGCCGGTATCACCGAAGCGATGAAAAGTGGTGTTTTGGCCGGGTATCCTGTAGAGGATGTCCAGGTGCGCCTGATCGACGGCAAGTTTCACGAGGTCGATTCTTCCGAGATCGCTTTTCGCATTGCCGGTTCAATGGCTTTCAAGGAGGCTGCCCGTAAAGCGGAGCCGATGCTGTTGGAGCCGGTGATGAAGGTCGAGATCATCGTACCGGAAGACTACATGGGTGAGGTGATGGGAAATATCAACGCCCGACGTGGAAAAATCGCCGGTATTGATCCCCGTCGCGACGCGCAGGTAGTCCGTGCCACCGTACCGCTGGCAGAGATGTTTGGTTATGCCACCGCCCTCCGTTCTTTAACGCAGGGACGGGCAATTTTCAACATGGAATTTGCTCATTATGCCGCCATGGATAAGAAGATGGCGGATAAGCTGATAGAAAAAATCCGAGGATAACGAGTGAGGAGGCCGGGTTATGGCCAAAGTAAAATTTGAACGCACGAAGCCGCATGTCAATGTGGGCACCATCGGCCATGTTGATCA
>JADHUQ010000032.1 GCA_016784425.1 Candidatus Delongbacteria bacterium | reverse complement strand
TATACTACTTTTTATCGAATGATTTCCGCCGGAACTTGACACGCTCCGCCGGTAAATCGCCTGGTCTCACTCCCCGAAGAACACCGGAAGAGGTAGCAATCATGCAGGGAACAGTATCCCCCCGGATCATGAATATCACCCTCAGGGCGACAAAGCTTGACTTGCAGTCAACCAGACCGCAAATTCTTAAGTTCAGCAGAGCAGATCGTGTCTTTATACTCTCGCTCCTGACAGAAATCACCTTAAAATAGAAACTTATTGGAGGATGGATGACTGCCGTAACACCCGCCCAGGTGCATGAGACGATTGGTCGCCACATGCTGGCTGATGGTATGGACCTGGTTTTTGACCTGCGTCGCAGTAAAGGAAGAAAGATTTACGATTCCAGGCGGGAGCGCTGGTTGCTCGATTTTTTCTCTTTCTTCGCTTCTGCTCCGATCGGGTTTAATCATCCGGCCCTGCTGGAACCGGAGTTCATGAGCAAACTCAGTGAAGTGGCGGTCAACAACATCACCAACTCCGATCTTTATACGGAAGAGATGGCCGCTTTTGTCGATCGTTTCAGCAGCTTTGGAATACCGGATTACCTGCCACATCTCTTTATGGTTGCCGGTGGTGGTCTGGCAGTGGAAAATGCACTCAAGGTTGCTTTTGACTGGAAACGGCGGAAGAATATTGCCCATGGCAAAGGGGATTCGTTGGGCAGCCAGGTGATCCATTTCCGGCAGGCTTTCCATGGCCGCACCGGTTACACCCTCTCGCTGACCAACACCAGCGATCCGCGGAAAACGATCTACTTCCCGAAATTTGACTGGCCACGCATCGATAATCCCAAAGTCACTTTCCCATTGAACCAGGAGCATCTGGCCGCAGTACAGCAGGCGGAAGAGCTGGCGGTGAAGCAGATCCACGCCGCTATCGCCGCCAACCCGGATGATATCGCTGCGCTCATAATCGAGCCGATCCAGGGTGAGGGTGGTGACAATCACTTCCGTAACGAGTTCTTCCAGCAACTGCGGACCATCTGTGATGAGCAGGAGCTGTTCCTTATTCTGGATGAGGTGCAAACCGGCGTAGGCCTGACCGGTCGTTTCTGGGCTCATGAACATACAGGTATGCAACCTGACGCCATCGCTTTCGGCAAGAAATCCCAGGTCTGCGGAATTCTGGTCTCCCGGCGGGTGGAAGAGGTCGAAGGACATGTCTTCGTGGAATCCAGCCGGATCAATTCAACCTGGGGTGGCAACCTGATCGACATGGTTCGTTTTGGAAAATACCTGGATGTGATTGAGCAGGAGAACCTGGTCGCCAATGCCGCCACTCAGGGCGACTATCTGCTCCAACAGCTGGAACAACTGCAGATTGAATTCCCGCAACTCAGCAACGCCAGGGGGCGGGGACTGATGTGCGCCTTTGATCTGCCTTCCGGCACCGAGCGGGATAACTTCGTCTCAGCTCTTTACGAAGCCGGACTGGTCATCCTCGGTTGCGGCGATAACTCTGTCCGTTTCCGTCCCTCGTTGAATATCACCCGGGATGAACTGGATGAGGGTCTGGCGCTGATACGTGGTACACTACTGAAATAGCTAAACGGATCGTAAGCAGCCTGGCTGCCCGACAGTCGCATATGAAGACAAAGACCTCACCTGTCTGTATCGATTCGCTGGCGATCAACCCGGAACTTGTCACCGGTATCCTGACCGAATTCATCCGTGAGGAGGTGCACAACAGCGGCTTCGAGCGGGTACTGCTGGGGCTTTCCGGTGGTATCGATTCAGCAGTGAGTGCGGCGCTGGCTGTAAACGCGTTGGGTGCCGGGCAGGTAACGGGTGTCAAGATGCCCTATCGCACCAGTAGTCCCGACAGTGCGGCCCATGCTGATCTGCTGGCGGAAAAACTCGGTATTCCCACTCTGCTGGAACCGGTGACCGCTGTTGTCGACGCTTACCTGGAACGACACCCCGATGCGGATGAGCTGCGTCGGGGTAACCTGATGGCACGAGCCCGCATGCTGACTCTCTTCGATCTCTCCCAGCAGCAGCAGGCGCTGGTACTGGGAACCAGCAACAAATCAGAACTGATGCTGGGCTATGGTACCCTTTTTGGTGACCTGGCCAGTGCGATCAATCCGCTGGGCGATCTTTACAAAACTCAGCTGTTTCAAATGGCGGAATGGCTGGGAATTCCGGATGAAATCCGCCACAAACCCCCCAGCGCCGACCTGGTAGAGGGCCAGACCGACGAGCAGGATCTGGGCTGGAGTTATGATCGGCTGGATTGTGTGCTGCGGGTGCTGGTTGATAACCGCTGTACCATTGCTGACGCCCTGGAACAGGGCCTGGAGGAAAAACTGGTCAGGCATGTCCAGGATTTGATCAGTCGTACCCAGTTCAAGCGCATGGGTCCGCTGATTCCCAAACTGAGCACCCGCACCATTGGTATCGATTTCCACCTTAACCGGGACAACCTGCGCTAAGCGCTGTCATCAGCCCGCTCCTCAATTGAAAACTTGCGGGTCGGCTATGACTTCTGGATCACCGAGGCAAATGAAGGAAACCGCTGACCTGTATCTGGTCGCCACCCCCATCGGTAACCTGGAGGATATCACTCTGCGGGCTGTTCGCATTCTGCAGGAGGTGGATTTCATAGCAGCGGAAGATACCCGCCTCTCTCGACGCCTGCTGCAACATCATGATATCGATACCCCGTTGACCAGCTATCATGATTTTTCCCGACCGGGTGTAGTGGCAAGGTTGGTGGGACGCCTGCAATCAGGTGAGCGGGGCGGTTTGATCTCCGACGCGGGGATGCCTGGTATCAGTGACCCCGGCTATCGACTGGTAGCTGCCGTACTCGATGCCGGGTTGACGGTCACACCGATCCCCGGCCCCTCGGCGCACACGGCCGCCCTGGTGGCTTCCGGTCTACCGACCGACCGTTTTGTCTTTGAGGGTTTTCTCCCCCGTAAAAAGGGCCGTGCAGGGCGGTTTACCCGGCTGACACAAAACAGTGCTACCACCGTGTTTTATGAATCACCGCATCGCCTGCTTGACGCACTGGAGCGTCTGGCCACGCTCGCGCCGCAACGACGGCTGGTGATTGCGCGGGAACTGACCAAAGCCCACGAGGAGTTCCAGCGCGGGACTGTGACCGAATTGCTGGAAGCGCAGCAGAACCGTTCTCCCCGGGGTGAATATGTACTACTCCTGGAAGGGCATGCTCTCTTCGAAAAGAGAAATCGACAGGTTGACGCTGCTGGCGACTAGACTTTCCAGATCCTGCCCGGTGTGCCGTATGTTTACCTGATACAGAGGAATGAATGAAAAAAGGTGCCCTGTTTTCATTTGAAGGTCTGGACGGTTCCGGTAAATCAACCCAGATCAGCTCCCTGGCTGACCTGCTGGGGAAGCAGGGTTGGGAAGTGATCGTCCTGCGCGAACCGGGCGGTACACCAATCTCGGAGCGAATTCGGGAACTGCTGCTGGATGTTAACCTGGACGAGATGGATGATCTGGCGGAGCTGCTGCTATATGAAGCCAGCCGCGCACAGCTGGTTGCCGAGGTCATTCGTCCGGCGCTGACTGAGGGTAAAATCGTCATACTCGATCGGTATTACGATTCTTCCACAGCCTACCAGGGGTACGGACGCGGTCTCGACCTCTCGCTGCTGGAGGAGTTGCACCGGGTGGTTCCTTGCGGGGTGGAGCCGCTGCTGACCTTCTTTATTGATGTCCCACCAGTTGAATCACTGGGACGGCTGCAGGGGGAGCTTGATCGTATCGAACAGCAGCAACTCCCTTTTTTCGAGAGAGTACGTGAGGGGTATCTGGAGATAGCTGCCAGAAACCAGCGACGTTTCCTGGTACTGGACGGCAGGCTGGAACGGAGTAAACTCCATACTCTCATCGCGGATCGCACCCAGACTGCTTTAAAGGAAATGTGATACAAACCTGAATGGACCTGATCATGAGAAGAAAAATCCTGATAACACTGCTGGTACTGACTACAGTGGCCTTGAGCGTCTATTCCGCTTCAAAAGCGGACAACTACTATCGCGAGACCAGGAAGAACGTGAGCCTGTTCTCAGAAATATATCTCAACATCATCGAGAACTATGTTGATGTCGTTAATCCGGAGCCCTTTATCCAGGCCGCTGTAGATGGCATGCTGGATGAGCTCGATCCCTACACCGCCTTTTTTGATCAACAGGGCACAGAGCGTCTGCGCGATCGGTCACGCGGTGAATACGGCGGTATCGGTATGCGGGTCGGTCTGCAGGGAGCAGAGCGGCGCCTCACTGTGATAGCACCTTTCGACGGCACACCGGCGGCTCGTGCCGGGTTGCGACCGGGAGATATCATCCTGGCGGTAGACAGTATCGACATTACCGAAATGCCGCTGGATGAAGCAGTGACTTACATGCGTGGTCTACCAGGTACACCGGTCAGCCTGCGCATCGAACGCCCCGGTCTCAGTGGTACGATGGAGTTCGCCTTCAAACGGGAGATTATTCTACTGCATGACGTGCAGCTCTCAACACTGCTCGAGAAAAATATCGGTTACATCAAGCTCAATGGATTCTCTGAGAAAGCAGCGATCGATCTTGAGACCGCCCTGGTAGACCTGCGTTTGCAGGACATGGCAGCTCTGGTCCTCGATCTGCGCTCCAATCCCGGCGGTCTGCTGAGCGCAGCTGTGGATGTCTCCGACCTCTTTCTGCCGCTGGAGGCTCCTATTGTATCCACCCGGGGGCGTAACGGTGAACTGCTGGAACAGTTCAGCAGCACACGTGCACCGCTGCTGCCGCCGGGAATGCCGCTGGTAGTGCTGGTCGACCAGGGCACTGCCTCCGCCGCGGAGATTGTTGCCGGTACCCTGCAGGATCATGATCGCGCCGTTATCATCGGTGTCAATTCCTTCGGTAAGGGTCTCGTGCAGGGGGTAATCAACCTGCCGAGTGAAAAGACCCTGAAGATCACTAAAGCACGTTATTATCTTCCTTCCGGTCGCCTGATCCAGCGTGTAGAGTATTTTCGCGATAACGAAACCCTCGACCATGAGCTGAGCGCAATGAATATCAGCGGCGATACTCTCTACAGCACCAGCCACGGTCGTGAGGTCCTCTCCGGGCGTGGTATTATTCCGGATATCGAAGTTGAAGCGGTAACTCTCAGTCGGTTTACCGGAGAAATCTGGCGTCAACGCAAGGTCTTTGATTATTTGACGGAACTTGAGATCCGGCAACAGCTGCCGGTTGCGGTGGAGGTATCGGAGTCACTGCTTGACGGATTGAGTATATTTCTGGCGGACAGTGAGTTCAAGTTGCCGGCAGCGGGAGCAGCAGAACTCGATAGCCTGGAGGCGATCATTAACCGGGAGGAGTATCCGGAGACAGTATTGGTCACCTTGCAGCAACTTCGTCTCGGGATGGAGAGCAACCTGGCAGCTGAGTTCGCGCAGTACCGGGAAGAGGTATCCCGTTTGTTACTGCTGGAGCTGGCTGATCGTCTGGAGGGTTCATCCGGCCGGGTACGGGCCAGCCTGCGGCAGGATCCTGTTCTGGAAAGAGCAATGGACCTGTTGCAGCATAGGACGGAATGGTTGAGTATGTTAAATCTGGTAGTTGAATAATGGGAGGAACAATGAAGGCAGTGGTAAAGCGGGTCGGCAGCCAGGGGATGACCCTGGTGGGCAAGGGGAGCAGTAACCACTGGATTCCCCTGGACGGTACGGAGGATTTTGGTGGTTATGACGCCGCTTCCCGGCCGCTGGAGCTGATTCTGATCGGTCTGGCGGGTTGTACCTCCATGGATGTACTCAGTATCCTGCGGAAAATGAAAGTCCCTCTTGATGATTATGAATTACAGGTCGAGGGTGTTCGGGCAGAAGAACATCCCAAGGTGTTTACCCATATCGCGGTGAACTATCTCTTTTATGGCACCGATATCGATCCCGCCAAGGTAGAGAAGGCCATCAAGCTCTCAGAGGAACGTTACTGTTCAGTTGCACCGATGTTGCGTGCGACTGTAGAAATGGAAACAACTTATGAAATTCTCCCACCCAGATAATCCCGTTCCCACCCTCCCTGGCAGGTATAGGAGAAGCTTGAATATGTGGTCGCTGGCAGTGCTGCTGGTTTCTGGACTACCAGCCCTGGCTGCTGCACCCCATCCGGTCTGGAGTACCTCCTGGATGCTGGCAACACCAAACCGGCACGCTACAGATGCCGGTGCCCTGATGCTGGAACAGGGGGGAAGTGCCGTCGATGCTGCAGTCGCGGCGGGGTTTGTGCTGGGAGTGGTAGAGATGTACTCTTCCGGAATCGGCGGTGGCGGATTCCTGTTGCATTACGATGGTACCAGCCACGCAGTTACAGCACTGGATGGACGCGAATCGGCACCGGCAGCGGCAACATCCGACATGTTTCTGGATCCGCTGACCCGCGAACCGCGACCGGAGCTTTCCTTTGACGGAGCGCTGGCTGTCGCCGTCCCCGGTGAGGTGGCACTATTTTACCGGGCTAATCAGGACTGGGGAAAACTGTCCTGGTCGACAGTCCTGCAACCGGCCATCCAACTGGCTGCGGATGGATTTCTCATTGATCTCACCTGGGTTCAACGCCTGGAGGACAACCGGGAGAAGCTGTTGCAGCATCCCGGTACCCGCGCCCTCTTCTTCCACCAGGACAGCACGCTACTCGGTCTGGGTGAGCTGCTGGTGCAACCAGAATTGGCGGTAACCCTGAGGCTGTTGGCCGACCGCGGTCCCGATTACTTTTATTACGGGGAATTTGCCGCCACTTTGGACAGCTGGATGTGGGAGAACGGCGGGTTGGTGAGGGCTGCCGATCTGGCCGGTTACACCGTCAGGCTGATGGAGCCGGTAACCGGGAGTTACCGTGGCTGTACGGTTTATTCAATGCCTCCACCCAGCTCCGGCGGGGTGCACCTGATCCAGATGCTCAACTATCTGGAGGAGTTCGATCTGGCGCAGCTGGGGCTGCTGTCCTCCCGCTATATACACACTGTCGCCTCTGCCATGGGGTATGCTTACGCCGATCGCAGTCTCTGGCTGGGTGATCCCGCTTTCTTCCCGGTTCCGGTAGAGGGCCTGACCAGCAAGGGTTATGCAGCTACCCAGCGGGAACGGTACAGCCGGGTACAGCGGGAGAGATTACCGGGAGCAGGCGATCCGCTCCCCTGGCAGGAGGGGGAGCACACCTCCCACATTTCTGTCGTCGACGGGGAGGGCAACGCTGTCAGTATGACCTGCACTATCAACACCCGTTTCGGTTCCGGCGTGATTCTGCCCGGTACCGGCGTGCTGTTGAATAATGAGATGGATGACTTCTCGATGCAACCGGGTGTACCCAATTATTACGGTTTGATCGGCTCTGAAGCGAATTCAATTCAGCCGGGGAAACGCCCCCTCAGCAGTATGACCCCGACCATCATCACCCGTGACGACCGGTTGCAGCTGGTGATCGGGTCACCCGGCGGTGCCAAAATAATTACCACTGTCCTGCAGACCATCATCAATACCATCGACTTTGAAATGGATATCCAGGCAGCGATCGACGCACCACGATTCCACTATCAGTGGCGCCCCGACTACATCCGCCTGGAACCGGATCTGCCTGACGATGTACTCTGGAACCTCCGTCAGTATGGATATCAGGTTTACCGGACCGGTCACTGGAGCGCTGCTCAAGGGGTATGGCGCGATGCTGCCACCGGACTGCTCTATGGTGGATCTGACTCCAGGGTGGATGGTTCGGCCCGGGGGAATTTGCCATGAGGAATCTACTTTTTAGACTACGCAGCTACACACCGATACCGTTCCTGCTCCTCGGACTCTGGTGGCTGGAGTTCAACTGGTCCGCTTTTATTGCCGGCATGGTGCTGGTACTGGCAGGGGAACTCCTACGACTCTGGGCGGTTGGACATGCCGGTTCAATCACACGCACCCGCCATGTTGGCGCTGACCAACTGGTCACCAGCGGCCCCTACGCGTTCGTTCGTAATCCCCTTTATACCGGTAATATGCTGATTTACTGTGGAATGGTGTTGGCCATGTCACCCAGCTGGCCCTGGCTGCTGTTGCTGGTTTTCCTCTGGTTCCTCTGGCAGTACACTCTGATTATACAATTAGAGGAGGAAAAGCTGCAATCCCTGTTCGGTGGAAAATACGAGGAGTACCAGCGCCATGTGCCACGTATATTTCCCCGGCTGCTGCCCTGGCACGGGGAGGGTGACTCACAACCCGGAACCATGGACTGGCGTCGAGCTTTTCAATCGGAAAGGCGCACCCAGGAAGCCATCCTGGTGACCGTGCTGTTGATTTTCGTCATTCGGACCCTGTATGCCTGCAGCGGACTGTAAGAGGGTCTATATCGTTGCCGGTGAAGCTTCCGGCGACCTGTTGACTGCTCCACTGGTCAGGGAAATGAAGCGTCTGCAACCCGATCTGTCTCTCCGCGGGGTGGGTGGCGATCGACTTCAGCAGGAAGGTATGACCCTCTTGCATCATCACCGGGAACTCGCCGCCATGGGGCTGGTGGAGGTTTTACGTCGCTGGCGCAGGCTGTCGCAAGCCCTGCGGGAGGTGGAACGGGACATACTCGAGTTCAAACCGGACCTGTTGCTGCTGGTAGATTTCCCTGGTTTCAACCTCATCCTGGCGCGCCGGCTGCGCCGTGCATTACCCAAGATCGTCTACTATATCAGTCCTAAATTCTGGGCCTGGCGTTATCGCCGGGTGGTGAAGCTGGCACGCCTGACAGATCTGGTGCTCTGTATATTTCCTTTTGAACCGGCTCATATCACCAGGGCTGGTGGGCGGGCTATCTATGAGGGTCACCCCCTGGTCGACCTGGTGGCAGCGGATCAGGATCGCGCTGAGTATTTCCTGCAGCATCAGTTGAAAACCACACAACCTTTGATAACATTCTTCCCCGGCAGTCGTGAACAGGAGATTGCCCAGCTGTTGCCCCCGGCACTGGAGGCAGCTCAAATTCTGCGGCGACGGCATCCGGCAGTACAGTTTGCGGTTCACTTTGCTTCAGCAAATCTGGCGGGGCATTATGCGGAAAGTGTCATTGACACTGGGTTAACAGCCCTGTTCGGCAGCTCCCATAACGCGATGTATCACAGCGATTTCGCTGCAGTCGCCTCCGGGACCGCCAACCTTGAGACGGCCCTGGCTGGAACACCACAACTGATGTACTACCGGTTCCATCCTGTCAGCTGGCTGCTGGCGCGATGGCTGGTCAAGCTGGAGTATGCCAGCCCGGTCAATATTGTCATGGAGCGGCAGGTTATTCCAGAGCTGCTCCAGGATGCGCTCTGCAGTCGACTGGTAAAACAAATCGACAAATATCTGGCACAACCGCTTGAAGTCGCCCAAGCTTACACGAAGGAGTACGACCTGCTACGTGCCCGTCTGGGAAAACCGGGTGTTACCGGGAGGCTGGCCAAAAATCTGCAAACAGTTCTGTATCCAACCGATACCGGAATTAACCTGTGATGATCAGACTGCTGCGCTGGCTTGGAGCAAACTGGGGTCACCTGCTGTTACAGCTGCTGGGACGTCTCACCAGCATTACCGTCAAAGGTGATACCACCGGTATGCAATTCCTGGCTGAAGAGCGAAGCTGCCTGCTGTCAATCTGGCACGGCAAGATGCTGTTACCGCTCTACCAGCTGCGGCGACGTGGTATCTGGATGATCGTCAGCCAGCATCGTGATGGAGTGATACTGGCGAGTGTGATACAAAAGCTGGGGTATCACTGCGTACGGGGATCTTCCACCCGGGGGGGAAAGGAAGCCCGCGAGGTTCTGCAGACACAACTGAAGGATCAGGGAATAACTGCGCTGATCAATCCGGATGGTCCCACCGGCCCCCGGCATCAGCTGAAACCAGGTGTTGTCGTCATTGCGCAACGCAGTGGTGTACCGATCCTTCCAGTGACATTTACCGCCACTCGCAGCAGGGAGTTTAACAGTTGGGATCGCTTTATGGTCTGGCTGCCCGGTTCCCGCTCGACCCTGCTGGTTGGTGCCCCGATCTCCATAGGAGAGGAAATGTCAGTTGAGGATGGAATTGAACTGGTGCAGGACAGGATGATGCAATTGGAAAACAGATGCGATCAACTGAACTGATAAAGGGACTGCAGCAGTGGGGTCGCCCACTGGCCTGGATCTACGAACAGGGTGTCAGACTGCGCAACACCGGTTACGACACCGGTTTTTTACGCAGCAGTTCGGTGCCGGCCCGGGTTGTATCCATCGGTAATCTCAGTCTGGGTGGCAGTGGAAAGAGCGAACTGGTCGTGCAGTTGCTGCAGCAGCAGGGGGGCGACCCCATGGGGCTGCTCCAGAATGCGGGGCGGATCGGGGTACTCTCCCGCGGTTACAGGCGCAGCACCCGCGGTTGTCAGGTAGTAAGTGATGGGGAGCAGATATTCCTGAATGCTGCCGAGGGTGGTGATGAACCTTATATGATCGCCCGGCGCTGCGAGGGGGTACCGGTAGTAGTGAGCGAACAGCGTCTGCCCGGCGCACACCTGCTCTGCGATCAGTATGCAGTAGACACAATCCTGCTGGATGATGGTTTTCAGCATCGCGCCCTGGTACGGGACCTCGATCTTGTGATACTCGATTGTTCACTTGTCCTGCGTGGGCAGGACAGGCTTTTACCGGCCGGCCGCCTGCGTGAACCTTACGACAGTCTCCGTCGCGCTCAGGTTATTCTGTTCAATCACTGTGCTTCTGCAACGGAGCTGACCGAATTGCGTCGACGTATAACACCTTATTTCAAGGGAAGCTGCTGGAACATTCGTGAGATTGACTACCAGCTGCGCGAAGCCTGGACCGGTAAACCGGCAACTGCAATACCGACAGTAGCTTTCGCCGGTCTGGCTGACACCTCTCATTATTTTGCAGCTGTTCAATCACATTTTGGCAGTGAGATCAATTGTCTCACCCTCCCGGATCACGCACCATACGATGCCAGGCAGTTGCAGCAGGTGCGGAATCTGCTTATTCACAGCAATGATATTCCTGTCACTACTTGGAAAGACGCAGTCAAACTGACACCGGAGTTTCAGAAAGAACTCCAGCTGCTGGTGCTGGAACAGAAGTGGCTGTTGGGAGAACTCGATGAAGCATGAAGCAGATGTACTGGTTATCGGATCAGGTATTGCCGGACTCAGCTTTGCCCTCAAGGTGGCGGAGTGGGGCACCGTCAATATCGTCACCAAGAAAGAAGGCTGGGAATCAAGTACCAATTATGCCCAGGGTGGGATAGCCAGTGTTCTTTCCCGGGAGGATAGTTTTGAGCAGCATCTGCGTGATACAATCGCTGGCGGTGATGGTCTCTGTCATCCTGAAGTAGTCGAACAGGTTGTCAGGGAAGCGCCCGAACGGATAACTGAACTGGTTAACTGGGGTGTGGAATTCGACCGGGACGCCGAGGACCGGCTGGCGTTGGGGCGCGAAGGGGGACATTCCCGCAACCGCATTGTGCATGTCAAGGATCTGACCGGTCGCGAGGTCGAACGGGTATTACTGGCGCTGGTCGTGGCGCATCCCCAGATCCAGCTCTACACCGATCATACTGCGATTGATCTGATCACAGAGCACCACCTTGATCTCGGTACCGGCACCACCCACTGTTATGGTGCCTATATTCTGGAGAATTCGACCGGTCAGGTTCACCGCTTCCGTGCCCGGCTGACCATGCTGGCTACCGGAGGCGCCGGGCAGGTTTACCTGCATACTACCAATCCGGAAATAGCTACCGGGGATGGTGTCGCCATGGCTTACCGGGCTGGCGCCACCCTGGGTAACCTCGAATTCATGCAGTTTCATCCCACAACCCTGTACCATCCGATGGCGGCCTCCTTTCTCATTACTGAAGCCCTGCGGGGGGAGGGTGCCGTTCTGCGCAACAAAGAAGGGGCAGAATTTATTACCCATCCCCAGCGATCACTGGCACCGCGCGACATCGTCGCTCGCGCTATTGACGGTGAGATGAAGCGCACCGGTGTTGCCCATCTGTTCCTGGATGCGACCGGGATCAGCCGCGAAAAGCTGGAGCAGCGGTTTCCCCATGTTTACCAGCAGTGTGCCCGGTTCGGGATTGATATTTCCCATGATCCAATCCCGGTGGTTCCGGCAGCGCATTATATGTGCGGTGGTGTGATTACCGATCTGCAGGGACGTACTTCTCTCCCGGGGCTTTACGCTTGCGGTGAGGTGGCTCACACCGGGCTGCATGGCGCCAACCGGTTGGCCAGTAATTCGCTGCTGGAGGCTCTGGTACTGGCACACAACGCCTCTCTCAGTGCACGTGAGGATATGGTATCGCTGACAGTCATCGACGATGGTATTCCGGTATGGGATGACAGCGGAACCTGTGCCGGAGAGGAGTGGATCCTGATCCAGCATAACCTGCATGAACTGCAAACCGTGATGTGGGATTATGTGGGCATTGTCCGCTCCCGTTTGCGCCTGGAGCGAGCGCAACGCCGTATCAACATGCTCGGGATGGAAATCCGCGATTACTATCGTAAGACCAAAGTTTCGACACAACTTCTGGAACTGCGCAATCTCGCCGCCATTGCCCACCTGATTATCAAAGCCGCCATGCAACGCACCGAATCACGGGGTCTGCACTACCGTCACGACTATCCGGAACGGAACGACAGACAGTGGCAACATGATACCGTTTTACAGCGGGATAGCGACAGTTCCCAGTTGTAAACCGTGACAGGCTGTCAAACCCTGGTTTGCTCATCCCTTCATCGAGGGCTTTTGAGAAGCGAGTGACAGCTCGCCCTTTTTTGCCTCCATCAACGACTACTTTTCAACAGTAGCGATCCTGTTCGTTTCCCGGAAAACAGGGCTGATATTTTCCACCCTTAGCGGAAGATAATTCCGGTGACCTAAGTCTTACCCTCCACAGCTTTCGAACTTCCTAACTTGTAATATTCGGAATATCAACATCTTATCCTCCCCTCCAAAATGGCATTCAAGTTGCTTTCCAGAGGTTGCATAATAACGGAGGAAGCGATGAAACGCTCCAGAATCAAGAATAAGAAAGCGCTTTTCCTGCTTGGCACCGGTCTCGGTTACCAGCTGAAAGCACTGCTGGGACGTAAAAATTCTACCGCCCGCATCTACGCGATTGAAAAACACGAGCAGGTTTTTGAGAAAGCGCTGCAACGACAGCACTGGGAAGCTGAACAGGACCTGCCCGAGGATGTGGAATTCATGGTGGGCCAGAGTATCGAGGAGGTGCTGGAACGACTGCATGAGGTCATGGCACAATTGGACACTGATGAGTATGAATTCATCACCAACAAACCCTCAACCCGTCTTGATCCGGAATACTACCGATCAATCCAATGTGAAGAAGAGACTGAGTAGGCAGCGTAATGAAAATCCTGTTCTTCGGTGACGGTGACTGGGCGACAGCAGCGTTGCAGACGCTAATAGCGGAACATGTGCTGCTCGGTGTTGTCCTGCGACGACATCCGACTACGCAGCGGTTTCCAGACTATGTGTCACAACTGGGATTGCCGGTTTTCTCCCCCGTTAAGGTTAATGCCTCTTCATTTCGTGAACTGGTTTTCTCCCTGCAACCGGAAGTCTGCCTTTCAGTTTCCTATGACCAGATCATTGGCAACAAGCTGCTGGAACTGCCACCAAAAGGATTTATCAACCTGCACGCCGCGCCGTTACCACATTACCGGGGTCGTGCCGCAGTCATCTGGCAGATGCTGAACGGTGAGCCCGCTATCGGATTGACTACCCATTGGATGAGCTGTCAGGTAGATCGAGGTCCGATCATCCTCCAGCAACAGGTACCGCTGGGTGAGAACGATACACTTCAGGAGGCCCTGGAGCAGATCAACCATCAAATCCCCGGGCTGCTGCGTGAGACAATGAAGCGGATCAACCTTCCTGCAATCCGGGAGGATGCTCCCGTGGAAACCGGGAGTAGTTTTCCCCGTCGTCTGCCCAATGATGAATTTATCGACTGGGGAGAGACAAGCCGCAACATCCATAACCTGATCCGGGCGTTGTCACAAACGGATTTATATGCAGCCACCTATGGAAGTGATGGCACCGAGATTCGCATCAGCGGTTCCCGTCTGCTGCCCGAATACCCACGACAGATTGGTATCCCTGGCAGCGTCATCGCTGCTGTGGAGGAGGGTATCATAGTTAAGACAGGTGACACTGCCATCCTGCTGACGACTGTGCTTACAGGCGGGGAAGAGACCATACCGCGGTTACCCCTCAGCTATCGCCTGCTCAATAGAGGAGAAATGCGGCTGCGTCGGCTGGAGCAGGAGGTGACAGGACTGTCAGCGCGCCTGGCGCGATTTGAAAGGGTTGAACAGGAGGAGTATCTCGGATGAAGATCTGGGCAGTGATACCTGCCCGCGGTGGTTCCCGCGGTATACCGGACAAAAATCTCCGCCAGCTGAACGGTAAATCCCTGCTGGCCCACACTCTGCAGAGCGCACAAATCTATGGTGGTTTTGAGCGGATTCTGGTCAGCACCGATAGTCTCAGAATCCGACAGGAAGCAGAGCAGTGGGGTGGTGCAGTGCCATTCATGCGACCGGCCGCATTAGCGCAGGATGACACACCGACCCTGCCGGTAGTATTACACCTGTTGGAACAATTTCCGGAGCAGGAGTTGCCGGAGGCTCTCTGTATGCTGCAGGTGACCTCTCCTCTACGACGGGTTGAGCATATTGCCCGGGCAGTCCGGCTGCTGGAGCAGAATACCGCTGATGCCATCGTCAGTGTCAGCACAGTGCGTCAGCACCCCTACTGGATGAAGAAGGTGAGTAACAACTTTCTGGTACCTCTGATGACAGAGGGCAAGTCCCACAGGCGCCAGGACCTGCCACCTGCCTGGTTTCTGAACGGTGCCCTCTACCTGGTGCGGACCGAACATCTGTTGCGCTTTCACACAGTGATAGCCGACCGTACCCTCCCGCTGATTATGGATGCGGAAGATAGTATCGATATTGACACCGAACTCGATTTCAAACTGGCTGAGTTACTGATGCAGGAGCGTGCGACAAATGCTTGTATTGTCTGACAGGGTGATTACTCGCAGGAGTTCACCCTGGATAATCGCTGAAGCGGGTGTCAACCACAATGGTGATGTTGCGGCTGCTCATCTCCTGTTGGAGCTGGCTGCCCGCGCTGGCGCCGACGCGGTGAAATATCAGTTTTTCCAGGCTGAAGAGCTGGTCACACAACTGGCTCCCCTGGCGACCTATCAGCAGCGTAATACAGGTAGCGACAGTTCGCAACTGGAGATGCTTGCCAGGCTGCAACTGCCACAGAAGTGCCTGCAGGAGCTGTGCGATCATGCTCATGAACTGTCTCTCGCTATCGGAATCACGCCGTTCGATGAAGGCAGCCTGGCCGCTGTAGCTACCTCCAGCGCTGATTTTATCAAAGTGGGTTCCGGTGATTGCAACAACTATCCCTTCCTCCAAAAAGTAGCCGCAGCAGGAAAACCGGTAATCATCTCTACCGGTATGGCTACAGCTCCCGAAGTGCTGCGGGCTGCAAAAGAGTTGAAAGGTGCGCCCTACGCCATGTTGCACTGCGTGTCCGCCTATCCGGCGCCGGAAAAGCAGCAGA
>JADHUQ010000031.1 GCA_016784425.1 Candidatus Delongbacteria bacterium | reverse complement strand
CTCAAGCGTCCTCAACAGACGCTGGCCAGGAAGATCCTGCTCCTGCAGCAGTAGTATTGGCTTATTCATCTGCATCTGAGCGTTTCTCATCCGTATAAATGTCGAGGATTTTCACACCACCGGCATAGTCGAGACACTTGTATTGCTCCAGATCTGAGAGCTTGTGCAGCACCCCTTCCGCTCTTTGCAGGCACTGTTCAATCTGTTTAAACCGTTCCCGCGAAAGATCCAGCGGTTTGTCTTCCTGGTTACCTCCAGCCAGCATCAATAGAAGTTGGACCTGCCCCAGCGCTCCGCTGATTGGTTGTGACAGCTCGTGGGCAGCTGCTCCCAGCACTTCCAGTGCCACCTGGTCACGTTGTTGCTGCTGTCGTACCCGTTCCAGGCTCTGCAATTTCAGATGAGTGCGGACGCGAGCCTTCATATCCTGCGGATCAAAGGGTTTACAGATGTAATCGTTGGCTCCCAGCTTGAGTCCACGCACGCGATGGGAAACCTCAACCATTCCCGACATAATGATAATCGGAATCAGGGAAGTGCTGTTGTGCTGGCGCAGCTGTTCGATGGCACCAAAACCATCCAACCTGGGCATGGCGAGATCCATCAGGATCAGATCCGGGAGGAGCGTTAACGCCCGGCTGACACCCGCTTCACCATCAGATGCGGAAACGGTCTGGTGACCATCCAACTGGAGTTCAGCTTCCAGCAGGGCACGGTTGTTGGCGTCATCATCGACGATCAGGATCGTTTTTGGTTTAACCGTCTGGTCTCCGGGTGGAGATTCAAAAGAGGTAACGTTGCGGGAAGCGGTACCCTGTGTCATTATTACTCCACCATCTGTTGCGCAGCACCGATTTCTGAGCAGTTACGGCTGGTTTCGCAGACTTGAATGCTGAATACCGCCGGGATCAACCAACAGGTGAGCAGGCCGATTGGTCTGACCGACATTTCCGGCATTACGGCCGTTAAAGTAGATAACGGCAGCCTGTGGATTGCCAACTGTAACATTGAGATTTCCTGCGGAGGTGAACGCAACTGAATCGCCCGGCAGGTAAATCAATTCTGTGAAGAGAGAATCATCTCTGCTCACCTTCAGATAACAACTATCGGTAAACAGGAAAGCGAGATTCACCTTTTCGACTACGAAAAGAGAGGAGTCAGTCGGCTGTGGGGCAGGTGGAGGGGTTATATTTTCGCTCTGCTGTCGTACCGGTTGCTCAACCGGTTCTTCAAGAGGGCTTTCAATCAACAGGTAGAGACCACCCAGGAGGAGGAGAGTAACTGTAGCGACTGCAACAATCAGAAGCCAACGCAGCAGAGGCAGCGCTTCCAGCAGGCTGGGAATTCGATGCTCAGCGGGTTGAGTCTCCTGTAAAGAGTTGGCTTCCGACTCGAGTACGGGTTCAGTCTCTGTCTGCAGGGGGGGGATATATTCCAGATCTTCAAAGCTCTCCAGCACCCTATCGAGATTCATGCCGACACTTTCGGCATAATTGCTCAGGTAACCACGCAGATACCCGTGGGGGATCAGGTGCCAGTTGCCATCCTCCAGCGCGGCGAGAAACCGGGAGGCGATGCGTGTTTCCCGCGCAACATCATCCAGATTCAATTCCTGGTAATGACGGGCTGACTTCAGGTTCTCACAGAATTGCTTCAGATCCACTGGGTTCCTTCCCGGTCAGGCATGAATACAAAAGACAATGACGGAGGGGGTGTCGGTCCAAAAAGTTACTGTTTTCGATTAATTTAGCTCATTAGTATTCGCGAAGTCAAGTGTAAAGCGGGTTCGGGCGTTCAGACAGCCAGGATAGGGCTTCCGGGCGCTGAGATAAAACGTTCGCACCGGATCCACCGGCCGATAAGGATCCGGCTCAAGCTTGAATGCCGTAAATCAGTCCTGTTGATCTGCTACAGTGTGTTCGCCAAAGAGGCGTTGAAACTCCAGGTAGAAAGCGGCGATCGGAAACCCCATTACATTGAAGTAGCACCCTTCAATCTGTTCCACCAGCAGTGATCCCCCTTCCTGGATACCATAAGCACCCGCTTTGTCGAGTGGTTCGCCACTGGCAACATAATGCTCGATGAATTCCTTTGACAACGGCACGAACTTAACCCGGGTTGCCACCGCCCGGACCAGCTCCAGTTTCGCTGCCAGCTTGATCAGAGCAAAACCGGTAAACACTGTGTGCCAATTTCCCGACAGTTGCTGCAGCATGTGACAAGCATGGGCGCGATCGTGTGGCTTTTCCAGAATCTGCCTCTGGTGGTAGACTATTGTGTCAGCACCAACCACAACCCCCTTGGGATAACGGGCTGCAACTGCAGCCGCCTTGCTCAGGGCGAGAGTTTGAACTGCTGCTGCTGGTTCTGTACCCGGTGGAATAGTTTCGTTAACCAGGACTGGATCAATCTCAACCTGAAATCCGGCGTTGGCGAAAATGTGACGTCGCCGGGGCGAGGCCGAAGCCAGTACTATCTGCTGTCCGCACTGCAGGTCCATGGTCGGTTTCCTCAGTCTAGTCATGCTGGCAGACAGTGTTGCATTCACTGACAGCCGGTAAAACAAAAGTCCATCATCAGATCCCCGCTATCAGGGCAGCGAAGCCTATGATCATATCCAGTTTTAGTATAAGCTGCAACCGTCTCCAGTCTGACTGACGCCAGGCGTGCTGGAAGCCATACAGTGTCAGGGGCAGGATCCCCAACAGCACGACGAGCGGTAGTACCAGCTGGTAAAAGTGCAGCCACCAGGCCAGCAGGGCGGTAATCCAGAGGAGCAGGTTCAGTGCTGCCGCTACAGCCAGGGCTGGTCCGGGGCCGATCAGGAGTGGCAGGGTGCGGGCACCCTGATGACTGTCCCCTTCCCTGTCCTCAATATCCTTTACTATCTCGCGGGACAGCTGGATCAACAGAATCAGCAGTGTGGGGAAGATTAACAGACGCCACTGTGGCAACGCCGCGGCATACCAGAGTGGCAGCACAGTCAGCAGCGAGACGACCAGATTGCCTGCCACCGCTGTTTTCTGAAGTTGCCGGTTGTACCAGATAATGAGCAGCAGTGCCGGTAGCGCAATCCAGTAGAGCTCCCGGTAGAGAGACAACAGGATACCACCACCGAAACCGACCAGATAAGCACACCGGGCTGTAAACAGACTGATCCGTCCGGAAGGCAGCGGCCGTTGCGGCTGGTTGATCCGGTCGCTGGTAAGGTCACAGATGTCATTCATAATGTTACCGGCAGCTGTGAAGAGCATCACGATGAATACCGCGACAGCTGTGCGCCAGGTTTGCAGTGACCCCGAGGTCAACCAGACCCCCAGCAGAACGGTTGCACCGGCAAGCAGAACATTCAGTGGACGTATCACACTCAGCATTAGAATACACTCTCGTATAGCAGATGCAGTTTGCCTTCACCGGGTGAACCCCCGCCCGGCAGGGCGTAATCAACACCAAGATAACCCTGGCGGATGCGAAGTTTCAAGCCGGCTCCGTATCCGATCTGGCGGTAGAATACATCCTGGCGCTTCATCAACGCTCCGTCCAGGAACAGGTGGAGATCGCTACCCCGTCCCAAATGGCGTTGCAGCTCCAGACGCCCTAACAGAAAGCGGTCAACCAGGAACTGCTCTTCCCGGTAGCCGCGTAATGAACGGGAACCACCCACCCGCAACAGGTCGGGTAAAGCCAGGGTAGAGTTGCTCTGCAGCAGCTGGGCTTCCAGTTCGACCAGCAGGGTCCAGTAGCGCAGTAGTCGTACCGGTTGTTGTGCGCTGACTTCCTGACGTATCACTCTCCGACTCTCGCTGGTTTGAGCTCCAGGGGGATGCACCTGTTTACGCTTCTCTATAAAGCTGTAGCGACCACGCAAACCACTGCGGGGGTGCAGCATATCATCCCGGGAATCATAAAGCAGCTCTGTCTGCCAGACTGTGTTACGTTCCTGAAGAATACCCTGCTCCACCCAGCCATGCAGGCTGTCTGGAAATACCTCCTGGCGTGAGACACCACTGGTCAGCGCCAGGGTAAAGGAGGGGCGCCAGCCAGCCGTAAAACCGTAATTTCGTTCGTGATAGGTCGAGTCGTGATCCTGCTGCATGAGATGTGGTTCCAGAAAGAGCTGGCTACCGAACAGGAACGGTTCGCGGTAACGAACACTGATAGAACGGGTGCGGGGTGCGGTACGGGTTGTCTGCAGATAGAGTTCCCTCGCGCTGCCCAAGATGTTGAGCAACCTGATATCGGCACTCCAGACCCAGTATCCGTCCACCCGTTCACCTCGGGAG
The DNA here is from genome assembly GCA_016784425.1 of Candidatus Delongbacteria bacterium. GTDB lineage: Bacteria > CAIWAD01 > CAIWAD01 > BS150m-G50 > BS150m-G50 > BS150m-G50. Next base: position 11,419 of record JADHUQ010000031.1, on the reverse strand, counting down.
TACCCGAGGTTACCGGCAAAAAAGTAGGATGGAGCTTCTGTCATTGAGATCAGACAGGCGTACTCATCAGCGCTGCTGCGTACCAGCCGGATCGGTTCCACCCGTGTGACAAATATCTGGCGCTGCAGGTTGCGTCGAGCTTTTTCCCAGTGTAGCGGCGTGTAGACCATGCCAGGTTTAAAACGGGTCAGTTGCCCGACAACACCAGCCTGTGTCAACAGGTTGCCCTGTACCAGCTGTCGACTCAGGCGTACCGGTGTAGTTTGCTTCACTTCCCACTCCAGGCTGACATCACCGTTTTCCACCTGAACCTGTTCAAGTTGGATTTCGGCAAAAGCGGCACCTGAAGCCTCCAGGGTAGCAAGCTCATCCTGCAACCGCTCCCTGATGATAGTCTCTGTTGCCGGTTCAGTCAAATCAAGCATGTAGCTGGGTTGACTGCTGCTGCTACTGTATTGCATTGCAGCCAGTTGGTAACGACTGCCCGGTGTCAGGTGTATCACAATATTATCACCAGATTGGACCAGACTGTCAAAACGGGCTTCCCACCAGCCCTGCCGGGACAGCTGCTCGAGTAGTTGACGGGATACTGCCCTGACCGTGCTGCTGTCACTGACAGTCGTTATTGTGACCGGGGCGTGCCATTCCAGCTGTGTGACAGCCAGCGAATCCGGAATTGCCTCCAGTTCATACCAGGTAGTGGCTACGACCGGTTCTGGGAGGATCGATCCCAGCTGTAACAGTATAACGGTCAGCAACAACAACCACCCACCGCTGGAGTCAACCTGTCCGGTGGCCTTCCTGCTGCTCTTAAGTTGCCTGTTTTTACCGTTTTTGCCTGTTAACATAATTCCAGCTCTTATCAACTCTAGAAAAAACTCTGCCATTGCATGGAAAAGGAATAATTGGTCGGACGATCAGGCAGACGGCGGTAGTTGAAACGCCCGGTAATGTGGGTTGCCGTCCCGATTCGATAATCTGCAGTCACAGTTGCAGTGAGATTGCGGCCCACCCTGTTGCCGTCAAGCAGCTCCAGGGGGATTTCCGTCTGGTTAGCCCTTGCCTGAGTCCAGTTACTGTTGGCGTTGAGGCGACCCCGTTCCATGAAACGCCAGGTCAGACCTGGTGAAACAGTATGGGAGCTTGCTCGGATTTCCTCGCTGCTGAAACCAAGTCGGCCCAGATAAGAGAGGCGCAAGGTCAAGCGGCGCAGGCAACGCCACTCTACACCGCTACCACCCCGCCAGTTGCGTAAACTGGTTTTGAATGTACCCTCGTTCTCGCGCAGAGATTTGTGACCGACCTCTTCCCGCAGGGTAATGCTCCCGGTCAACCGCCAGTCATGCTCCAGTCCGACTCTGGTCTCCCGGCGACTGTTCTCCGCAGTTATCAGCAGCCGGTCCAGGCGACGGCTTTCATCCCAGGTCAGCCGCAGGTTGTGAGCCCCTTCAGCAAGGGGGAGGTGCAGCTGCTGGGTGGAATTGATCACAACCAGACGGGTGCTGTCGGCGTCCAGTTCCGCCGGTAACAGGAAGTAGAACGCCAGTGGGTTTTCAGTGGTGGAGCGACCCTCAACCTGCAGGCGGCTGCTCCAGCGCAGACCGGCGGGAAATGTATTGCTCAGCCGTAGCGAAAGCTGAACCCCCCGGGTGGGTAGAAAATCACCGGTGGCATGGGTGAAAGCGGTGTACTCACCCCAGGGATCAGGTACGAAATGTCCCGATCCGGGGGGATCCTCCGAGTAGTTACCAGTCATACCTGAATCCACCGGCACATATACAGTTACCAGACGGGAAACCAGTGAGCGGTCGATACGGTAATCCCCATCAATGCGCAGACCGCCGGGACTGCCCGCGTAGACAAAATGCAACTGACCCAGATCGGTGCTGACGGTTGAAGAGTCGGCTGCATTCCACTCCTTCTCGTAGTGGGTGATAGCTCCGCTGACCAGCAGCGGGCTCTTCCGCTCCGGTTCCATTTCCAGGGTATATTCACGGCTTCTGAATCCCTGATCACCGCCGGAAGAATCACTTCCCCACTGGCTCCGTTGCTGTACCGATAGTTGCCAGCTCTGACTGATCAGCGGAAATCCAATCGCCAGACGTGGTTCGAGGATATTGAGCTTACGCCAGCTGTTGCGGGATGACTCCTGCACCAGGTCGGCAGAAAGGCGGGTCACACCCCAACGCCAGTTGCTGAGCCCGGCAGACTGCTGTAACCGATCGCCGGCAGCGCTCGCCCTGTTGAATTTCAGCTGCAATCCATCACCGAGACTGTCGTGGTAAACCCCCTCGCCGCCCCAGCGCAGGGCTTCCAGGTCGGCAAGGGTTACAACCCGGCCGAGATTGAAACGGGTGTAGCTGCGCCTGTTGTGCTGCAATCTCAAGGTTGATTCCAGCTCCTGCCAGACAGTCGCGCTCTGAGCCGGCAGCGCCCAGTTGCGGTTGTATTCCGCCTCCCGGTCCCTCACCAGAGCACGGTAACGGGCATCCTGCAGGCGCAACCTGGTATCCAGTGTAAGCAGTCCCAGCCAGGGTAACGGGGCAGGTGCGCGCAGTGACAACTGACTCAGTGAAGCCAGCCCACTGTTGTCATCATCATCCATCCCGGAGCGGAGATTGAGATCGAGATTGCTCATCACGACGCTGTTGTCAAAGCTGACGAGGTTTCTCCAGCCGTTTTCCAGCTGCAGACCGATCATCCTTTGTGTAGCCGGGGCTGTAATCTGACGTACCGGTGCCCACTCCCCCTGGTTGGCTCCGACAAAAGTGTAACTGGTATAGCCCCAGTCATTGTAGTACAGGGTGTAATCCCCCTGCAGCAATCCCTGCTTGTCACGTCCCAGGCGGGTGAAGATGATGTCGAAACGGTAAACAGAATCGGTGCTGAAAGGATCGGGGCGCGCCGCATATTCTCCCCATTGCCCCTGCTCCAGATCGAGCAGCTGGTAGCCACCGTAACCAGGTTCAACCTCCTGTACGCCACTTACCAGGAGAGCGGCCGGGTCATCACCCGCCAGTTGCAGCAGTTGCTCCGTCTCTTCCGTTTCCGACCAGCCAAGTGGATTGCGCCAGTCATCCCGTTCCTCGATATACCGCACCAGCAGGCTCTGCCCGGGATAATAGCTGCTCCGCACCTCGCCGGTGTAAATACTGCGTCGGTACTGCTCGGCTGAAAACTCATAGTCGACCGTGATACGGGATTCGGCAGTGATAACATGCCGGTTGGAAAATGTGATCTCACCAGTGGAGTAATCAATAACATAATCCTGCTGCAGGCCACGGGTCAGGGGAATCCCATCCAGCCAGATCTGCTCGGTTCCGGCGATTACCAGGATACCCGCGGCACCGGTCTCATCCGGCAGGTGGTATGGTCCCTGCACTCCATCCATACCGGTCAGGTTGACCGAATTGAAACGCCCGCGTGAAACCGCCACAGCACCTAACGCTTTTACAGGACCCTTTAACCAGCCTGCCTCCGCTCCCTCAATGCGGCGGGTGTAGTTGAGCAGCGGCATCTCACCGTAATCCAGATAGAAGTTGCCCATGGTGACCCGGAAGTCGGGTGAGGTTACCTGTACATAAATACGGTCAATTTCTTCCAGGTTCTGGGTGTTTCCCTCCGGTTGCAGCGGGGAAACCTGATCGGTGAGAAAGGCGGCTACCTCGATATCGTTACCGATCTTACCATCAACCTTTAACCGCAGACCGGATTCCAGATCGACACCGGACTGATTGCCGATGCGAATACCACGCAGGAAACTACCCTCATAATTCAGGGTGGAAGCGCCCTCATCACGCCGTGGTGGCAGCGGTAACGGTTTGGCCAGGGCAACACTGTCAGGATGCACCAGCGGAAGATCCTGCGGGGACAGCCCCCCAACCTGCCGGGGCAGCCAGTCGGGAAAGACACTATAACTGATCAGTACTTCCCGTCCAGGCAGTTCACCGTTGAGGAGTGAGAGTCTTCCGGTCAGGTACTCCAGGTCGTAATCTTTCCCCAGCTGCAGCAGCTCGCCGGCGACCTGCAGGCTTTCACTACCGGCAACAATATTACTGTCAGGTAGTTGCAGGACTGGTTTGAGTACAGTCTGCCATTGCCGGAGGGGGAGTTGCCCCCACACCAGTGTTGTGCCGGTAAGACCCAGCAACAGGCAGAGGAAGAGCTTTCTCAATAGCGCTCCCAGAAGATTCTATTCCCCCTGTCATCAAGTACGAAAAGGTAACCCGCTACGCTGGCAGCCGCGGCAATCGTGCGGGGCAGCCAGGGGGCAGGATGCCAGATTACCGTATCATCGTCGGTGTGCAGTTCCAGTACCACCCCGTCACCCACCAGAAAGAGACGCTTCCCATCACAGGCGAGCGCTTGAAACTGTTCCTCAGGAATCTGGCGTTGCTGTTGCGGTTCCCCCCAGATATCACAACTGTAAAGCATACGTGTCGCGCCGTCATAAATATGTATCAGTCCTTTAGTCGCTACCATGGCGGTTAACGCCCTGGGACTGATCCCGGTGTGTCCGGGGTAGATAATCGGCTCGGCCAGCCCCGCATCGAGGGTGTAGAGCATAACTGTCCGACTGTTGCTGTCACCGGTAAGCAACTGACCGTTGGGAAGCAGAGCCAGCAGGGAATGGGTAAACGACTCGAAACGATCAACCAGCCCCTGCCCGAGGTCGATGGTCCAGATCAGCCCGAGGCCCCGGTTGTAGCGATGCACCCGACCCAGACCGCGATCCAGCAGGTAAAGCTCGCCGCCGCGGGCGACCAGGGCGGCGGGATCCTGTAACAGACCAGGTGTAGATCCAAAACCGCCAACCTGGCGCAGCTCTTTACCAGTGGTATCCAGCTGCACGAGTTCATTACGCATGCCGTCGAGTAGATAGATGCGCCCGGGGTCCAGTACTGCCAGTGCCAGTCCGCGCCGTTGGGGGGATAGCTCCAGGCTGGAAGCTGCGAAGGCTGTCTGGAGAAGGATGATAGTAAGCAGAGCTATCAGGGAGAGCAGCCAGCCTTTAGCCAGCGATTTGTATTTGCCGTGATACATTATTCCCGCCAGGTTTTGTTACGGAAAACAGTGTCCCTGATCAATTCCAGGTAAATCGGGTGGGACTCTAACACTTTACGAAACAGGAGGGATTGAGGGTAGACTTGATTTGTGGAGGGGGGTTTGTTCTTTTCGTACCGGCAGAGCAGTTCTAACGAACTAGTACCATCTTACGCGAGATTATCTGATGGGGAATCTTCAGCGTGTAGAGGTAAATCCCGCTGGGATGAGCGTTCCCAGCAAAAGTCACCCTGTGCCTTCCAGATGTCTGCATCCCTTCCGCAAGCAGAGCCACCTGCTGTCCGAGGAGGTTGTAGACTTCCAGCCTGATCTCCTGAGGATATGGCAGTGTGTATTCAATAGTCGTGGTCGGGTTGAATGGGTTCGGGTAATTCTGGGAGAGGGAGAATTGCAGTGGCTCTGCGACCTGTTCTTCAACATCCTCACCCAAACATGTATCACCGGTGTACCCCATGAAGCCACAGACATCAGTGCGGCAGGGGGAGTCCAGTTGCAGGCGATAGTAACTGCTATCTGGATTGCAGAACAATGGGTATTCGTCAATGTTGTTCTCGAGCCAGTAGACAGTACCGTTATCGTTTGTATCGATACCCTCTTCGCCGCCTTGGATGTCGGAGCAGGAAATGGTGATGGAATTAGGAAAATCCATGGGGTGAAAAAGAATTTCCTGGGGGATGTTATTCCAGAGGATACAATTCTCTAAACTCGGGTCAGAACTCCACCAGCAAAAAATCCCTCCACCTAAAGCAGCTGAGTTGTTCGTCAGTGTCACGTTTTCCAAATTCGGGCTGGAAGACGAGCAGTAGATTCCGCCGCCATATGAGGTAGAGGTATTATTGGATATTGTCACATTCATGAGACTCTGACCGGGAGACAAATCATAGTAGATTCCACCGCCATCACCATAAGCCGAGTTGTCGTTGATCGTCACATTTTCCAAACTTGAGTTGAAAGACCAATCGAAATAGATTCCTGCGCCAAGACCTGCTGAGTTACCACCAATTTTCACATCCACCAGATTCATCGTGGACTGCCAATCACAAAAGACACCGCCACCCCAGGTTGCGTAGTTGTTACTGATCGACATACACACCAGACTCGGATGCGATGTATCGAAAAATACCCCTCCGCCACCAAAGGCTGAGTTGTCTGATATTGTCACATCGGTCAAGCTGGGACTGCAACGATAGTAGCAAAGCCCACCACCTTTTACGGAAGCAGAATTGCCGCTTATGCTCACATTCACGAAACTCACGTTACAATTTCTTCCGCAAAAGATCCCTCCTCCATCATCAGAAGCTGAATTGCCAGATATGGATACATTTTCCAAACCAGGATTTGAGTTATCCCAACAGAAGACTCCACCACCGTCATCCAGAGCTAAATTGTCTGCAATAGTCACATTCAGTAAACTGGGACTGGAGTTCTCCCGCAAAGAAATCCCACCCCCATATGTAGCTGAACTGCCACTTATAGTCACATTCAGCAAGCTGGGACTGGAATTGTACCTGCAATATACCCCGCCGCCTTCACCAGTTGCACCGTTGACTATAGTCAGGTTTTCTATCAAGGCCTCCAATACAGATTCGAACTCCAAAACACCAGCTGTGTACTCTGCATCCAGGATTGTCTCACCTTCTCCACTTCCGCATAGGTTGACTGAATTACACCAGTGAACAGGATAAACCTCACCAGTGGTTGAGGGACTGTACACCCCGGCAGCCAGATAAATAGTGTTGTTAGCAGCGATACGGGATAAAGCGTGTCGTATGGTTCTATATGGTGAATCGGGTGATGTGCCGCTGTTGCTGTCATCTCCATCAACTGCTACTTAAACATCAGCGTTAACAAGATCGTCCTGGAAGCTGTTGAAAATATCAAAGGTGAAATTATCAATTGGTGAAGCATGGTAGTCGGTGGGGATTATCACGGTAAATGTATCTACAATGACATCGATGACATCGCATTCAAACGAAAAAATATCTGCTCCATAACCTCTATTGCTGTGAACAGTATTTGAATAAACGTTACAGCGATTTTCCGCTGAAAAACTCAGGCTGGAATAATCGTCGCAGTAAATCCCGCTTCCATTCTCATAAGCTGAATTGTTTGTTATCGTAACGTTCTCTATACCAGGTGATGATCCACAGCAGTAGATCCCGCCACCATAAATCGCCGAATTATCACTTATCATAACACCTGAAAGCGTCGGATTTGAATAATGACAATAAATCCCACCACCCTGATCAGCCGAATTGGAAGTTATCGACACAGTTGCTAAATTCGGAATGGAGATCAGACTTGTGTAGACTCCACCACCCTGTGTCGTGGTATTACCGATTACTGTTACATTCGTTAGGCTAGGGCTGGATGAGTTACAATAAATCCCACCACCCTGATCAGCTATATTTCCTGCGACAGTCACATTCAAGAGAGATGCTGAGGAGTTAGTCTCGCAGTACAAGCCACCACCCCTATCAGTGGCATAGTTGTCTGTGATCATGAGATTATAGAGACTTGGACTGGCAAAGGTGCATCGAATGCCTCCGCCACGGTTATCTGGAGTATTTCCATTTGCGAGTCCGTTTTGGATGGTGAAGTTTGAAATCAGCGTAGTGGCGTCAATAATCCCACCCAGCTCCCAGTTGAAGCGTATCACGCTGTCCAGAGAGTCACCGTCGACGATACAATCATCCTCGCTACTCCCGATCAATTTGATCCCATTAACAGCTGGCCAGACGATATTTTCGTAGTAAGTGCCGGAAGCTACCAGTACAGTGTCGCCCTCAACAGCTGTGTTGAGTCCCGCTTGTATCGTTAGTTGATCGTCGGGAACGTGGATGGTGGTGGCGAGGGTGACTGCTGTGATCAGCAGAGTTAACAGGGGGGCTGCAGTAAATCTGCCCATGCAATTTTCGACATGAAAACTGTATCGCATGTCTTACTCCTCCCAGGTTACATGGTAAAAACCAATGTTCCCCTGATACGATACCCAATAGAACGATTGCGCAGTTGTAGCCAGGAGTGTCCAGGGACCATATGCATTTTCGGCAATATAAATGTAATAACTGCCAGCCTCAGGGACTGGAGACCAGTTGAGCAGCAGTTCACCAAGGCTGGTGTGGCTAATCCTGAGATCCGGGATACTCTCACTTTCACAGGTCGCATTGGTGTACCCCATGTATCCGCACACACCAGTGCGGCATGGTGAATCAAGCTGCAATCGGTAATCACTGCTATCAGGATCGCAGAACAATGGATCGGCGTCGATGTTGTTCTCCAGCCAGAAAACTTCACCGTTACCGTTGGTTTCGATGCCTACTTCTCCCCCTTCAACGTCGCTGCAGGTGATGGTGATGGTATTTGGTAAAAGGTATGGGGAAAAATACACTTCATCGGGTGTGTTATTCCAGAGAAGACAGGTCTCTAAAGTCACATCAGAATTATGTTCGACATACACCGCCCCCCCTTCAGGAGCTTCATTGTCTGCAATCGTCACATTCGCCAGATTCAAGCTGGACAGATAGCAATAAATCCCGCCACCATGTAAGTCAGCAGAATTGGCAGTTATCATAACATTCGCTAATACAAGATTGGAATTAATGGCGCAAAATATCCCGCCACCTCTATCGCCAGCCGAGTTGTCTGCTATCGTCACATGAGTCAGACTCAGATTGGAATTATAATTGCAATAAATCCCACCACCGTCATAAACAGCGTTATTGCCACTAATCCTCACATTCAGTAAACTCGGGTTTGAATTGTCACAGCAAATCCCACCACCCATCCTTGTCGAATTATCGTTAATCGTTGTATTCTCGAAACTTGGGTTAGAATCAGTGCAATAAACTCCACCACCATTGACAGTTGCAAAGTTGTCTGTTATCATCACATCTGTAAAAATCGGGTTGGAATAGCTGATATAACACCCTCCGCCAAGAGAACCAACTGAATTGCCGGTTATCACCACATCCAGCAAACTCGGATTGGAATCAATACAATAAATTCCGCCGCCGTTATCATATGCGGAATTGTCTGTTATCGTCACAACTACTAAACTTGGGTTGGAATTATTATAGCAAAAAATCCCACCACCAAGATCATCAGCCGAATTGCCTGTTATAGTCACATTTGTAAAACTTGGACTGGAATTATCTGTACAATAAATCCCACCGCCATCATCAGCTGAATTGCTGGATATTGTCACATATGCAAAACTCGGGCTGGAGTTGTCGCAGTAAATCCCACCCCCATTTTCAGCTGAACCATTTGTTATTGTCAGATATTCTATCGTGGCATCCGATACTGATTGAAATTCCATCACACTAACTGAATGCATTCCATCCAGAATAGTCTCATCTATTCCTGCTCCAGATAAATTGATATGGCTGCTCCAGTGTATAGGAAACAGCTCACCATAAGATGTGGGTCTGTAAACACCGGCTGCAAGATGAATGGTGTTATTCGGTGCAACGCGGGATAGCGCGTAGGTAATTGTCCTGAACGGTGAATCAGGTGATGTGCCTACATTGCCGTCATCTCCGTCAACTGCTACATAAACATCATCGTCGATCAATTCATCAGAGCAATTGAGAATATCAAAGACAAAATTCTCAATCGGTGAAGCGTGATAATCAGTTGGCGTCATGACCGTAAATGTATCTACAACGACAACTATCAGATTGCATTCAATTGAAAACAGATCTGTGCCAAAGCCTCTTCCGTGACTGACAGTATTTGAATACAGGTTACAACGATTCTCCGCTGAAAAGTCAGGACTGGAATTCTGAGCGCAATAGATCCCACCACCATAATTATTTGCTGAATTGCCTGTTATGGTTACACTCTCTAGACCGGGAGAAGAGCCACTGCAGTAAAATCCGCCACCGAGTGTTGCTGAATTACCACTTATCATCACATCCGACAAACTCGGAGAGGAATAATTGATCCTCATCCCCCCGCCATCACTATGAGCCGAATTGTCGCTAATAGTTACATCCACCAAATTCAGGTTGGAAAAATCACAGTAAATTCCCCCGCCATCACTATGAGCCGAGTTGTTGCTAATTATCACGTTCTCCAAAATCGCATTGGAGTTAGACGCGAAGTAAATCCCTCCGCCTTCATCAGCTTTATTGTCTGTAATCGTCACATTCGTAAGAGTCGCTGAGGAGTTAGTCTCGCAATACAAGCCACCACCCCTATCAGAGGCATAGTTGTCTCTGATCGTTAAATCGAGCAGACTCGGACTGGCAAAGGAGCATCGAATTCCCCCGCCACGGTCATCTGGAGAACTTCCATGTGCTCTCCCTTTTCGGATGGTGAAACCTGAAATCAAAGTTGTAGTATCAATGATTCCACCCAGGTCCCACGTGAAACGTATCACACTCGCCAGCGAGTCACCGTCAATGATACAATCCTCTTCACCGCTCCCGATCAGCTTGATTCCATTAATCGCAGGCCAGACGATGTTCTCGAAGTAGATGCCGGAGGCCACAAGAACGGTGTCGCTTTCGGTAGCTGTGTTGAGTCCCTCTTGTATAGTTGGTTGATCGTCGGGAACATGGATGGTTGTGGCAAGTGAGGTTGCAGTGAAGGTGGTGAGTAATAGAGCAGTGAGAATTTCTGAACGCATAATACCTCCGCAAAATGCGTGAATTCTTCTTTGTTGGAAGATAACATCATAAACAGTGAGAGCAAAACTATTTAGATAACGGCTGCTGGATTTTTGTAAATGACTATACTATCACGCTGGATCATCTGTCGAGCCGTGAAAAGAATCACGTAAAGTCGTGCGGCTGGAGAATTTAAACGAAGGGATGGTCATCCTCCTCTGTTTGAAATTTCGAGATCACTGACCGTTCCAGACTTTAACAGTGGTTTTGCGTTTTTCACCCGAAAAGGGCCGATACAGACCCTTTTTGGGCATTTTTTGAGGGCTATCCTCTGTAATCACAAACACATATCCGGGTCCGACCCCAGCTTGAGTATTAATTACAATACGTTAAGTGGAAATGATGCGGAATTAGACACACCAGGAACCGGGTGAATAACCGAAAAAAAGGGCAGCCCCTTATTCGGAACCGCCCTTGAAAATCATCCAGATGATATCAGCTGTTTTGAAGCCAACTGGTAATTGCTACCCCAGCAATTTGATCATGATCGCCTTTTGCCCGTGCAGGCGGTTTTCCGCCTGGTCGAAGACAACAGAGTTGGGACCGTCCATAACCGCATCGGTGATCTCCCGGCCCCGCTCCGCCGGCAGACAGTGCATGATCAGGTGATCCGGCCGGGCATGCGCCACCAGTTCCTCGTTCAGCTGGAATTTCTGCAGCAGCTTTATCTTAGTGTCGAG
>JADHUQ010000030.1 GCA_016784425.1 Candidatus Delongbacteria bacterium | reverse complement strand
TGTAATGAAGCATCATCAGGATCCGATCGTCTCGCCGCTGTCAGGTGTTGCATACAATACACAATACCGGGACCTTGTTCAAGTGGTCATTGCGAGGGGGATCAGCCACGGAAACGCAGGCATGAAAGGGCTGTGGAACTCACTCCAGATCCTGGAAATCGGCATCTTCCACTTCGCCGGGGGGAATATCATCTGCTGGTGGCTGCTTTTCCCCTGTTGCCGGTGGGATGTCGCTGCGGGTGTTGGCCGCCAGCCAGCCAAACAGCACTCTGGCCAGCAACCGGAATGCGGTAACCAGCAGGATGACAGACAGAACAATCGTCAACAGTGTACGCATTACTTATCCTGGAGGTCAATGACTGTAATACATTGTTCCGCGGACCGGTGTCGACAGGAAGTCCAGCAGATCATCCAAGTCCTCCTGCTTGTGTACAAAATCGAGCTGGGTGGCATTGATCATCAACAACGGGGTTTCCCGGTAATTCATGAAGAACTGCTGGTAAGCATCAAACAGACTCTGGATGTAGTCAGGTGACATATCCTGTTCATAATAGCGGTTACGGAGCCTGATATTACGCAGCAGTCGCTCAACGGAGGATTGCAGGTAGATTACCAGATCCGGCTTGATGATTTCACCCTCCATGATCGTCATCAACTGCTCATAAAGACCCACCTCTTTCTCGCTGAGGTTGAGACGGGCGAAAATCCTGTCCTTGGCAAAGAGATAGTCAGCCACCATATGCTGCTGGAAGATATCCTGCTGGGGCAGCTGCATCTGTTGCTGGTAGCGCGAAATGAGAAAGTTGAGCTGCGTCTGAAACGCAAATCGCTCGGGATCCTTGTAGAAATCCTCCAGGAATGGATTGGCTTCATGGGCCTCCAGAACGATACGGGCATTCAGTTGATCACTCAGGATACGCGCCAGCGAGGTCTTTCCTGCTCCGATGACTCCCTCTACGACCAGATAGCGCACATCATCCGGCAATGTCAACATGCAAGCGCTCCTTCGTGATACAGTTTCAGCGCCGGGGTTTTAGAAAGGTAATCTGAAAGCGGTCTGCCATTTTGCGGATCAACCAAATGCGGTTCAACCTCCAGCAGCGGGACAAGCACGAAATCCCGCTCCCGTAACGCGGGGTGTGGTATTGTCAGTTGCGGCTCCCGTAAAGTCAGGCTCCCCGCTAACAGGATATCAATGTCAATCTCACGCTCATGCCAGCGTGGACGAGCTCGCCGCCCCAGATCACTTTCTACCTGGTGGCACACTTCCAGCAGCTGCCAGGGATCCATTCCAACTCTGACTGAAACCACGAGGTTGAGAAAGTCAGGTTGTTCCGTATAACCCCAGGGGGAGGATTCGTACACCGAAGAGCAGACACAGATCGTCGACAGCCGCTTTGACAGCGCGGTAACTGCCTTTCGTAGCTGCTGCAATCGATCCCCCAGGTTGCTGCCAAGTCCGAGATACGCTATCATAGCTTTATCAGTTTGATGCTTGCGGTTACTTCCTGTCTCACAATTCAGTATTCACCCGACTGATTTCCACTATGGCACTGCCATAGTACTCCGGGATCGGCGGATTAGGTTTACGGATTTTTATCCGTACAGCTGGCACCTGGAATTGAGTAAAAATCAGACCGGCAATATGCTGCCCGAGTGCTTCTATCAATTTGAAGCGGGTACCGGTGGCGGCGGCGTATACCGTTTTGAACAGATCGTGGTAACTCAGCGTGGAGCCCAGCTCGTCGCTATCAGCCGCCAGACTCAGATCCAGGAATACCTCTACTGTCAATTCAAAGCGCTGCCCCAGACGAGCCTCCTCGCTCAAGTACCCGTGGTAGGCGTAACAGGTGATACGATCCAGTTCAATGCGGTCAAGATTCTCAGTGACCTTACTGAAGGTTTCAGCCATTCTCTCCTCAGTCCAGTCTGGCAGCAGCGCCAGTCATATTACCGATTAGACACTCCTGAAGCAATCCGATTTCATCAAGTAAATGGAACGGACCACTGCTCAGCTGCGAAACAAGACAGATTCGCGATGAAACATCCGGTAGACAACCCAGAGTAACAGAGCAGCCATCAGCAGGTTGAGTCCAAAAACCGCTGCTGCAGTCGGCAGGATGCTCCAGTTCTGCATGAAGAGCTCCCGGATAACCAACGAGGCGTTGACCACCGGCATAAAGATGGTTTTGAGAGACAGCTCCATACCGGGGAGCATCGACATGGCGGCTGGAAGAATCATCAACATGAACAGCGGTTGAGAGTAACTCTGCCCCTCTTTCATGGTGCGAGCGTAGATCCCGACCGCCATCAACAGGGCACTGAAGAACATACCCACCGGTATCAGGAACACCAGCACTGATATGATCACCCGCGGTCCTATCTGAAAACTCAACAGATCGCCCGCCCCCTTCATCAGGCTCCCAGCCTGGGTCATTGTCACGGTCAGGCTGATAATGGTGATCAGTGTCGCCATTAACGAAATAACCAGGATGGTGAGAAACTTGCCGATAACGATATCGGTGCGACCGGCTGGCGTCACCAGCAAAGTCTCCAGCGTCTGGCGCTCTTTCTCACCTACCGTCAGATCCAGGGCGGGGTAGGCACTACCGGTCAACATCAGGATCATCACGATATAGGCGATAATCCGCCCGAGTTGACTGCCGGCCTGTTGTTCAGGCGGCATTACATTGTTGCTCTGCAGATGGAAGGGATAAAGCAGATCTGCCCGCAGGCCTTTGCTTTCCAGATATTCCCCTGTCCGGTTAGTGCGGTTTTCCTGCAGTACAGCCCGCACGGTGCGTAACGCCATTTCTGAAATCAGACGTGACTCATTGTAGTACAGCACAACCTCTGGTGGCGTCTCCAGGCGATTGGCAAAGAACTCCTGTACACTGCCTTCAAACCCCGGCGGAAATTCAACAGCCAGATCCAGCTTTTTATCGAGTACCAGCAGGTTGGGTGCCGACGCAAGTGTATCATTGCGGGCGATGTTCATTCCGGTGGCGGCAATCGCTTCATACAGTAGGGAACTCTCAGGGATCCCGACGATAGCGATGGTTTTCTCCGCCTCCTCGGCCTGCCTGGCTTTGGACATGCTGAAGGAGGCTATTACGAAAATCAGTAATGGAATTGCCAGGGCCGGTATTACAATCATCGAAATCATGGTACGGCGATCGCGCAACATGTCTTTCAGTTCCTTACGGAATATCGCGGTTACCTTGCTTACGTTCATTTTGAGATGTCCCTCATGCTGATGCTATCCCAGGTCTTTCTTAAATCCTGGGAGGTGGTGTTAATGGTCTCAAACATTGAGCTCACGTCAGGATACTTGTCAAAAGCCGCTGGGGGTACTTCCAGCGGCATGAACAGGGTAACCACGTCGTAAAGGGATATTTTATCTGGTGAGCGGGCAGGCATAAGGTTTGGATTGCGTTCGTTGTCCATGGATTGCAGCAGCCCCCCCTCCTGTAACACATGGATCACTTCGCTCACCGTCCCGGTATCGATCTCAAGATGTCGAGCCAGATACTCCGGTGTAACATTCCGGCGACCAACGCTAAAAGCATGTGTCACGGTCTGCATCAGTGCAATAGCTACAAAATGCTGGGGGATAATCTGAGCTTCTTTCCGTTCCCAGTTAAACAATACAACCTTCCGGTTCTGTATCACGTAACATAGTTCAGCACCATAGAGGATGATGATCCAGGTCAGGAAGAGCCAGATCAGGAACAGGGGAAATACAGCCAGTGACCCGTATACGAGATTATAGTGTATCACGCGTGTTGAATAGGTAGCGAAGCCCCACTTGGCAATTTCCCAGGCCAGCGACGTTACCAGGGCCGCCCAGAAGGCCGCCCCCAGACGCACCCTGGTCTTGGGCATTATCCAGAAGAGTAGCCAGAACGCCAGCATTTGCAATAACGCCGGCAAAAACATTCCCAGGCGAGTCTCCAGTTCCGGTGTCAACTGTATCACGGCGAAAGCCAGCGCACGGGTGGAGATGTAGAAAGAGACGCCCAGCAACAGCGGTGAAAGGGTTAACAGTGTCCAGTATACAACTACCCGCTGGGTCAGGGAGCGATTTTTCCGCTCACCCCAGATGAGATTGAAGTCATTTTCAATCGAGGATAACAACCCATAGCCCATGACAAAGAGAAACAGCGTCCCCAGCAATCCGAAGGAGCGACTGGAGGCGTTTTCCACCATACCGGTAAGGAACATCCTTACCTGTTCACCGGAGCCAGGTGTCAGGACGCGGAAAATATAAGGCTCCACCTGCTGCTGAACATTCTCCAATCCCCCCATCATTTTGAAGAGGGTGAAGACCAGCACCAGCAGCGGAACCAGCGTAAGCATGGTTGTGTAGGTCAGAGCACCCGCCCGTCTCATACCACCGCTGCGCAGCAGGTTCAGCAGGGAAATACGTAACAGGATTCCACTATTGATCACCGTCTGCAGTCGTGCGCCGTGGAGGTTCATTGCGGTTCCTCCTCGTGATTTTCCACCAGCTCCAGGAAAATATCCTCGAGTGTATTACCAGGATGGACGGCTTTAATAGTAGAGAGTGAATCCTCCAGCAGCATGCGACCAAGATGGATCATACCGATGTCCTGGCAGATACGCTCTGCCTCGGAGAGAATATGGGTAGAAAACAGTACCGTTTTCCCCTCACTCCCACTCTGCAGAATGAACTCAACGACATTACGGGAGGCGATTACATCCAGTCCTGAAGTGGGTTCATCGAGTACAATCACCGCGGGATTATGTATCACGGCACGGGCGATGGACAGCTTCTGTTTCTGCCCGGTGGAAAGCCGTCCCATACGGCGATCCAGATAGTCATCCATCTGCAGCATGCGGGCCAGCTCGGCAATCCGGCCGTCGAGTTCACCGGGAATCATTTCGTAAAGACTCCCGAAGTAGCGGAGTGTCTCACGCGGGGTCAGGCGATCGTAGAGCTTGGTGTCACCGGTAAGGAAACCGATATGCCGGCGTGCTTGACCCGGATCACGTCGTGCGTCAAGTTCATTGACGGTAACTACACCTGCATCCGGTTTCAACAGGGTTGCGATAATGCGTAACGCCGTTGTCTTGCCTGCTCCATTGGGTCCCAGCAATCCGTAAACCAGGCCCGGTTTAACCTCCATACTGAAGTCAACTAATGCCTGCACATCTTTCTTGCCCGACCTGAAACACTTATGAACCTGCTCCAACCTGATCATGCATCCTCCCCTGCTTGCTGCTACAGCTGCTGTTGCCAGTTATAGTTCTGGATTTCCCCCGACTTGGTAGAATGGACCAGGATGAAATCTCCCAAGCCCTGGCGGTCGACGAGTACAAAATAAACTCCACCCTCCAGGGTATCATAGAACCAGATTTCATAGGCACCGCTCACCGTACGGCTGAGATTGTTGGAAGTTTCAAAGTTATCGGGGCCGCTGGTCACGTCCGGATTGCGGGTGAAGTCGGCGGTTTCAGAAAAATCATGCTGTTCTATGCTGTCGGGTGCTCCGTACTTCAGGTAAATTCGGCCCTGGTCTGTTTCCCAGCCTTCCTGCAACGAGGTACGATACTGCAGCGTCACATAATCCAGACGAACAAGGTAGCGTTCCTGAGCCTCGTTCAATGCGGTCCCGGGTGTCGGATCACGTTGTTGCCAGAATTCACTGAGCATCAGACGGCGACCGTCGCTGTTCAAGCGCTTGAAGCGCTTCTGCTCCGGCGCTGATAATAAGGGACGCAGTTGTTGAAACACCTCCAGTAGATCCAGTGAATCAACTTCGCTCCAGGCTGAACGGGAGCGAGCCTCCAGGTAATCCGATGGCATTTCTGTTACCGTCGGGTTGTAGATAAAGAATTTTCGTCGACCGGAATGACCGGAAAGCCATTGAACATTGGCTGCGGCAATTGGTGTGAATTGCAGATAGTAACTGCCTGATGGAAGGCGATCGACACCTATCGAACCCACCTCAGGGAGCGGTGTTGTGCCGGGTTCTATGACAAGCGTATCACCTGCGAACAGACGCTCGCGATCCGGTCCCAACACATTTACCTCTACAAGCAGTGTATCACTTTCAGGATTGAATATCTCGAGGTAGTAATGGAGAACCGGAAGCTCTTCACCGAAAATAGCATCAGCATAAGGAACCACCAATAATCCGAATCTCTCGAAGAAGGGATTGCCGCTGACCGCTTCGGGGGGGCGGGCCATCATTACCGGATCGGACACACAAGGTGTATCTGTTACCAGGCTGGGGATAGTGACAACCCATTCAGCCTGAGTCGATTTACCGGAGTTCTGATCCTGGACGGTTGCACGCACACGGTATTCGCCCGCACCCAGACAGGTCGCCTCGAGGTCGGGAATCTTCTGGGTATAGGTGACATCCTCACCAATCCCGAGGTGATCAAACCGCTCCCAGCCACTGGAGAAGACCAGGCTGTCACTCTGGAAGACTTCCATCCAGGCCCGATACACGCCAAACCTGCCGCTGTCGGTCTGGACAAAACTGAGATCACTACGGTCTATCAGATAACTTGTTTCCACCCGCACAGCTGCTGCACTGTCACAACCGGTCTGAAAAAGGCTAAGTTCAAAGGAGGCTCTCAATCCGGCAGCGGCGATTGTGGGAAGCAGGATAACCAGGAACAACCGCAGGATTTTCATTAAGCCATTTCCTCGTTGAACTTCACCGATACGATACTGCTGACCCCTTCTTCGGCCATAGTTACACCGAACATCGTATCCGCGTATTCCATGGTTCGCTTATTATGGGTGATGATAATGAACTGTGTCTCATCAGTAAACTCGCGGATCAGAATGTTGAACTTGGTGATGTTACTGTCATCGAGGGGCGCGTCCACTTCGTCCAGGATACAGAAAGGAGATGGCTTCACCATGTAGATGGAGAACAGCAGAGCGATTGCGGTGAGGGTTTTTTCACCACCGGACAGCAGTAACAGATGCTGGATCTTTTTCCCGGATGGTGCGGCGTAGATACCGACATCTGCTTCCAGTGGATCACCGGAATCGAGTGTGAGACGCGCTTTGCCATCATAGAACAGTTTTCCGAAGAGGTATTCGAAATTCGCCTGAATCTTTTTGAAGGTCTCCTCAAACCGTTCACGTGCTACGCGGTTGATTTTGCTGATAGTCTCCAGCAACATCTCTTCCGATTGCTTCAGGTCATCGCGTTGCTTTTCAAGAAAATCAAGACGCTCCTGCTCCTGGTCAAATTCCTCCAGTGCCAGCAGATTTACCGGCCCCAGTCGCCGTCTCAGTTCACGAAGTCGCTGAACTTCCTGCTGCACTTCATCCAACTCTTCCCGGGAGATTTCCGGATCAATCGCTTCCAGGTGCGATTGTTCCAATTCGAGGTCGTACTCCTCTTTGAGCATTTCCCGTCTGTTCTGCAGACGAATATCTGTCTCACGAATTTCGAGTTCTATGTCGTGAATTCTTTCTCGAAGCTTGCTATCCTCTGCTCTGTCCTTATCCAGGCTTTGCTGCAATTCCCGTAACGATTGACGTTTTGCGTCCAATTCCCGGGTACTACTGCTCAGTACCTCCTCCTCCTGTGAAATCTGTAAACCCGCTGCCACCAGCTGCTGTTCCCATTCTCTGCTGGAAACCTGCAGCTCTTTCTCCATGACAGTCTGGCGCTCGATTACCTCCCCATAATCACAAAGTTGCTCTTCAGACTCCAGCGAGAAACGTTCCAACTCTTCCCGCTCGGTTACCAGTGCTCTCAGAGCTCCCTGCTGCTCAACGAGCAGAATGTGCTCCTGCTGCACTTCATTGCGCAAGCGTGATACAGCCAGCTCCTGCAGTGCCAGCTGTTCGGTAATTGCGGCATTACCCTCCTCCAGAGTTACCCGCTGAGCGGTCAGTCTGGTTTTCTCCTCCCGGCTGACAGCCAACTCCTGCTCCAGCTGCTGCAGACGTTGCCGCCAGCTTTCCTCCTCGGTAGTGTGCATGCTCAACAGGTTTCGATAGTGCGTAGTAGCTTCTGTCAACCGCTGCTGCTCCGTCTCCAGCTCACGTGAGTGCTGCCTGATGCTTTCCAGAGCTGCTGTTGCTTCAACGACGGAGTTTGCGACCTGACGTTCTACAACTACGACCTCCTGTAGTACTTCTTCCTGCCTGGTCTTTTCAGCTGTAGCCTCCTCCAGTTGCTGTCGATACTTGTCGAGTTGATACGATTTACCAATGGCACTCAGGTCGCCGGGGCTTCTGTGACCGGTCACTTGCAGTACGGGGGGTATAATCATCTCCCCCTGTTTATTTACAAAACGAGCTCCAATCGTTTGAGCATCCAACTCCGCTTCATCCAGATAAACGACATCAGCCAGCAGGTACTCCAGTAAAGGTCTCAGTTCTTTGGAACAGTCCAGCCTCTTTACCAGGGCGTTATCGGGCAACCTATCTACAGGTGGCAATTCTGACAACCTGCTCAGGTCAACAAAAGTCGCCTGCCCCCTGGTTTCAGCTAACAACAACCCCCTGGCGCCGTTGATGGCAGTACGGGATTCAGCCAGCAGGTAGTGGGCTGCCGCACCCAGTGCCGTTTCCACAGCCGGTACCAGTTCGGGCGGAGCACTCACGGCATCACCCAGCACCCCCCTGATGCCTGGTAACTCTGCCTGCACGACCAGCTTCGTCCCACCGGGTAATCCCTCGTGCCTGGTCAGAAGGTTCTCCAGAAATTCGATTCGCGAATGCAGGTTTTTAACTTCCAGACCTGCTTCCAGCACCTGACGTTCCTGTTCCCTCAAACCTGTTGTGGCCTGCTGCAGTTCCGTCTGAAGTCTGGCTTGCTGCTTTTCCGCTTCCTGCTGTTTCTTACCAAGTCGCTGCTGATCATCCTGGACCTGCTCCAACCGACTGCGGTTTCCGTCGATACTCTCCTGCAGCCGCTTCACCTCCTCCGTCAGTTTCTGCACCCGTTCCTGACCACCGCTGATAGTGCTTTCCCGTTTGGAGATATCTCTTTCAACCGGTGCCAGCGCCTCCAGGAGATTCAGGAAATTATGACGGTGTGTTTCCGCTTGCTCGTGATGCCGGACTAACTTATGCTCATCCTCCTCCAGACCCTTCACAGCTATCGTCCGGGATTTCTCCAGTTGAGCGATGCGGGTGGAGAGTTGATTTTCCTGCATGGTCAACTCAACCTGGCGTTCGCTGGCTTTCTCGAGTTGAGCTTCCAGTTTCCGCCTGTCTTCACGGGCGTTGTCTACAGTTAAAAGCGCATGCTTGCGCTGTTCGCGCTGCACTATCAGTTCGCTGTTCTTTTCGTGATACCCGCGACGTATCCGGTCCAGTTCGCCCTGCTTGTAAGCAAAATCGGTCTCCAGACTCGATAACTCTGCCTGATAACGCGTGAGATCGGTTCGCTGACCTGTTTCCTCCTGTGCCAGTTCCGCTATCCGTTTCCTGGCAACAGTCATCTCTTCCTGTAAAGGGTGTAACCGCTCCTGATGGAACCGTTGCTCGCTGGCCAGCAGCAACAGCTCCTGATCGCGTAAGGCGGATTGGCTTTCCTGGTATCGACGCGCCCGGCTGACCTGGCGTTTGAGGGAGTTAACATTTCTCCTGACTTCACTGAGTATGTCTTCAATCCGCTGCATGTCAAGCCTGGTGCTTTCCAGCTTGGACATGGCGGCACGACGGCGCCCTTTGAACCGGGTAATACCCGCTGCTTCCTCAAAAAGATGACGCCGGGAATCAGTACGCTCACTTAGAATATCTTCAACCATTTTCAGCTCTATCACAGAATATGAATCCGGACCCAACCCGGTATCCATGAAAAGATCCTGGATGTCTTTCAAGCGACAGACCTGCCGATTGAGCAGATACTCGCTATCACCGTTACGATAGAGACGGCGGGCCACCTGAATTTCATTGTACTCAGAGGGTAACACACCACGACTGTTCTGAATGGTCAGTGTAACTTCCGCCATACCCATCGGTTTTCGATTCACAGAACCGGTGAATATCACATTCTCCATTTTATCGGAGCGAAGGGTAGAAGATTTCTGTTCACCGAGCACCCAGCGTAAAGCATCCAGGATGTTGGTCTTTCCACATCCGTTGGGTCCCACCACGCAGGTGACGCCGGGCTGTAGCTCCAGCTGAGTGCGGGGTGCAAAGGACTTGAATCCGAACATTTCGATTTGAGATATGTACATCAGTCTTTTACCGGTAAGTTATGTTCCAGATTTATGGTGCCCTGTTCAAAGCCACCTGCAGGCAAACCTCAGTGTGCCCCTGCTTCCCGCGCTTCCCGCCGCCTGGTGATTAAAACCGCTATGCCAATGGACAGTTCATACAGCAGGATCAGGGGTACTGCCAGAACCACCTGCGTGATGACATCCGGCGGAGTAATAATGGAGGCGACGACAAAAACGACGACGTAGGCGTGACGCCTGAATTTGCGCAATCCTCCGGGACCGACCAATCCCAGTATTGCCAGCAACGCGATCACCAGTGGTAATTCGAAGACAAGACCGAAAGCGAGTATTATTCGTATCACATAATCCAGATAGTGTGCAAACGACCAGGTGCTGTTTATCATACCCCCACCGAAGGAAAGGAAGAAACTGGTCGCGAAAGGCAGCACCCGATACCCGAAATAAGCACCCAGATAGAAAGAGACTGTTGTCAGCGCCAGCGCCAAAAAGACCATCCTTCTCTCTTTCTTGTATAATCCGGGAGCTATGAATTTCCAGGCCTCAAACAGAAGGTAAGGCATACTGATGATCAGCCCCGCCAGAAAGGCCACTTTCAGCTGTGTTACAAACCCCTCCATCGGCGCCAGATAAACCAGCTCGCCCTGACCCGCTTTTTCAAATGGGATCAATAAAAAGGCGATAAAGATGCGGGCGAAAAAAAACGTTCCGATCGTGGCGACGATAAGGGCGACAATACTGTGCCACAACATGCGGCGTAATTCATCCACATGTCCCCAGAAGGACAGTTCCTGGCCATTATCGCTATCAGGCAATCACTCTCTCCAGCATTGATTTAAACACTCCTGCACCATCAACACTACCCAGCTCCTGGTCGGCAGCCCTCTCCGGATGGGGCATCATACCCAGGACATTTTTCTGACGATTGAGAATACCGGCGATGTTGCCGAGAGAACCGTTGGGATTGCCGGCCGGGCTGACCATACCGTTGGCATCGCAGTAACGGAAGAGCACCCGGTCCTCATCCTCCAGCTCCTCGATCACCCCTCTTTCTGCGAAGTAGTTGCCGGTGTGATGCGCTATCGGCATTTGCAGAGGTTGTTCCGCCTGAAGGCAGGAACTGAACAGCGTATCACAATTATCGCAACGGAGAAAGACGTCCCGGCAGATGAATTTCAATTCACTGTTAGTCAACAGGGCGCCCGGCAGCAAACCGCTCTCCAGAAGGATCTGGAACCCGTTGCAGATACCGATGACAGGCTTGCCCTGTCGAATATCCTCCCGCAGAGATTTCATTATCGGAGCGGTGGCGGCGATGGCGCCGGTACGCAGGTAGTCGCCGTAGGAGAAGC
The DNA here is from genome assembly GCA_016784425.1 of Candidatus Delongbacteria bacterium. Taxonomy (GTDB): domain Bacteria; phylum CAIWAD01; class CAIWAD01; order BS150m-G50; family BS150m-G50; genus BS150m-G50. Next base: position 4,489 of record JADHUQ010000030.1, on the reverse strand, counting down.
CACCCGGTAACACCAGCGCTTCATATTCGTGTGTGTGGGAATCACGGTACCAGATGTACTCAACCTCTGCTCCCAGTGTGCTCAGAACATGATATGTATCACGGTCACAATTTGATCCGGGAAATACTATTACACCGAAACGCATCACTCCTCCACCACTTCCACCCGCCAGGTTTCCATTACAGGGTTAACCAGAAGTCGCTCGCACATTTCCCCTACCCGTCTGGTTATCTCCTCTGTGGGCAGATCAGGAAAAGCCAGTTCGATGTATTTACCGACCCGGCAACTGGCCACGGCATCGAAACCGAGCGTTTCCAGGGCGTGATGTACTGTCTTGCCCTGAGGATCGAGAATATCCGGTTTGAGGGAAATATAGAGTCGTGCAGATTTCATAGGTTAGATTTCTCCATGGTTAAACGTCATCCAGCGGCACCAATTCAGAAAACGGTATCGTTGAAGGCGTCTTCTTCCTCGGCAGGTTTGATCGCCACACCTCGTAATCTCTTCACTACCCCAATGCCAATGTAGAGTATAGTGGTTGGGAAAAGAGCCAGCGATTTAAACATGATCAGGGCCAGTACGCCAACCAGGAGTAAAATCAGCTTCACCTGGTTTTTCTTTGTATCACGAAAGGTCAAACGCGGCATTGCCAGATACTGAACCCGCGATACCATCAGTAGTGATACCAGCAGTACGAGGGGAACCATCAGAGCTACCAGCTCCATACGACCCCAGATCCTGAAATTGAAGAGGATGAACGATGCCAGAGTGATCGCCGCTGCTGGTATGGGCAGCCCGGCGAAGTTGTCATGGTGTTCGCCGTCGGTTTCATCGAGGTTAAAGCGAGCCAGGCGCAACGCACCAAAAACAAGCGGTGAAGCGGATAAGGCAATCCCCAGCAAGCTCCCGGCAGGATCCCATCTCTCCAAACCGGCAAAACAGGAAACATATACCAGGTATGAGGGGGCCATCCCGAAGGAGACTATATCAGCCAGAGAATCCAACTCCCGACCGAAATCCCCGGTGGTGTGCATGAAGCGAGCGACTTTACCATCCAGCGCATCGATTACAGCCGCAATGATTATCAACACAGCTGCGAGTTGGAAGTTACCATAGTTGGCTGCAGCTATCACAGCGCTGAAACCCAGCAACAGGTTGGTAACAGTCAGAAAGCTGGGCGCATAGGCGCGGACGTTTCTTTTCATGAGATTTCTCCAATAATGGATTCACCAGCGATCACTCGATCGCCCGGCTGTACCAGGACTTCAACCTGGCGCGGAAAGAACAGGTCAACACGGGAACCGAATTTGATCATGCCAAAACGCTCCCCCGCCTGTAATGTAGCTCCTGGCTGTACGTCGACCACAATGCGGCGAGCTACCGCACCCGCGATCTGCTTCACCAGCACCGAGATCTGTTCCCCTTCAACGAATAGCAGTGTATGCTCGTTGGCGGTGTCAGCTTTCCGGCTGAAGGCGGCACCGTGCCTGCCCGGACGGTGTATCACATCCCGAACCTGCCCGCTGACAGGCATTCGATTGATATGAACATCCAGCGGCGACATAAATACAGCCACTGCGGTTACGGTTTCCCGAAAGAACTCAGGTTCATATTCCTCGCGTATATGCAGGACTCTACCATCGGCACCAGATAATATCAAACCGGAGCCAGGCGGCGCCTGCCGCGGTGGATCACGAAAAAAGTACCCTACACCAGCGATCAGCAGAATTCCCAGGAGTGCCAGCCCACCTGTCCAACCCCAACCCGTCAGGAGCCAGCCCAGGAGCAGGAGGCAATCCACTATTATCATCCAGACCAGCAGGGGTAGTGCGTCTCGAGCCATCTCTATTTCAACGTTCTCTCTGCCAGCTCTTCATAGGATTCCGCCACACCCCCCATTTCATAGCGAAAACGATCGCCACCGAACTTTTTACCTGATTTTGCATCACGAATACGCATGACATCCGGTGAAATCTCATCGGCCAGCATGATCTGGCTCTCCCGTTTACCGAACTCCATTTTCAGATCGATCAGCACCAGGCCGCGTCGCTGGAAAAAAGAGCGCAGGATGGCATTGACCTTTGAGGCAAGGCGGTTGATCGCGCGCATCTCGTCCGGGGTAGCCAGACCAAAAGCGAAACAATGATAGTCATTTACCAACGGATCGGAGAGTGAGTCATCTTTGAGAAGATGTTCGATTACGGGATACTCCAGTTTCTGGCCGTCTTCAAGATTGTAACGCCGCAGCATCGCTCCAGCAGCAAAGTTTCGTACTGCGACCTCGATCGGTATCATTTCCACCCTCTTCACAATCATCGAGTTCTTTTTGAACTTTTTCTGAAAGTGAGTGGGGATATGGTAGTTTTCCAGATACTCAAACATAAAGGCGGAAAACTCGCAGTTGATATTGCCTTTGCCTTTGAATTTGGTTTTCCGCTTGCCATGGTCGATTACTAGGTCATCTTTAAATTCCTGAATGAGTAACAACTCGTCTTTTGTAGCAAAAAGCCGTTTGGCTTTGCCCTCGTAGAGAAGTCCTTTTTTCTCCAAACTATCCTCCATCAGTTCCGTTTTTCCAGGATAACAGTGTGCCGGTGAGTTTTCCCGTTACGGTAAACCGTAAACTCCATCTCGTCACCGACACGCAAATCCTCGCTGAGCAGGTATTGCTCTATTTCGCGGCTGCTCTGTACCGTTTTATCATTTATGCCGGTGATAATATCCGACACCTCAAGTCCGGCCTCTTCACCCGGTGAACCGGGATCGATCTCAGTAATGATGGCCCCCCCCACTCCACTGTAATCGAGCGACAAGGCGATCAGGCGGTTCATGTCCTGTACATAAATGCCGGTCCAGTAGTTGCGTTGCACCTCACCGTAGCGACGCAGATCCTCCACAACTCTTCGCAGGCGATTTGCCGGTATAGCGAATCCAATGCCGATAGAACCGCCGCTTTCACTGTAGATCATGGTGTTCATACCAACCAGTTCGCCCAGCGCGTTGACCAGAGGTCCGCCGCTGTTGCCCGGATTGATCGCCGCATCAGTCTGGATCATATCCTTGTAAATCCGCTGGTTGCGCTGCTTCCCGAAATCACGTTCCACTGCGCTTACCACCCCGACCGTCACTGCTGGTTTGTCATTGACGGCAAACAGTCCGTAAGGGTTACCAAGCGCAATGACCCACTCACCCATGAGCAGCTGGTCTGAATCACCGAAACGGATGTAGGGCAGATCCTCAGCATCAATTTTCAGCAGAGCCACATCGGCGGCAAAGTCAGCGCCTTTCAGTTCCGCTACGTACTCCCGCGAATCGGGCAGAGTGACCACGACCTGGGTTGCGTTATGTATCACATGCTCGTTGGTGATCAGGTAACCATCCGGGCTGATCAGGAACCCGGAACCGAGATTCTCAACAGGTCGCTCGATAACTCGATCCGGAAAAAAATTCCGGAAAAAGGGATCACGGCTGAAAGGAGAACGTGACACATAGCGCTGCAACTGTATCACATTTATGCCGACGATGGCACCTTCAACCATAGTTACTGCGTTGGTAATGCTGTTGGCCCGGTGCAGATTCAGTTCTCCGGCTACCTCTTCGGCGACTGCTTTTGTGGTGAGCAAGCGATCACCGCTCTGCGGCACAGCAGGGTTATCAGGCTTCAACAGCCTGTTAAACAAACCCAGCAGGGTTAATCCCAGAACGGTTCCGATCAGTACCGGTAGCAGATTCCTTCTCATAGCTTAACCTGATTAATGAGGGACTTTTTCCCAATCCTTCAGAAATTGCTCAATACCACTGTCGGTCAAAGGGTGCCGGGCAAGCTGCTGGATAACCTTGAATGGTATGGTGGCAATGTCGGCACCGATTTGGGCCGCTTCGATGACATGGATCGGGTTACGGATGGAAGCAACGATCACCTCGGTGTCGATGGCGTAATTAGAATAGACCGCCATGATCTCATCCACCAGTTCAATTCCAGGTGCACCGATATCGTCAAGCCTGCCAACGAACGGGCTGATAAAAGTCGCACCAGCCCTGGCCGCCAGTAGCGCCTGTGCCGAGGTGAAAACCAGGGTTACGTTGGTTTTGGTACCCTCGGCGGAAAGTATTTTCACAGCCTTCAATCCCTCTATCGTCATCGGGATCTTGACTGTGATGTTGTGGTGAATCTTGGCCAGCACCCGTCCCTCTGTCACCATGCCTTCGCTCTCCAGTGAAACGACCTCGGCACTGATCGGACCGTCCACCAGCTCACAGATTTCCTTAAGCAAACCGGTCGGTTCCCGCTGCTCGCGTGCAATCAGGGTGGGGTTGGTCGTAACACCGTCAAGGATACCGATGGCGGCGGCTTCCCTGATCTCTTCAATGTTTGCAGTATCAATAAAGAACTTCATACCTGCCTCCTCTAACTATCAATATTGTTCACTTGTTTCACTTTTCTTCGTTCAGATAGACCTCACCGATAGTGAAAGCAGGATACTCCACG
>JADHUQ010000029.1 GCA_016784425.1 Candidatus Delongbacteria bacterium | reverse complement strand
TGATCGCCTTTAGTACCAACCCCGGGCCGGAAATGCCGACATTGATGGTGGTGGCGCCTTCGGAGACGCCGTGTAAAGCACCCGCAACAAAAGGATTATCCTCCGGCACATTACAGAAGACCACCAGTTTGGCACAACCGATACCATCCCTCTCTGCAGTCCGGCTGGCGGTTTCCTTGACGATCTCCCCCATCAGCCGTACCGCATCCATGTTGATGCCCGCTTTGGTTGTGCCCAGGTTGACCGATGAACAGATTCGCTCCGTCGCGGCCAGGGTGGCCGGTATCGATTCAATCAGGCTGCTCTCCCCAGGGGTCATTCCCTTCTGGACCAGTGCGGTATAGCCGGCCAGGAAATCAACGCCAACTTCGCCGGCCGCTTTATCCAGCACTTCAGCCAGTTCGGTGAACTGGTCCGGGCTCAACCGTTCACCGACAATGGAGAGTGGTGTGATAGAGATTCTTTTGTTGGCTATGCTGATCCCGTAACGATCCTCAATCCGTTCTGCGGTGCTGACATGATTGCGGGCGGTGGAGGTGATCTTGTCGTAGAGACGTCGCTTCATTGTCGCGAAGTCATCGCTGTAGATGTCCCGCAGCGAGATGCCGAGGGTGACGGTTCGGATGTCGAGATGCTCGACCTCGGTCATCCGGATAGTTTCGAGGATTTCTTCGATATTCCAGGACATCTCAAACCCGATGCATAGTGGTGAATACATCTTCATGCTGTGCCAGAATGCGCACACCCAGCCGGTTGCCGACACCGGCCAGCTCTTCCTTGATCGTGCCCATCGAAGCGTCAGCCGGCATCTCCACGATCATGATCATGGCGAAATAGTCCTGGAGCAGCTTTTGAGTGATATCTTCCAGGTTACAGTTATGCCGCGCCAGTGCCTGGGTCAGTTCCGCTACGATACCAACCCGGTTTTTGCCGAAAGCGGTTACAATCAAACGGTTGTTCTCACCGGCAGTACCGGCGAGATGAAAGGTGCCGGGAACCATCTCCAGAGGCTGACTGGTGGAGCCCCCCTCGGCTTCCAGTTTTTTAACCGCGTCGTTTACCAGTCGTTTGACATTCAACTCGGTTGCCCTTGGTCCCAGCTCGCTAATGGCTCGCCGGGTAAGTTCGCGGATTGTATTCTCGTCAACAGCCATCTAAGCTTTCTCCCCCGGCTTGGTTTCCACACCCAGCCTGTCGGCCAGATCCGGCTGGCTGCCCCTGAACTCTGGAGTGGTCTCCAGGGAATCGACAATACCGACGACTGCCGCCTCGATTGAACAATCCTCATTTCCTACCGCGAGACGGGCCGCCCTGCCATAGGCGCAGATAACCGTCTCCCCCACACCGGCGCCAACCCGGTCGGCGACAACCACCACGTCGGTGTTGGGATCCTTTTTGAGATTGATCGGGTGGACTATGAGGAAGCGGAGGCTTTTCAGGTTATCTACCTTTTTGGTAGACCAGACCGTTCCGACAACTTTACCGAGAAACATGGTCTCATCCTTTTATTACTTGCGCCCGGTAAGCTGCTGCTGCGGCTTCCTGCCGCTCCGCCGCGGACGCTTCACAATTTAGCTGTTTTCTGCGCCGGGAAGCAACTTGAATCGTCCCTGCGACGGCAGGTGGAAGAAGAGTCAAATCAAAATAGAGCAATCCTCTATCCCCGACACCAGGATCACAGGCATCGTTGTATCTGGCCTGCGCAGGAGGTACACTTTATACGATCTCATATAATCATGTGGTTTATCTCTGGAGCGATCATGTCAACCAAAGAATATACACTCACACTTGAGGAGATGGAACAGGTGCTGGGTGAGGAGGTGTTAGGTTTCCTCGGTCTTGCCGGCAGTGAGGGCCCCTATGTTGTGCCGCTCAATTACAGTTACCGGAAGGGTCAACTTCTGTTCCACTGTGCCCTGCAGGGGCGCAAACTGGACATCCTGCGCAGCAATCCACAAGTCTGCTTTACGGTGGCGCGGCAGGCTGGTGTCCCGCAGCGACATCCTGAAGGGGATCCCTGTCATGGCAGCTTTGACAGTGTGATCTGTGAAGGGGTGGCTCGCATCGTCGAAGAGCTGGTTGAACGGCGGCAGTTGCTGGACCAGTTTAACCTCGCGCTCCAACCTGACGCCAAACCGATCACCCCTGAGGACGCCACCAAATGCTTTGCCGTTGAGATTCGCGTCAACCGGATGACCTGTCGACGGGAACAGGAGGGGACGAGAACTTTTGGCAGACATGATTTTACAGAATCCACACCCGGACATTAAGTGATGTATCTGCCGCGGTTGCATCAGTTGCAACTGAGGATCGACTTTTTAGAGAAGAGCTTGACCCCATCTGACGCACAGCGAGAGAGGATAAATGGATCCACGCCAGTTGCTGGAACAACACCAGGTTGAAGTTTTCCTCGATTTTGATGGTACCATTACCGAGGTGGACACCCTGGTGCTGCTGCTGGACCGGTTCGCTCCCCCCTCCTGGTGGGATATTGAGAATGAGGTGCTGGCTGGCGGGCTGAATGAAAAAGAATCACTGCAACGGGAAATGGATTGTATCCGGGTTGACTGGGAGACCGCGCGAGCCTTTCTGTTGCAGGAAGCGCGCCTGCGGCCCGGTTTTCGGGAGTTGATCGACTGGCTTCGTCAGCGAGAAATTCCAGTGACTGTTCTTTCCGGTGGTTTCAGGCGGAATATCGAAACCGTCTTCACCCGGGAGGGAATCGATCTGCCTGTCTGCGCCAACGAAGCCGAGGTTACCGGTGAACGGTGGCGGGTAATTCCGGCACCACATCCCCGCCTGCGTGACCGTTGTAATCATTGTAAGAGCTGGCACCTGGAACAGGCCAGATCCCGTGGCAGTAAAATCATCTATCTGGGAGATGGCACCACGGATCGTTGCGCCAGTGGAGTGGCTGATTTCGTCTTTGCCCGCGATAATCTGCTCAGCTGGTGTCGCGAGCAGGGAATTAATCACCTCTCGTTCACAGATTTTCACGGAGTGTTGCAGGCTTTACGGGACGAGGAGGGGTGACAACCGTTTCGCTGGCGACTCAATCCGCAGATTACGATATTGATCCGGAGAGCGCCGCTTTAACATGACGACTGAGGGGAGCAGGCTGATGCATCTGGATCTGGATGATCTGGCGATTCGCAGCTATCAGGAATCCGATTTACCGCAACTTGTAAAACAGGCAAATGATCGGGCGATCTGGCTGAACCTGACCGACGGTTTCCCCCATCCATATACTATGCAGAACGGTCGCGACTGGATATCAATCGCTACCAGTCAGGAGCCGGAAACGAATTTTGCCATCGTGAGCGGTAACGATGCTGTCATCGGGGGTGTCGGCCTGGAGATCAAGGCGGACATCTATCGCTGTACCGCGGAGATCGGCTACTGGCTGGGCAGGGCCTGGTGGGGTCAGGGAATTGCCACACGAGCGCTCCGCGCCCTGACTGACTGGGGATTGAGAACCTTCGCGCTGGAAAGGCTTCAGGCCGGCGTATTTGAAACCAATCCCGCTTCTGCCCGGGTACTTGAGAAAGCCGGCTACCGCCTGGAGGGAAGATTGAAACGCAATGTAATCAAGGACGGCAAGGTACTGGACCTGATGCTCTACGCCACCACCCGTCCGGAATATCATAAACCGGAGGAGGAAGAATGATCGCCTGCTGTGGAATCGAATGCGACCAATGCCCCGCCCTGCAAGCCACCCTGGCCAATGACGACCAGATGCGTGCTGAAACTGCCACCGAATGGTCCAAGCAGTTTGGTGCTGACATTACACAGGAAATGGTCAACTGTACCGGTTGTACCGCCGACGGGGTGAAATTCATCCATTGTCTCGAGGGCTGCAAGATTCGTGCGTGCAGCCTGGAGCGGGGTTTCAAGACCTGTGCCGAGTGTAACGAATATGCCTGCGAGCAGCTGGAGGAGTTCTTCGGTATGGCGCCTGGTGTCCGGGAAAACCTGGACAAATTACGCCACAGCTAGGAGCCGGATATCTGATAACACCCCTGCGTGAGATAAACATCACCGCGGTCCAGCCCAGTCTCAGCTGACGATAATCGAATCGTCGGTCGTCTGATCCGCAAACAGATGGCGGTGTCAAATTGAACGATGAGTCCCGAGCGTTACCTCGGTCCCGATAGCATTTCTCCTGACGGTTGGCTCTGCAGCTGGACCGGCGGTGATCGCTGAACCGGGAGGACCATGAACGGCAATCGACCATCTCTATTCAGTATCGGTAGCTTGCTGGCCCTGCTCGCAATGTTAGCGTGGCTCCTTTACGGATGCTCGCTCTGGAATCCCTCCTGGGAGATCGACTCCCCCGACGGGAAACTGACAGTTACCGTAACCCTCGACGACGGCATTCCCCGTTACGCCCTGTCCCATCAGGGGGCGCCCGTGATCCACCCCTCCCGTCTCGGGTTTGTGTTTCGTGATCAACCTTCACTCAATGGCGATCTGGCTGTCACCTCGGAACAGGCCGATTCCCAGGTCGAGAGCTGGGAACAACCCTGGGGTGAAGAGCGGGTGATTGAGGCTGACTATACCGGTTTGACCCTCAAACTTGAAGAACGGTCACAACTGCGGCGCCATTTTTTTCTGGAACTGCGGGCCTACAACGACGGTATCGGCTTTCGCTGTGAGCTGCCGGAGCAGGCAAACCTGAACGATTTCCTCATCATGGACGAGCAGACGGAATTCGTGCTGGCCGGTGAACATACCGCCTGGTGGATCCCCGCGTTCTGGTGGAACCGCTATGAATACCTCTACCGGGAAACCAGCCTGGCTGAAATTGACACGGTACATACCCCTTTAACGTTGCGGCGCAACGACGGTCTGCACCTGAGTATCCACGAGGCGGCGCTGACCGACTATGCTTCCATGACCCTGCGACGCAGCGGCAGAGACACCCTGCAGTGCGAACTGGTGCCCTGGTCGGACGGTGTGAAGGTGCGGGGAAAGACGCCACACCATACCCCCTGGCGGACTGTCACCATCTCAGCGGATGCTGCCGGTCTGGTTACCTCCCGCCTGATTCTCAACCTCAATGAACCGAACCGTCTGCCTGCTGCCGACTGGATCAAACCGGGCAAATATATCGGTATCTGGTGGGGAATGCACACCGGGGAGTACAGTTGGAGTTCCGGTGAGAACCACGGTGCTACCACAGCCCGGGCCTGCAGCTATATCGATTTTGCAGCGGAGCATGGTTTTCAGGGAGTACTGGTAGAGGGGTGGAATCCCGGCTGGGACAACGACTGGACCCGCAACGGCGAGTTGTTTGACTTCACGCAGGCACACCCTGATTTCGATCTGGAGCTGGTGACCGCCTACGCCGGGGAGCGGGGTGTCGGCCTTATTGGTCATCATGAAACCGGTGCGGCAGCTGTGGCTTACGAACAGCAACTGGAGGAGGCCCTCGCTCTCTATGAACGGCTGGGGGTGAACACCATCAAAACCGGCTATGTGGGTTGGGAACAGAATATCAAACGGCCGTTACCGGAGGGGGAGGTTGCCCTGGAGTGGCACCATGGCCAGTTTATGGTGCGCCACTATCGCCGGGTGGTCGAGGCGGCTGCACGCCACAGGATCATGCTGGATGTACACGAGCCGATCAAGGCGACCGGTATCCGGCGCACCTGGCCCAACATGATGACCCGGGAGGGGGCGCGGGGACAGGAGTTCAACGCCTGGGGTCCGGAGGGAGGGAATCCACCGGAGCACACGGTACTGTTGCCCTTTACCAGGCTGTTGGGTGGACCGCTGGATTTCACGCCCGGGATCTTTGAACTGCTGTTGCCCGACAATCCGGATAACCGTGTAAACACAACCCTCGCCAAGCAGTTGGCGCTCTATGTGGTTATCTACAGTCCCCTGCAGATGGCGGCCGACCTGCCGGAACACTACGAAAACCAGCCGGCCTTCAAGTTTATTGAGGATGTTCCGGTGGACTGGGAGACGACCCTGGTGCCCCATGCGCGGGTGGGAGAGTACATCACCATCGTACGGCAGGACCGGAACAGCCCTGACTGGTATCTCGGCAGTATCACCGACAGCACCGGAAGAACCCTGACCCTGGCGCTCGATTTTCTGGAACCGGGACAGGAATACCGGGCGGAAATCTATGCCGACGCCCCAACCGCCGACTGGCAGGAAAATCCGCTGGCCCTCGAAATAGAAAACCGGAGTGTCTCAAGTGAGACAGAACTGACACTGGTCCTGGCCCCGGGTGGCGGACAGGCAATTCGCTTTCACCCTCTTTCCATCGGGGAGTGACCGGCGCAACGTGATACAAACAGTTACAAGCAGTGGAAAGGAGCCGGCATGCTTACCTTCTGTACCTATTGTTCACATGAAAAAGACCCGGCCCCGGACTCTTTACCAGCTGCTCAACGCTATCGCAGTCGTCGTATCCAGCAGGTTCAGCAGGCGGCAACACTGTTGTCATGCGATTTCTTAATCCTGTCCGGACGTTATGGTTTACTGCCGCCGGGACAACCGATCGAAAATTACGATTACCTGCTGCAACCGGCCGAAGTTGAGCGGCTCTCACGGAAGATTGCGGAGCAGATGCTGGATCTGGATGTGAAACGATTGCTGTTCTGCACGCGCGGTGTCGCCGTGGACCCCCAGCTGCCCCCTTACCATGATTGTATCACGCTGGCCTCCGACCTTGCCGGTGTGGAGTTGATAATGCTGCAATTACCGGAAGATTACGATGAATGAAAACCACACTACTTCGATCAGGCGGCTGCATAGCGGTGATGAGGAAACTGCCCGCCAGCTGCTGCTCAGAATAAAAACGACACCCACACCGACCGTGGCTTTACCCGCGACTGAATCCTTCGTGAAACTGTTGCAACGGGATGATGTTTATCTGCTGGTAGCGGGTCCACCAGCTGAGCCGACCGGTTTTCTGCTGGCTTACAGGCTTCCCCGGCTTGACCGCGATTGCGATATGGTTTGTCTCTATGAGCTGGAGGTGCATCCCCGGCACCGGAGGCAGGGAATCGGAAAATCGCTCGTGAGAGCCATGATGGCTATCTGTCGTAAAAGTACAGTCATGAAAATGTGGGTCAGCACCGCAGCAACAAACAGAGCCGCCAGCGCGCTTTACACAGCCACCGGGTTCAACCCGAAGGGGGGTGCTGCGTCACTCGAATTCAGCTGGACGCGGGAGGTCTGTGAAGAGGAGGAAAAGGAGCCGACAGTCCCCGACTTCTAATGGGGCCGGCGAGATTGCGAAGCGCCCTTGGAACCGGATCAACCAGGGGAGCAAGAGGCTTAATTCAGCAAGGGTGGTGCAGCTGGCGCGATAAATCGCGCAGCAGAAGGTACGGTTAAGTGGTGTAGAAACTCGTGAGAACTTTGTTGGGAGGTTACCATGAAACTCAGTGTTAAAGGATTTGGTATCGCGACCGGATTGATCTTTGGTTGCGGGTTGTTGTTCATCACCTGGTGGATCATCCTTTTCGAAGGGCAGACCGGTGATACAACGCTGATCGGCAGGGTCTACCTGGGGTACAGTATCAGTTGGGGTGGCAGTTTCTTCGGATTGCTCTGGGGTCTTGTCGACGGATTTATCGGTGGAGCGATTTTCGCCTGGCTTTACAATTGCTTCAGTGGTGTCACCAAAACGCAAGATCTACAGGATACAGCCTGAGGTAAAAAAGTGAGATATTCCAGGCTACCGCTGTCACCTTTGGACAGAGAGTCTTCGCCTGGCTGCGTGGCGTAGCCTGCGCACATTAACTTACTGGTCACCTGCAGTTAGTCGCCATCCGCAGTCACTCTGCTCACATAGAGAGTCGCCGGCGACTGTCAGGAGAGCACCCGCCAGATCAGGGCCCGCGTTGCGCCAGGTGCCCTGACCAGAGAATCTTCATCCTCCAGACGTTTAACCCAGGTGGGACACGCCTGCCGGTAGGGTAAATCCAGCCGCTGCTTCAGTTCCAGCCAGGTGAATCCTGCTGGATGACGGTGCAATTCAGCCAGCACCATTTCTCTAAAATCCACATAACGCATGGTGAGCTTCTACTCCCCGATGATTTTTACCAGCACCCGTTTACGACGACCGCCGTCGAATTCCCCGTAAAAGATCTGCTCCCAGGGGCCGAAGTCCAGTTGACCTTCCGAGATCGCCACCACTGTACTCGAGCAGTTGCGGCTGACTGGTAATTGCCGCGATATAGTGAGCGCCATCTGCCAGCATTACATCGTACTTGCAGATCGAGTCTGCGCTGATCATGACCAGATTATCATCAGGGGCGTAGCCGATGAGACCTCCGGCATAACCCATCAACATATCATTAACCCGGACTTCTCCGGACAACAGCTCGACCAGTGCGCTGTTTTTGTCCTGAATCATGTTTTCAATCAATCGCCAGTGCCAGTTTCACCTTAACCGAAAAACAGATCTCCCGGGTGTGGAAGGCGGTTCCCCCATCCAGCTCGATATTGCCACTCGCAGCTTGAAAAATGGCGGCATTGTAGGGGTTGGCATAACCGCCCGGACGGCTGGAGGATAAAAGCTGTTCTGTATGTGGCCAGGCGGGGATTTCCTCAATCAGCAGGACATCGCCTGTCCCTACCCCCAGCTCCCGGGCCAGAAGTTGAGCCTTGGTTTCAGCCTTTTGAATAGCCGCAGTCAGCGCCTCCATCTTGAGACGCTCGTAGTCGTTCAATGTATAAGAGATGTCGGAGAGACCGGCGGGGGTGAAATCACAGATACGGATGATGGCCGGTTCCAGTAAATCGAGATCGGTGATATTCACGGTGACGCTAATAGATGCCTTGAAATCCTCCCGTGAGGAAAAGAACGGTTTGAGTCCCGTGTTCTCTCCGCTGTAAAAATGGGAAGTGCTGATATCCTTCTGCGAAAGGCCCAGATCGAAAAGGGCTGTCGTAATTTCCTCGACCTGCTGTCGTGCTGCTGTAACAGCTTCGTTCAAAGTCGCACCGGTCCCCTCGACGCGGACCAAGAAAGCGGCATTATCAGCCGGAGCACACATCTTAACGTTACCAAAAGTAATCAGCTCTCCTTCAACAAAGTCCTGGCTCTGGCCGGACACTGCCAGCATCATAACCAGCAGCGGAATAATCTTTTTCATGGTACTCCCCTTATGCGATCGGTTTGATCGATAATGTCTGAGTTCATATTGAATATAGTTATCGCGCGGTTGCTCAGAAACTCATTTACGGATGAACTGAAGTCGCCCTGAAACAGCTGGTTGCCTGCCACAGAGCCTGTGATGCTTAATACTAACGCAAATCCGGAAGGACAGCTTGATTATCTGCCACGCAGCAGTTAAGGTAATTCGTAAAGCACAAGGTGTTGAAGAAAAAGCAATTTGATCTGTACATCGATAACATGAAGCGGTCAGGGATGCGTTGAACGGAACCGGACATTTCCCTTGTGAAGGAAGAGCCCCGCAAAGGGATCAAAACCTGAGGAGCGAGAATTGGATATTGCTGGACACAACCGCCACGCCTGGGACCGGGAGGTCGCCAGAGGCAACCCCTGGACAATTCCTTTCGGACCTGAGATCATCGCGGAAGCCCGTCGTGGGAAGTGGGAGTTGTACCTTACCCCGGTCCGCCCGGTACCGCGTGACTGGCTGCCCCCTTTTGATGATTGTGATCTGCTCTGCCTCGCCGGTGGAGGTGGACAGCAGGGGCCCTTGCTGGCTGCGGCTGGTGCCAGGGTGACGGTGTTGGATAACTCCCCCGCCCAACTGGCTCAGGACCGGCTTGTCGCAGAACGGGAGAGTCTGGCTTTAACCACTATAGAGGGTGAAATGGCCGACCTGTCAGCGTTAGCTGACGAGAGCTTCGATTTAGTGATTAATCCGGTTTCCAATGTGTTTACCCCGGATCTACAGCCGGTGTGGCGAGAGACCTGGCGGGTTTTGCGGCCTGGCGGGATACTGCTGGTCGGTTTTGACAACCCGATCGTACACGCTTTCGACTGGGATCTGGTGGAGAATAAAGGGGAGTTGCGGGTGATCCACCCGCTGCCCTGGTCCGATGCTGAAGATCTGGACAAAGAGCAATTGCAGCGGTACCGCCAGGAGCAGATACCGTTCGAATTCAGCCATAGCCTGGAAACACAGATCGGGGGTCAAACCGAAGCAGGATTTATCATCACCGGTTTGTTTGAGGATCGCTATCCACCGGAGGAGAAAGATGCGGTCTCGCTCTACCTCCCCCATTTCATTGTCACCAAAGCAATGAAAGTGAATAAGTAGCGCATTTATTGACCAGTGGGTAATAGCATTCAAATTATGGTAAAACCTGGGGTCGGACCCAGTTATGTTGTTGTTATTTCAGGCGATTAGGGTGAAAAAAAGTGCAAAATACTTCCTAAAACGGCCCTTTTTCGTATGAAAAACGTCTCTCTCTGAGATAGCTTCTGAAAAACTATCGTCTACACCGCATATACTCTCAAGTTTTCAGGTGAGAAGTAAGCCCTTGTGTGATAATATAGGTTTATGTGATCTGTAAACAGTAGGATAAACAGGTTAAAACTGTTTGCTGATCAAAGCTGTCATGCAGCACTCGGTGGCAAATAAAAAAAGCCCACCGTGGTGGGCTCTAGGACAACGTCCAGTGTCTTCCTGAAATGCGCCGCGAACGGCGCAATGCCGTGTAGAAGTAATATTAAGGTTTCCTGAATCAAGGGAAACCGGTCGGAACCAACGGAAAAACCGTTGTCTCCTGAGACAAGTACGATGTGGTAATCGATCGCGGCACAAATCGTCAGAAGACGAAAGGTGCGACATTTCACCGACACCGTATTATAGAATATGCACAGGAACCCAAATAGGCAAACAAAAAATGAACATATTCATTTTTTAACAAAACGACCCAAATGCACGGTACTGCTGTGGCAAGGGGCAGCGCTTTACATATCATCAAACACGCATTTGAATTTGACATCGGGAGTAAGCCAATGAAGATGCTGCAGAGTTTCAACTGGATACCCCGCTGGGTATCTCATATCGGGTGTCTGCAGGGCTGCCTGGAATATCTCGATCTGAAAATCTCACCAGCCTGGCTTTATGGTGGAACAGGGCACGCCTTTATCCTCAACCTTCACGAGGAGGTATGCCCCAGTGGACCAACCGCCTGGAACAGTCGCAGATTACATCAACTGGGTCGGAACCTCGGCTACCAGGCTACCGGTTACGTTTGTCATCGCGACGAGGAGGATTTCAGCCAGACAATCCATCGAGCCTGGGAGGGGGCCTGTAACGCTCTGGACAACGATCTGCCCTGCTACGCCTGGGAGTTGAAAATCCCGGAATTCTATGTGATCTGCGGCTACGACCAGAAAGGTTACTATTTCACTGGCCCCCTCTGCGAGGGTGTAGAGGGACCCCACCCCTGGAAAACTCTGGGCGGCACCGAAATCGGTGTTTTAGAACTATATGTGATAGAACCGGGGCCGGTCGCGGAACCGACCCAGACCGTACGGGAGGCGCTGCAGTACGCCCTGGTATTCGCGGAGAGTCCGGTGGGAGTGGTGTTCCCGGACTATCGTGCCGGTCTCGAGGGGTATGATCTCTGGATCAAGGCCTTAACGGAGGGACCAGTAGACGGCCACGGTAACGCTTATAACGCAGTCGTCTGGCACGAATGTCGCCGGATGGCAGGTGAATTTCTACGGGAAGCGGCGGAGCGTTTGCCGGATGAAAGCAAGCTGTTGATACGGGCTGCCGAGCAATACGACCAGATAGCCATCGGGCTGGAGCAGTTCTGCGGGGAGTTTCCCTTTGAGTTGCCGTTGGATAAAATGGCAAAGCAGGTAACCGAACGGGAACGTTGCAGGCAGGGGGTGGAAATTTTAAACCAGGTGCAACAGGACGAGGCGACGGGTCTGCAGTTGCTGCGGGAAATTGTGGCGGTGTTGTAGGCTTGTGAGCTTTCCGCGCACATTGTACGGCTGCCGGGCGGGCAAAACAGATTGGCCTCAACGGCACGTTAGTTTCTGCTTCCCATCCTCAATTACCATCCATATAATATCTCTTCCCAGGCGGAATTAGACTGTTGTAAAAAGCGATCGGTCCGGGAGCCGGGCCCCTACACTTAAATACTGGAGCTACTGATGAGCAACGTTCCGGAATGGAGCACAAAGATAACCGATACTGCCGGCGGTAAAATCGCCGTACGCGGTTACGACATTGCCGATATTATCGAAAATCTCACCTTTGCCGAGACCATTTATCTGATCATCAAGGGTGAGTTGCCGGATAAACGGGAAAAACGGATGATCGAGGGTCTGCTCGCCTCATCCATAGATCACGGTATCACCCCCCCCTCAAACCTCGCAGCACGGACGGTGCTCTCTGGTGGTAATTCACTAAACACTGCCGTCGCGGCAGGCATCATGGCTATCGGCGATAGCCACGGCGGTGCAATCGAGCAGTGCGCCCGCATCCTGCAGGAGGCGGTGGCGCAGGAAAAGAGCGCAGAAGAGCTGGTAGCGGAATTCAAGGTGGCAAAAAAGCGTTTCCCCGGTTTCGGACATCGCATCCACCGGCGGGACCCCCGCACTATAAAACTGCTGGAGCTGGCCGAACAAACCGGTTTCGCCGGCCCTCATATCGAGCTGGCGGTCACTTTACAGGATCTGCTGGAGGCGGGTAGCGGTCGCGACCTGCCACTCAATGTCGATGGAGCCATTGCCGCTATCATGTCGGAAATGGGTTTTGACTGGCGGCTGGGCAAAGGTTTCTTTATCATCGCCCGTACCCCCGGGCTGGTGGCGCATGTCTTCGAGGAGTGGTCTACCCAGAAGAGGATGCGCAAACTGGGTCCACTGGGCGGTCATTACGAAGGGTTCACGGAGCGCAAGATCCCACCGGCGACAGAACGTTAACACTGATGAAACTCACACCCTGGTCGTCATACGTTGCCTTTACGGCAGCGAAAAGTGTAACTTATATGTCAGTTCGCCCGGTACAACCTGACCGCCTTCGAATAACAGAGCCAACGGCTGGAGCTTGAGTTCCATTTAAATAGAACGAAAAGAGGATAACAGATGGATACCACATCACAAAACAGTGAAGGCGTACAGGATCTGTCCGCCGCTATTCAAAAGACCATAGATGAAAAAATCGTTCCCATGCTGCGCGCAGATGGCGGCTGGTGCGAATTTGTCGGATATAACGAGGGCATCGTCCAGGTTAAAATGATGGGCGCCTGTGGCACCTGTCCTTCCGCTATGATCACGCTGAAGTCAGGCATTGAACGGTTCCTCATGGAAGAATTTCCGGAGGTGAAATCTGTGGAGCAGGCTTTCTAGTCAACAAAACTACGGATTAATATTATCGTCCAAGATAAAGCGGTTGATTTATTTCGGAAAAATCTATATCAAATCACCTGATAGACTGGAAATACCGATACAGCGAATGAGTCACGCTGTGATTGTTTTCGCGGCTTGACAGTCCCATGAAACTTCAGAAAGGAAGTGGACATGACTAAGAAACTGATGCTTTTGAGTGTCGCAGCTCTAACAATGACCGGCCTGGCACTGGCAGCCGGTACTGCGGCAACTACCACTATTCGAACAGCTCTGGAACGCCCGACCATGCCGGATCAAACCCGCGATGTGCTGATCTACGGTTACGACTTTGAAGATGGTTGGGACGTATGGTCTTCTGTAGATGCTTTCGCGCAGACCTCGGAATGGCATACGAGTGACTGGGAAGCCTGGGAGGGTGACTCCTGGTGGTCGGGTAATGAGGACCTGGGCGGCTATGACAATCACTGGCTGCATTTCCTCGTCTCCCCGGAACTGGACATCTCCGGAGCCACCTCGCCACAGTTGACCTTCAAACTCAACTATACCACTGAAGCGCCGGGCGGCGAACCGGTTGGTTACGACGCCTGGGACGCCTGCAATGTCTGGTATTCCACCGACGGTGGCGACAACTGGGCACCGATCCCGGATGTATCACCTGCCTATGACTCGAACAGTTGCTACAGCTTCGGTTATGAGTTCGGTATGGGTACCGGCATTCCCGGTTGGACCGACAGCTCCGGTGGCTGGGTTGATGCCAGTATCGACCTGACTGATTACATTTCCGACCAGTTCATGTTCCGGTTCGCCTTCTGCAGCGATCCTGCTTACAGTACTGCTGACAACCCCAACATCTGGGGTATGGTGGTCGATGACGTGGTGCTGGCTGATGGCGGCACCACCTACCTGGAAAATGACGCCGACGGTACCGCAGATCCCTCCGATTTCACGCTGGATGTCTATAGTGAATCCGCCGGCGATTTCTGGGAGATCACCGATGAATCCTCACATTCCGGTGACTTTTCCGCTCATCTTGAAGACGGTTTATTCAACCTGGGTGATGCGTTAGTCAGCCCCTGGATCACCCTGCCCGCCGACAACACTATCTGGTTCCAGTACTGGATCTATTGCGACATGCTTGATTCCGATGGCGACGGGGACAATACCCTGGAAGATTACTATCATGTTCAGATTACATCCGACGGAATGATCTGGAATAACCTTTTCTACGATTATACCCGCGAGGGCGCCGGTATGGGCGGCTGGAACCCCTACATCCCCGGAACCCCCTTCAACGGCAATATCGACATGGACCTCTCTTCGTACGCCGGTGGTGATATCAGGATCCGTTTCCTGGTCAGCACAGATGATAATAATGATGGTGGCGTAGGCAACGGTATCTATATCGATGACTTCGAGGTCTGGGGCACCGACATGCTGCCGCATGATTTTGCCACGACCCTGATGGCGGTACCCTATCCGCGCGCCGCTAACTGGACCAGCCCTGTCTTCATGGAGTTCACCAATTTTGGCTCCAGCGAAGAATCCAATGTTACCGCGTTTATGTTTGCCAACGGCGTTAACCTCGGACCGGTCCAGCCTCCACTGAATCTGGCGCCGCTCGAGAGCGCTTCTCGCACCAAGGACTGGACCCCTGCCACAACAGGTCTCTACGACCTGAACGCCTTCACTATGCTGGCTACCGACCAGGACCACTCCAACGACACCGCCTATGTGTACGATGTCACGATCCTGCCGGAAGGTGATCTGCAGTTCAGTTATCTCTATGGTATTGGCGATCCGCTTTATTACTTCCACACCGACGTGGGAACCGGTTGGGGTGTTAAGGCTACTCTGGAAGACGATGGTCTGGAAGGTGATTTCACCATCGACAACATTAAGGTCTACTGGTATAACAACAGCCCCAACAATACCCCGGTCAATGTGTACATCTACGCTGACGACGGCGGCATACCGGGCACTGAACTGTATAACCATACCTTTAATGTCACCACAGGTCAACTCTACCCCAACGCCTGTAACTTCACGATTCCTGATGTTGTAGTTGGCGGTAGCTGCTGGGTATGGCTGGAGCTGACAACCGATGACGGTTCCGGTAATGGTCTACCTGAAATTATGGGTAATGACTTCATCTGGAACGGTGAACATTACTTCAGATGGGATGGTAGCGGCGTACCCGATTTCTCCTACAATGAGCCGCAGGCATACGAATTCTGTATCTGGGTGGGCGGCACAGCCAGTGAAGCTGTCATCGACACCCCGGTTCCCGGTGAGTTCGTTTTGGCGCAGAACTATCCCAACCCCTTCAACCCGACCACCACGATCAGCTTCTCTACAGCTTTCGCGCAGTCGGTGACCCTGACCGTTTACAACATTGCCGGACAGGCTGTCAACACCCTGTATGACGGTATTTCCACCGGTGGTGTGCAGAACATAACATTTAACGCTTCCGATCTGGCTTCCGGTGTATATTTCTATCGCCTGGAGACCCCTGACAATGTCGCCACCTGCAAGATGGTGCTGGCCAAGTAGGAAGATCAGTTATCGGCAGTTAATTCTGCTGGAACGCTCAATAGAAAGCCCCTGGCGCAAGTCAGGGGCTTTTTTGTGGTTCATCGTAGAAATTAGGGGTAAAAGAGACAACGGCATCGCATCATTGATTTGAGAGTAACCAACTATTCAAATCATTGAGGAGGCCGCTGTCATGGATCAAGTTATCGAAGTCCTGGGTTGCTGGGAAGGGTTTTC
>JADHUQ010000028.1 GCA_016784425.1 Candidatus Delongbacteria bacterium | reverse complement strand
ATAGTGGCGCTGGGAGGGGTGGACCCGTCCGAAAGCCTCCATCGTCAGGAAGAACTCAAGCTCAAAATGGGGAATTGGACCGGAAGGTGGTTTCCGTTCAAGGGCGGCTATGAAAGCTTCTCGGGGAGTTGTCATATTTCTGGCGCGTGCTGGAAGTCAAGGTTTATCAGGAATAGCCCAGAGGTCGTTTTACTAAGTGCAGCCAAAAAACTTCCCCAGCATTTCCATGGCTGGCTCATATCTGGCTTGCTCCAGATAAAAAAGGTAACCGCCATCTTTTGGCGTCATCCAGTCCTGACGCTCCGTTTCCGGCAACTCGGCAAAAGGAACGATTTTCGTCTCAAAACCCTCATGCTGAAGATGCACCCGTGCCGCTTTGAGTGCATCCAGGTCACACAGCTGGAGTACAGGGATCAACCCATTGTGTTCCACCGGGTTGCCTCCTCGGTTGAGAATAATTAAGAGCTGTTCCCTGGCCAGGTGAATGCCGAACGCAAACACAGGTCGGAGCAGGCGCAGCTTTCAATTGCCGCCTAAGCATGACAGAAAGCAGACGACAACATGGGTAATCTACCTGTGGAATCGCCCAGATCTTCCTAGTTCCGTAGCGGTT
The DNA here is from genome assembly GCA_016784425.1 of Candidatus Delongbacteria bacterium. Classification (GTDB taxonomy): domain Bacteria; phylum CAIWAD01; class CAIWAD01; order BS150m-G50; family BS150m-G50; genus BS150m-G50. The sequence goes on along the minus strand of JADHUQ010000028.1, from coordinate 15,762 downwards.
TCCCGGTTTTCAGCATGTGCCCCAGTCGAGCCTGGGTTTGTGGGTTGGCGCAAAGACCGACAAAGACCTCCCGCTCTATATCAAGCAGGTACTGCTCATCGACCGGGAAAGCCTCTCCGGCACGATCACCGCCTGTCAGCACACGCGCCAGGGCATTGCCCAGCACTGCGTCGTACTCAGTGATGACACCCTTGCGTTTGAAGGAGTCAACGGTACTCTCAATCGCAAGTCTGCCGCCAATTCCCGGCAGTATGATATCGTCACACATCTTTGGTGGCTGATAATCAGTCGCCATTTCCCGTGCCACCTCAATCGCACGAGCAAGCAACCGCGCTCGTGCTACGACAATCTCGTCACTCTTCTGCAGGTAGCCGTATTGCACCGCCTCTTTAGCGGAGGTAGCGATCTTGGCGAAAGCGATCGACTCAAAAGCCTTTTGTACCACCGGGAAAGGACCGGGAACCGCCTTAGCCATCCGCTCCCGGAAATTGAGCAATAAGCGCAGGTTACCGCCACCGCCGGGGATCAGACCAACGCCAACCTCAACCAGACCGGTATAGAGCTCTGCCGATGCCACAATGCGATCGCAGGCTGCCACCAGTTCCACACCACCACCCAGGCAGAGATTGAACGGGGCGGCGACCACCGGGAAGGGGGCAAAACGGAGCGACTGATTGAGATCCTGGAAGGCGCGCGTTACCTCTTCAATCTGCTTCCACTGGCTCTTCTGTGCCATTTCCAGCAACATGGCGATGTTAGCACCGGCGCTGAAATGTTCCCCTTCGTGACCAATAACTAAAGCCTGCCAATGGTTTTCGTTGATATAATCACGTGCAGCGCTGATCGTTTCCAGAATGGAGCCATCGATCGGGTTCAAACCCGGTTGCAGAATGCTGTGGAAATCCACCAGACCGATGCCATCACCGACATCACGGAAACTGGCTGACCAGTTTCGCAGCAAAGCTGGCCCGGAGTTGTCAAGCACCTCTATTATATCTGGCTCTTTCCTTACCGATAGATAGCCATCATCTGCGAAGCTATACTCTTGTTTCTCGGTGGCATGCCACCTGAAAAAGGAGAAAGCTTCTTTTTGGATAAGGGATTCAGCCTTCCCGAGCGTCATGTGACGTTCTTTCATCATTCGCAGGCTGCGTTGCACGCCCAGTAGATCCCAGGTGTCAAACAGACCTCGCTGCCACCCGTAGCCCCACATCATCGCATGATCGACATCCTGTATCGTTTCCGCAAAATGTGGAATGTAATTGACAGCATAAATGAAGGAGTCGCTGAGGATATCAAAAATATAACGGCCGGCTTTATCATCTGAATAGTAAAGTGCAGAAATAGAACGCCCGAAGTGCTTCCAGTTTTTTGCGAGGCGTACACCATCAAAACGGGATTTTTGAGGCGGCACATATTCCAGGGTGCCGGGATCGAGTTCGTGAATGGTCCCCTTCCCCACCTTCTTGTAGAAGCCGGCGCCACTCTTCTGACCGAGACGGCCATCGTCAACCAGTTGTTGCAGTATGTCAGGAGCGGTAAAATAGCTCCGCTCCAGATCGTCAAGCGCCTGCTCCCGTGATGTACGGGTGACATGTACTACAGTGTCAAGCCCCACCACATCAGCAGTTCGAAAGGTAGCGCTCTTGGGGCGACCGAGCAGCGAACCGGTCAGCGCGTCGGCATCAGTGATGGAAAGTCCATATTCCAGAGTTTTGCGCATCGTCAGCAAAAGGCCGAAAACACCAAGACGGTTGGCGATAAAATTGGGTGTGTCGCCGGTGAGTACTACCCGTTTCCCCAGTTGACCCTGTAGAAATTCGATAAACTCGGTCAGCGATTTTTCCGCCAGCGCACCCGGCACGACCTCTACCAGTGGCAGGTAGCGGGGCGGATTAAAAAAGTGCGTGATAATGAAACGACTCGAAACCTCGGTCGGCAGGTTGGCAATCAACTCCTTTAACAGTATTCCTGAAGTGTTGGAGGAGATGATGGCGTCCTCCCTCAAGTACGGCAGGATACGTTGATATAGTTGATGCTTCCAATCGAGCCGTTCGGCAATCACCTCCACTACCCAGTCCGCCTGCTGCAGTTGCTCAAGATGGTCATCGTAGTTGCAAGGGGTAATCTGGCTGTAGGTGCGGGAATCGTAAAAAGGAGCAGGTTTCAGCTTGCGGGCGGTAGCAATCCCCTGCTCTGCCGACTCCTGGTTGAGATCAAACAGGAGCGCCCGTACGCCGCAGTTGGTGAGATGGGCGGCGATCTGGCTGCCCATAACACCGGCGCCCAGCACAGCTGCGCATTTTATCTCCGACATGTTACCTCCTGCGGATGATAGTGGCGATTCCCTGGCCGGTGCCGATACACATGGTGGCCAGACCCAGGTCAACATCCTTTTGCTCCAAAACATTCAGCAGTGTGGTCAGGATGCGGGCGCCAGAGGTTCCCAGCGGGTGCCCCAGGGCTAGCGCGCCGCCATTGAGATTGACTTTTTCCAGATCCCATCTCCCCTGACGGATGACATAGAGGGCTTGTGCAGCGAAAGCTTCGTTCAGCTCGATGGCGTCGATATCAGCCAGTTTGAGATTTGCGCGGACGAGCGCCTTCTCAGTGGCGGGTAACGGACCCTTTCCCATCTTATCCCATTCGACACCTGCCACTGCCCGCGAGACGATTTCAGCGCGGATTGTCAGGCCATGGGCTTCTGCGTACTTCTCACTGGTAAGCAACAGCGCCGCTGTACCGTAGGAGACAGGGCTGGAAGTGGCAGCAGTAATAGTTCCTGCCGCATCGAAAGCGGGATCGAGAGAGCGGATCTTCTCCAGGTTGGGCTCCCTTGGCCCCTCGTCGATTGCGACTGTTTCCTCGCCGGCAGTAATCGGTATAATCTCTCTGGCGAACCGGTCCTCTTTTTGCGCGGCCAGTGCTTTCTGGTGTGACGCCACCGCAAACTGCTCCTGGTCGGCCCGGGAAATATCCAACTCCTGGGCCAGGATTTCTGCGGTTTCGCCCATACCGATATAATATCCTTTATCATACAGCAGTGGATTGAAACTGGGATTGTACCCCCCCATCGGGACTCGCAACATGTCCTCGATACCCCCGGCTACCCCGACCTGTAACTCCCCCAGCTCGATAGCTCGTGAGATGTTGTGGGTAGTCTCCATGGAGGACCCGCAAAAGCGATTACATACCACCGCCCCGGCGGTGTGGGGAACACCGGCCAGCACCGCTATGGCACGGGCGATCAACATCCCCTGCAGACCTTCAGGAAAAGCGCAACCGTACTGAATATCTTCCAGATCGTTGAGATCAAGTGCGGGATTGCGTTCCAGCAGTGCGCGCAGGACCGTCGCGCCGAGATCGTCGGGGCGCAGAGCGAGCAGGGGACTGTTCTTCAGCGCGATTGGCGAACGAGCTGCGTCAACGATGACGGCAACAGCAGAACTCCTTGTTTTCATGATAACCTCTCTTTTCGGTTGGCGATAAGGTCGGCGGCCAGCTCCAACTCGCCGGCATAGCGGTTTTCATCCAGTTCCAGCGCGGACAACCGTTCGGTGATTTGAGACACCAGGTTGGCAGGGGCTTCGCAATATGTCAGCAGGGGAGTGGCACATCGCCGTAGCAGATCCCTTGTATCCAGTGCAATCAACTGCAACAGAATGCGTTGATAAGGTGCGATTTCACCCTGATTAATTCGCAGCAAAGTCGAATCGAAGATATATATCTGGGTGAAGATATCAGCCAGATCTTCCGCCAGGTGATTGTGGTGACGCAGATCCTGACCGGCAAAAGTCAATGCTTCCTTGAATAGCTGCAGAGCCAGTAACTTCATACTGTTCAGGGCGCTGCCAAAGGAAGATAGTTCTGATGACAAGCCTTCCGGTGCCGACTCTCTGCCACTTTTCAAGGTATCACGCACCGCCAACTGCTCCATCAGGGTATCTTTCATAATATAGCCGGTGATTATCTGGCGGTTGATTTCATTGGTACCCTCAAAAATCCGGTCGACGCGGGTATCACGGTAAATTGCCGCGACGCTGTATTCCTCAATAAAGCCGTAACCACCGTGGATCTGTACGCCGTCATCCGCCACCAGTGCCAGCGTTTCGCTGCCGTATATTTTTACCATCGAGGTCTGCACCGCGAACTCTTCGCTGGCGGCGACCAGCTCCTGTGGGGATAAATCGGCCCGGATCCGTTCCTCCATTTCACCGATAGTGCGGTAGACAATAGAGTCCAGACCATAAACCTGAACATAATCGCGCGCCAGTTTGCGCCTGATGGCGGAGAAATTGAGAATCGGTTCACCGAACTGCTGTCGCTCGGCAGCATATGTAAGCGTATCCTCCATTACCGCTTTGCACATCCCCAGATCCATCGCCCCCAGTTTGTAACGACCGAAATTCAAGATATTGAAAGCGATTTCGTGACCATGACCGATCTCGCCCAGTGTGCTGTCCAGGGGCAAGCGGACATTCTCAAAGGTAACAGAGGCGGTCGAGGAGCCTTTAAGACCCATCTTCTTTTCCTCCTCCCCCACGGTTACCCCCTCCAGGTTGCGGTCCACCAGAAAAGCGGTGTTGTGTTTCCCGTCGACCTTGGCATAGACAATGAAAAGGTCAGCAAAACCGGCATTGGTAATGAACTGTTTGGTACCGTTCAGGCTCCAGCCCTCTTCGTCAGGGAGCTTGTCGGCGCGGGTTTTAATGTTGAGCGCATCGGAACCGGCCCCCGGTTCGGTCAGGCAGTAGGCCCCCATGGTTGTGCCAGCGCCTATACCGGGCAGGTAGTGCTTCTTCTGGGCTTCGGAGCCAAAATAGAGGATAGGCAGCATACCGATACCGACTTGAACCCCCAGGGTGACAACGAAAGAGGCACAGCGGGAAAAGGCGAGTGTTTCACTGAGCAGAATACCGGTTGTCTTATCCATGCCCAGGCCACCATAAATTTCCGGAATTTCGGCGGAAAGCAGCCCCAGTTCAGCGGACTCCTGTAACAGAGATAGAGTCAAGTCACGGTTGAACGCATCGATTTCACTGCGACGAGGTTGTACTTGCTCGGTGGCAAATTCCCGCACCAGAGTGGCAATCTCCAAATGTTCAGGGCTCAACTTCTCACGTGTAAAGATGGGCGTACAGGATTCGAGGTTGGTCAGAAAGGAAGTACTCATTATTACTCCCGGTAGGTTTAAGGCTGATGTCGAAATGAAACCGGCTGTTCTGCCATGACCGGCTCGAGGTGCAAAGGTTACAGGGAGGTCACACTAAGAGCCCAAACCGGTTTGGTAATAAGCAATTTATTAAAGGAAGCAGCAAGTAGCAATCTGATTACTTTCTTACAGCTGCCAAATATGATCTTCTGAGCCCTGACAAGACACAGTCGCAGTCATCCTGGTGTAAAAACCTGTCAATGAAGATACCAGATTGGCTTCGTGGTGACAACAACCAGTCAATAGAACCGGAAAAAAAGAAGAGTTTCACGAGCGGTTGCGAGTATCGTATTGCTGCAAGCAGCCTGGGTAGCTCTATGTCATTCTGACAGCAGATGCTAATAATGTGTCAGACCGAACGGAATTGCATGATTTCATTTATGACCACTGCATCCTCACACACAAACACTTCCGGAACTGTTGTCTTTGCAGAAAAGCAGGGTACGGTTTTCTGAGATCCGGAAAATCAGGAAGGAAGAGAGAAGATCCGACCGTTGTCTTCCGGGTAGTTATCCAATCGAAACTGCAACAATATTGACTTGAGCGCCAATAACTGACCACTCGGTCATATTGAGAAACTAGATTAACTCCTGGAGTGTAAGGTCAGGGCGTTGAGATATTGAGAATATCAAAATGTCTATATATATCATAGGAGTGACTGAATGGTTACAGTGTGACCGAACATCCATCCGGTGAACAGCGGGTCATTTTGTGTTACGTTAGAGTCTGAATTTCGCTATAATCACCTGATGAACCGCTCCAGATTTAGCCGTTTGGGTACTCTGTTACAGACATTCTGACGAGTAGCTTTATTCTGTTTGAAAGTGATTAATACAGGCATGTAACAAAGCGTGGTTGGGCAGGGATTATTGATATTGCGAATAGACTTCCGGAAGTCTATCGCCGCCTGGTCGCAGCGGTTATCTGGAAACTGAGCGTTAGAGCATTCCGGGCTTCTCGTTTCTGGATGTCATTTTGACAGCTTTCGCAATCCGTCTCTTCCGTGTTTCCTCACGCTTTGCGGAGACGATCCACCTGATAAAGAGTTTTTTATACGATGGAGCAAGCAGTTCAAAATTGGCTTTGGCTCGTTCATCTGCTGCAAGAGCATGTGCCAGATCAGTCGGGACCTCGAACGGGATCTCCCGGGGGCTGTTGATATGCCAGCGGCCATTTTTCTTTGCCTCCCGAACGCTTCGCATCCCGGCCGGCCTCATCTTTTGCTGTCGGATCATTCGACCGACCCGCTTTCGGTTGAGTTCAGACCAGGCACTGTTTTCGCGCCGGGGCGAAAAGCGTATGACATATTTTTCAGAGTCAAGCCGTTTGAGAATGCCATCAATCCAGCCGAAACAGAGCGCCTCTTCCACTGCGTCTTCGTAGGGCAGGGCAGGCTTACCGGTGTGCTTTTTAAAGCGAATCAACCAGATTTCACTGGCTCCAGTATGGTTCTGTTCAAGCCAGTCCCGCCATTCGTTCCGTGCTGTAACCAGGAGCTGTTGCCCTATTTCCATGATCGTTATCCCGGTGTGAAGCGAGCCAGCTAGATTTTGTACTGCAATGGTTCAATATCAGGAGATTGGTATCCAGATTTTGCCCGCCTGAATCAAATCGGCAGACCCCGGCAGCATAAGCTCGGTTGAGGATCTGGTGAAAAACCAGATCCAACCCCCTTCAAAGGCAGAAGGCCGAACAGGTTTCATTTGACTGCTATATGTATTGCTACCGCGCCGAACAGTAACTGCTTGAAGCGAACCCTGCTGAACCCGGCCTCCCGCAGGATGTCGGCTAATTCTGCTGCCGGGTAAAACCGGGGAATAGTCCTGGCCAGATAAGCATATGGTGATTCAGCTCCGGAAATACGGCTTCCGGTGCTCCTGATCAGTAGTTTGATATAGAGGTCGTTGCACCACCGGACGAACCGGCTTGACGGTCGACTACTCTCGAGATTCACAAAGGAACCACCCGGTTTCAGCGCTCGGCAATAACCGGCAAAACTGCGGACCAGTGTTTCCCGATCCAGGTTGATATTGCGGGTGGCAAAGGACATGGTAACCAGGTCGAGACAGTTCTCTTTGAAGGGCAGCGCTTTGATATCGCTGGTGATAAAGCGGATGGAAGAAGCCTCCGGCTTTTTACGAGCCACCTCCAGCATACCGGGGGTGAAATCAACGCCCCATACCTGCGTTCCGGGTGGTGCCTGCTGCTGGAGGTAGACGGCAACCTCGCCGGTACCGGTACACATATCAACCCAGTTGCCCGGTTGGGCGATGGCCGTCGCCTGCCGTACCAGACGCTTTCTCCACCGGATATCCAGCCCCAGAGTTATTGAGTGGTTCACCTTTTCGTAAGTCTGGGGTACCCGGGAAAACATTTTCTGAATTTTCCTGGAGCGGTTGTCGAGTTGCAGCTGCCCGGCTCCGGAATCGTGGTCATCGAGTATCATTTTGCTCCATTTGAATTTATAGTATTACCCAAAAGATCCATCACTGCAGATGTAATCCCAGTAAATACTCTTTTGCGACCCTGAAGCGAAGCCTACGGCTTCGAACCCGGCTTCGAACCTGAAGCGAAGCTTGCAGCTTCGAACCTGAAGCGAAGCCTTAGGCTGTGAACCCGGCTTCGAACCTGAAGCGAAGCTTGCAGCTTCGAACCAGAAGCGAAGCCCCTGAAGCAAAGCCTTAGGCTGTGAACCCGGCTTCGAACCACACAAAGCTATTTTCAAACGACAGTTCAATTTGAGAATCGCTATATATGTGCCTGTATTATCTGTGCCAGCTGCTGAGGTCTGTCGGTTCCGATCCGGAACATCTTACCGGACGATAAAGTGATTTCGACAGCATCCAGACCATTAACATTGAACATCCAGCCGTTGGGGGTCAAACGGATCCCCCAACCGTAATACCAGTGATTGCGGACAATTTCAGCTGCGGTGATATCCCTCAATTCAAACCGTCGCCGGAATAATCCGATCCCCAGCCAACAATGCAGCACTCCATCAGCTATCACCACTGTCAGCGAACCAAAAATCAAACCAACCGCCAGCAACATGGTGACTACCAAGAACAACCATCCCGGGCTATGATTCAGATCACCAATTGATACCACGAGCAGCAACAGTAGAGCCAGCAGCACAATAAACAACTTTCCGAATTGGCGATGCCGATAGACTTCACTCGCAAAAAACTTCACATGTGCCCGTAACTTTTAAATTCAGTCTGGCGCAATCCGTGCCCGACAGAACCGCTGCCAGTTAACTATATTTGCAGACAGGGATGTGCGGAATCGACTATCACACCAAAGGAAGCATCTTATGCCTCATTGAACACCGTTTCTGATGTGACTATCACCTCCCGGGCAAATCTGTTGACAGTAAATTAAGTAAACCGGAATGAAAATGTCATGTGTCACGTTGAGACAAATCGGTTAATAACCCGCAGAGGGCTGTAGCAGCTATTTCAGCGTGAAAAAACGGCTGATATTGCCTACTCCTGGTGATTTTTCTTCTGGCAATCTATTTTCTCTTGACCACCCAGTTGATAGTAGTATATTGATGTCAATTTTTAACGCGCGACGGAATGCGAATGTGGTTGTAAACCGTTCTGAAGTTCGCCCTTCGGAGTGCCAACAATTGTAACGCCAGGCTCCCGCGCAGTAGCGGTGAGCTAAAATCAACGCAGGACATGGAATCGCAAGATTCAGAGTTCAGCTCACAGGATAACCAGAACGCCACAGCTGCAAATAGGGAGAACCAGTCTGAGACCGGTTTTCTTGCACTCGCCGCCGCCGAAGATCTCTCAATCCCGGAAATAGCCTGGCTTGAAGCAACCTTCCTCAGCAGATCCCTGCCCTGGTTGGAGTTGATACGTGACTATATCAGTTCGCCCCGAAAGAAGCTGATACAGGTCTCGAGTGAACTCAGTAATCTGATTGCTACCCGTCGCGGCTGGCTGCAGGAACTGTCGGAGAATTATCCAGCTGATCCGGAAACGGCCCGTGAGCGACGTATCGCTATCCGCTGCCTTAATTTCCTGGCCGACTGGGATAACGCTTATCCAGATCTGGCGCAAAACAATCACTGGAATGCTGGTCGAAAAATCGTCGCACAGCATATGCCTACCATGATAAAATGTGAACAGCAACGACTGGACTTTCTGGATAAAGTTGTCGAACTGAAAACTACGAACGGGTTGGAGTTGCATCAGGATGAATCTCGCCTCCAGTTGGAGCAGCTACAGTCTCTTTTCCAGCTACTGGAGGCTCGCTGATGCTGGGTGCACATGTATCAGCTGCCGGCGGTGTGGATCTGGCACCGGAACGAGGCCACGCGATTGGCTGCCGGGCCATCCAGATCTTCAGTCGTAACCAGAATCGCTGGGACTCTCCTCCAATTTCCCCGGAAACAGCGACTGCATTCCGCAGTAATCTCAAAAAATACCATATCTCTTTCGCTGTTACACATGATTCCTATTTGATAAACCTCTGCGCACCGGATCAGGAAAAACGCAGGCGTTCGCTGGCGGCCTTCAGGGACGAGTTAATGCGCGCACATCAGCTGGGTATCGGCCACGTGGTTATGCACCCCGGTTCGCACCTCCAGGAAGGGGAGACCTGGGGAATCAGGGAGATCGGTGCCAGTATCAACCAACTGCTGGGAGAGTTGGATTTTGATGATGTAAAAATCGCCCTGGAGATAACCGCCGGTCAGGGGACCAATCTGGGTTATCGTTTTGAACATTTGCGTGATATGATTGCCCTGGTCAAATCGCCCGAACGGATGGGAATCTGTTTTGACACCTGTCATGGCTTTGCCGCAGGGTATGAATTGCGAACCGCCGCAGGCTGGGAATCCACCTGGGAGGAATTTGATCGGGTCATCGGATTAGAACGGTTATCACTGTTCCACCTCAACGACTCCAAGAAACCGTTTTCCAGCCGGGTTGACCGACATGCCAATATCGGTGATGGTGAAATCGGGTTGGAGTGTTTCGCCATGTTGATGCGCGATTCCCGTTTTGTGAAAACCCCGAAAATTCTTGAAACCCCTGACGGCGATGAGAAATGGGCGGACGAGCTCAAGCTGCTCAAAAGACTTAGTGACAACCGATAGTTGAATGCTATCTGTGATACATTGTACAGGATAGAATCGATCGGCAGAAAAGCCACGATTCAAGACGCCGCTGACGCCAATGTATCATGTAATCAGCACCAGCCGGTGCTGCTGAACCGCGTCACGGTGTCGACTAAACAACTAAACTCAAAGGTGAACACCTTGGAGAGAAATGAATTGACCATTGCCATGATCGGCAGTGGAGGTGACGGTGTTGTTTCTGCAGGGGAGCTTATCACCTCGGCGGCAGCACTGGAAGGGCTTTATTGCTTTCTGCTGAAGAGTTTCGGGCCACAGATCCGTGGCGGTGAATCATCCTCCAAGGTGCGGTTGTCTCCCAGTGAGATATACTCGCATGGCGACCTGGTTGATATTCTGGTCGTCTTCAATTGGGCTGATTTTGGCCGTTTCCGAACCGAGTATCCTCTGGCCGACGATGCAATTATCCTGACGGAGGAGAATGACAAAACCGCGAAGGAAGATATTCCGATCGAGAATGTCGATTCCTACCGGATCATCTCGGTTCCTTTCCATAAACTCGCCGTCGAAGAGGTTGGCACCCAATTGGCGAAGAACATCGTTATGCTCGGGATTCTTTCCAGGTATTTCAACCTGCCGTTACGTGGACTGGAAGGGGCGATCCGAAAGCGCTTTGAAAAAAAGTCTGAAAAGGTAGTCGAAGGCAATATCAACGCTCTGGTAGTGGGTGCCAACTGGGCAGCCGCTAACGGTGCAGGTGAGGAATGGTTACCACAGTTTACCTATACCGGTGCTGCCTCCAAAATCATGCTGTCCGGAAATGATGCCATCGGCCTGGGCGCGCTCTATGCCGGGCTTGATTTCTTTGCCGGTTACCCCATCACCCCCTCCTCGGAAATCATGGAGATGATGGGCAGGGAGTTACCCCGCTACGGCGGACAGATGGTGCAGGTGGAGGATGAAATCGCCGCGATCGGGATGGTAATAGGTGCTTCCTTTGCCGGCAAAAAAGCGATGAGTGCGACCTCCGGACCGGGACTTTCCCTGATGAGTGAGATGATCGGACTAGCCTCCATTGCTGAGCTGCCCATTGTGCTGGTAAGCGCCATGCGGGTCGGCCCCTCCACTGGTATCCCGACCAAAACCACCCAGGGCGATCTTCAACAGGCACTTTACGGCACCCACGGCGACGCTCCACGCGTGGTATTGGCCCCCTCCGACGTCGAAGACTGCTTTGATGTTGCGGTAGAGGCCTTCTATATAGCTGAGAAATACCAGTTGCCGGTACTGATCATGACCGACCAGTATCTCGGTCAACGGGTTGAAACCATTCCCAAAAAATGCCTCTACGAGGAGGGCGATGCCCGTGGTTTTATCCGGCGCTATCGTCGTGATACACCCGCCGCGGATGAACTGGAAGACTACATGCGCTTCCGCGACACCGAAAGCGGCGTTTCACCGATCACACATCCCGGTATTGCCAACGGCCAATACCAGGCTTCCGGTATTGAGCACACCGAAAGAGGTTGGCCAACCTCTGAAGTGGACATCCTGGAAAGGAATAACGAGAAGCGTTTCCGTAAATTTGAATTCATCCGCCGGGACCTGAACTTCTCCCGTCACTACGGCCCTGAAGAGGCTGAGGTTGGTATCATCACCTGGGGCTCGATGAAGGGCGCGGTGAAGGAAGCGGTCCTGGAAATGAACCGGCGCGGTGAAAGCGTTTCCGCCTTCATACCACAGGTCATCTACCCGATTGCCCATGAACGGGTGGAGGAGTTCATCGAGAAGAACAAAAAGATCATCATCGTCGAAACCTCCTTTACCGCCCAGTTTTACAAGTACCTGCGCAGCCATATCGATATTCCGATCGAGAAGATCAGCCTGTACAAGGCCCCCATCGGTATGCCGGCTCGAGTGGGTAGTGTCATAACCAAGATTGAGGAGGTGCTAAGTGAGCACAAATAATACAATCCTTACCAGCGAACTGGTTGCGAAGGACTACAAGTCCGGCCTGAAACCTGTCTGGTGCCCCGGGTGCGGAGATTTTGGAGTTTTGAATGGCATAACCAAGGCGCTGACCAGTTTGCAGATTCCGCCACACGACGTGGCTGTAATATCCGGTATTGGTTGTTCTTCCCGGTTGCCCGGTTACCTCAACACCTATGGTTTCAACGCAGTCCACGGGCGCGCGCTGCCGATTGCAAGCGGCGTCAAGTTGGCCAACGACGAAATAACCGTTTTGGCGGTTGGTGGTGATGGTGACGGTATCTCCATAGGTGCCGGTCATTTTCCACACGCAGCCAGACGCAACATCGACATGACCTATGTACTGATGGATAACCGTATCTACGGTTTGACAAAAGGGCAGAGTTCACCGACTACAGAGGTAGGCGCCAACACGAAGACCACCTCCTATGGCGCTTTCGAGACACCAATGAACCCGGCAATGCTGGCTATTGCATACAACGCCTCCTTTGTCGCTCGCTCGCTGGCGACAGACACCAAGAATCTGGTGAGGATCCTGGAAGCTGCAATCGAGCATCGCGGTTTTTCCTTTGTGCAGGTATTTTCCCGTTGCATTACCTTCCGTGGCGAAGACCAGTTCATGGACTGGAGAGAAAAAGTCAGCTGGCTCTGCGAAGAGGATTACGATCCGACTGATCGCCTTGAAGCCCTCCGTATATCGGAGGATCCCGCGATGGATAAAATGGGGATTCTCTACCGCGAGTTGCGCCCCACCTGGACTGACCACTATCAGGAGATCCGCAAACTGGCGATGAAGGACAAAGTTAAATATACCATCGACGACCTGACGGAAAGCTTCCGACCTTAAGACCTGAAGGGCGCCACGAGGCGCCTTTTTTATAGCTGGTGAAAATTTCGTCGTCGATAATTCACTCCCCAAAAGCGATTGTAAACCATATCCTATGTCACTGACCTGGAGTTGAGCTTCGAGTTGGTTTTATCTTCCTGTGAAAAGTTTGATGTAAACTTGAGGTAGACCTGATGATATATCTGACCCGGGTAGAGGAGTTCAGTGCGGCTCACCGCCTGCATCTGCCGGACCAGGACGAGGCGGGAAACGCCGAACTTTTTGGTGAATGTAGTAACCCGCGTGGCCATGGACATAACTATAAGCTGGAAGTTACCATCAGGGGCGCTATCCCCCCTGATACAGGGATGCTGCTGGATCTCAAAAGAATGGGCGAGATTATCGACCGGGTCATTATCCGGCAGGTTGATCATAAACACCTGAATTTTGACGTACCGTTTCTGGCCGGGAAGAATCCCACTGCGGAAAACCTGGCGGTAGCCTTCTGGAATCTGCTGGCGGACCAATTTCCCGGCGCCCAACTCCACGAGCTGAGAATTTTTGAAACTGAGCGAAGTTATATAACCTACCGTGGAGAAGCCTGATGGAGAAGTTGACCAGAGAGCTCCTGTTGCGACTGGGAGAGGACCCGACCAGGGAGGGGCTGGAACGTACCCCTGAGCGTGTTGCTGAGTCATGGCGGTATCTGACCTGCGGTTACAGGCAGACCATCGAGGAAGTGATTAACGGGGCTATCTTCACCCAGGACTACAACGAGATGATTCTCTGCAAGGATATCGAACTGTTCAGCATGTGCGAGCACCACCTGCTGCCGTTTTTCGGTCGAGTGCATGTGGCTTACATTCCAGACGGGAAGATAATCGGTATCAGCAAAATCCCCCGAATTGTCGATATGTTCGCACGGCGACTGCAGATCCAGGAGCGGCTTACCCAGCAGGTAGCGCAGACGCTGATGAGGGAATTGGAGCCAATCGGCGTGGGTGTAATCATCGAAGCCAAACACCTTTGTATGGTGATGCGTGGTGTGGAAAAACAACACTCGGAGATGGTTACATCCGCCATGCTGGGTGAGTTCCATGACTCCGCCGAGACCAGAGCCGAATTCCTGAAGCTGGTCGAGAAAAGGAACTGATTCAACCGCACCGCGTTTGATAAAAGGCAGCTGCAGGTTTTATCCCTATGAACAAGGCAATCATTGCTGCAATGCGGGAACTCCTCGGAATCGTCAGCAAGACCGGTGAGTTGCTAAGCGACGGATTCAATCGCACCGATCTGATCATACATGAGAAGGCTCCCCGAGACTATGTCACCGAGCTGGACCTGGCAGTGGAACGGCAACTGGTAGAGGCGCTGAGGTCGCAATTTCCGGAATGGGGAATCCTGGCGGAAGAGAGCGGAGCGAGCGCCGGTGACACCCCCGGGAGCGAGATCTGTTGGATCGTGGATCCACTCGACGGCACGGCCAATTTTATTCACGGGATACCCCATGTTGCCATCAGTGTCGCCCTGGCAAGACAGCGGAGCAGTGGTTTTGAATTACTGGGTGGTGTCGTTTTCAACCCCATCCTGGAGCAGATGTACAGCGCGGTTCGGGGGGAGGGTGCTTTCCTGAACGGTGTCCGGTTGCGATTACGCCCGGCACCTCCCCTGGCGGAATCATTTCTGGCTACCGGTTTTCCCATTCGCTGGCACGAGGTACTGGCGCAATATCTACCCTGTTTCAGCCGGATCGCACTCGATTGCGGCGGCATGAGACGGTTGGGATCGGCGGCTCTCGACCTTTGCTATACGGCGGCGGGAAACTTTCACGGTTTCTGGGAACCGCATCTGGCACCCTGGGATGTTGCTGCCGGGGGTATCATTCTGCAAGAGGCGGGTGGATCTGTTGTGGATTTTTCCGGTGGTGACCGTTTCGTTGAAACCGGCAACATCATCGCTGGAGATCCGGTTCTGGTAAAAGCCTTGCTGGACATCATCCGCCAGTATTTTTCCTGAATCTTATCAGGCGTGCTGCTGACATGGCTGCCACAGTGCTTTCAGTAATTGCTCCGTCACCTGTCGTCAACCAGTTAGCTGCGGTGTGACTCTTTACAGAACATGAGCCCTCCAACACTGTCAATGTGTGCTTTTTTTTAAAACGGGTGTTGTTTACTGTTGACATTCACGTTCAGCTATAGTAGTTTATAGATGCCTTAGGAAGGAAATAAATACTACACGGCGTCCTCTTAACTCTCCAAAAGTGCATTGCGACACAGCGTCTTGTGTTCTGCGTGTTTCTCTCTGTGTTTGAAACGCAGACCTCGGATGTAAGCAAGAGCCGGTTCCGACGCCCTGGCGTTGTGGACTCAAGTTCTTGTTATTGAAATCCCCGGTTGCGATGCGGGAAATTCCTGCATATCGCCCGCTACTGGAAACTGGTGGAAAGCCACCAGGGCTTGAATTATCCTGCTGTAGCCGGCTTTTACCGGTAACGCAGTGGATATAGATAGTCGCTTCTGATTAATCCTGCAACGTAGTAGAGAAACAGTTGTTTACAATGAGGAACGGTTTGTTTAAATTGCAAGGTATTGATGTAAACCCCATTAAAACCTGGTGATTTATGCAACCCAAGAAGACCGTCACAAA
>JADHUQ010000027.1 GCA_016784425.1 Candidatus Delongbacteria bacterium | reverse complement strand
TGGATGCCTGGTGACGGCATCGGCCAGGAGGTGATGGATGCCACCCGTCTGGTTTTGGACGCACTCAAATTTGACGCCGAGTACATTAACGGCGATATTGGCTGGGAATTCTGGGTAAACGAGGGCAACCCCTTGCCTGATCGTACGCTGGAAATGCTGAAAGAAACCGACTGCGCGCTTTTCGGTGCTATTACATCCAAACCTAAGGATGAAGCAGCGCAGGAGCTGAGTCCGGAACTGCAGGGCCAGGGCTTCGAGTACTTCAGTCCCATCGTCCGCCTGCGCCAGGAATTGAACCTCCACACCAACCTGCGTCCCTGCAAGGCTTATCCCGGCAATCCCCTCAACCACAAGGATGATATCGATCTGGTGGTCTTTCGTGAAAACACCGAGGGGATGTATGGCGGTATTGAATTCCACCCGCTACCGCAGCAGGTTTTTGACGCTCTCTCGCTGCACCCCAAGATGAAAAAATTCGCCGGGCACGATCTGGCTGATATTGCTCTTTCCACACGCATCGTTACTCGTAAAGGTTGTCGCAATATCGTACGGCAGGCTTTCGAATATGCCAAAAAGCACGGCCGTAAAAGTGTCACCGTGGTGGACAAACCCAATGTATTGCGGGAGACCGGTGGTCTCATGATCCGCGAAGCCCGCAAGATTGCCGCCGAGTATCCTGGTATTGAACTCTGGGAGACCAACATTGACGCACAGACGATGTGGCTGGTCAAGAACCCCAATGACTACGACATTTTGGTGGCGGAAAACATGTTCGGTGATATTATCTCCGATCTGGCCGCACAGCTGGTCGGCGGTCTGGGCTTTGCCTCCAGCGGCAACATCGGTGACAACTATGCGGTCTTTGAGCCGACCCATGGTAGCGCCCCCAAGTACTTCGGGCAGAACAAGGTTAACCCGATGGCGATGTTCCTGACCGCGAAGCTCATGTTGGACTGGCTGGATGAAAAAGAAATGGCGCAGCGCCTGGAGCAGGCTATCGCAGCTGTTATCGCCGCGAAAAAGGTTCGCACCTACGACATGGGCGGTAGCGCTTCCACCACTGAGGTGGCGGAGGCTGTCATTGCTCTTTTGTAAAAATATAGGACCGACGGGGGAACGGAAGTTCCCCCATTTTATGATGTTGACTGCAGCGGGAATCAAGCCGGTTTCAATACTATTAGCCACCATGCTGCTGGCCGCTTGTACCCTGTTTGAACTCCGTGATGCGGAGGAGTCTGATGCTGCAACCAATCTTTGTCCGCCGGTCTATAACCCGGACGATGTGATACAAAATTTCCAGCGGTCGGTTTCGTTGCTGAATCCCTCCTGCTATTTTGAGAGCTTCGTCGATTCAACTTACCTGCAGGAGTTTCAGTTTATTCCGGAAGCCGGTTTCCAGGATTCACCCCTCTTCGGTGACTGGACGGCGCAACGCGAGTATGAATTTCTAACGGCGCTGCAACAGTACTACAGTGATGATTACGAGGGCAGGGAACACCTGCTGATACTCAGCAACGGTGTGCTGGTAGAATTGGGAGATTCCGCAACGTATCACGCCGACTACCAGCTCGAGATGTTCCAGGAAGACTCTCTCCGTAATTATATAGGCAGCATCCATCTGAAACTCAGTCGTCAGAGTACATTTCAGCGCTGGGCGATCTATTACTGGGAGGATCAGTCAGTGCCTGCAACCGGCTCCTGGACTGAACTCAAAGCCATGATGATAGTCCAGTGAAGCGAATACTCCTGTTGCTGCCATTGCTTTGGATTGCGAGTTGTCGCAATCCATTTTTCCCGCAGCTGGGGGAACCTCAATCATCCTGGACGGATCAGACCACCATCGGAGGATTGCTGCAGAACTTCCGTAACGCTTATAATTTCCAGGATTCATTACGGTACGCCGAATGTCTCGCCTGCCCGGCATTTCAGTTCCAGTTTTATGACCCGGAACTGGGCGATTACGACTGGATGTCCCGGCAGGTTGACCTGACAACCACCGGCAGGCTTTTCCGGCACTACAGCACAATCAACCTGGAGTGGTCAGGTCTCGATAGCTCCCTGATGGTCTTTGATGAACGTGATACAACAGTCCAGATCACGCTTTTCTTCGACCTGCGGCTTGACGATGACTATCTGAACGGCTGGGCGCGCTTCTCACTAATCCGCGAACTGCAACCGCAGAGCTCTGACTGCCAGAGTATATTTTATCCAGACTCAGCTGTCTTCCGTATACTGCAGTGGCAGGACGACATCTGATTCTGCCTGGCACTGTCTCGAATCTGTCGACAGTGCTTGTCAAATGCCCCCACCGCTACTATTTTATTGCTCTACTCCGGGTGAATCAATGTGAGCGTCCCCGTCTAAATGTGATACATGGATGGGGCGGCGCAGCTGGAAAACGAACGACAGGACTTGCCGTAAATGGCAGTACAGGGAGAGTAAGCATGCGTCTCGGTGTTAACATCGATCATGTCGCTACCCTCAGGGAAGCGCGGAAAATCAAAGAGCCGGATCCGGTGCAAATCGTGGGGCTGGTGGAGATGGCCGGTGGTGACGGTATAGTCTGTCACTTACGGGAGGATCGGCGCCACCTCCAGGATCGCGACCTGGAGTTGCTAAGACAGGTTGTTAAAACACACCTTAACCTGGAGATGGCCGCCACCCCCGAAATGGTTGAAATAGCCTGTCGGGTGGGTCCCGATATGGTTACGCTCGTGCCGGAAAAACGGGAAGAAGTTACCACGGAAGGGGGGTTGGATGTGGTTAAGTTCCGCGAGCACATTCAAGAGACAATTACCACCCTGAAGAACAGTGGTATTGTAACCAGCCTCTTCATCGATCCCGACCTGGAACAGATCAAAACAGCCCGCAATCTGGGCGCTGATTTTGTCGAATTGCACACCGGCGAATACGCCAACGCTGAATCGGAACACCAGTCTCAGCAGGAGTTGGAACAGATCCGCAGTATGGCGGTTGCAGCAAGCAAGTTGGGATTGAGGGTCAGCGCCGGACATGGACTCAACCACTTCAATGTATCACAAATAGCCCGTATCCCTGAAATCGAAGAACTCAACATCGGTCACTCGCTGATCGGCCGGGCGGTTTTCGTCGGCATCAGCGAAGCGGTCCGTACCATGAAGGAGCTGATTGCACAAGCCCGGGAGCAGAGATGAAATATCCGCTGGAACCGTTTAAAATAAAAGTCGTCGAACGCATTCGACACACAACACGTGAAGAGCGCGAAGAGATAATCAAGGAGGCGGGTTACAACGTCTTCAATATCCCGGCGGAGAAAATACACATCGACCTGCTTACCGATAGCGGTACTTCCGCCATGAGTGACAACCAGTGGAGTGGGATGATGCTGGGGGATGAGTCCTACGCCGGGTCACGTAATTTCTATAATTTCCGTGATACAGTTAAGGATATCTTTGGCTACCAGCATGTGATTCCCACTCACCAGGGCAGGGTGGCGGAGAATCTGCTCTTTTCGACAATCGGCGGTCCGGGCACCTATATCCCGAACAACATCCATTTTGACACTACCCGAGCCAATGTACAATCAAATCATTCGATCGCGCTTGATCTGGTAATAGACGAAGCCTACGACCCGGAATGCGATCACCCCTTCAAAGGCAACATGGATCTGGACAAGCTGGAAAAGCTGGTACAGCGTGTCGGACCTGACAACATTCCGGTAGTGATGCTGACCATCACCAATAATTCAGGTGGCGGTCAGCCGGTGTCGATGCAGAATATTCGTGAAACAAGCGAGCTGACGCACCGTCACGGTCTCAAGCTTGTTTTTGATGCCTGTCGTTTTGCGGAGAATGCCTACTTCATAAAGCAAAGGGAAGCGGCTTACGCCGACAAAA
This sequence comes from Candidatus Delongbacteria bacterium, assembly GCA_016784425.1. Lineage (GTDB taxonomy): Bacteria > CAIWAD01 > CAIWAD01 > BS150m-G50 > BS150m-G50 > BS150m-G50. The sequence continues at coordinate 12,899 of JADHUQ010000027.1, read as the reverse complement.
CCATCCTCGCCATCGCCCAGGAGATGTTTTCTTACGGTGATGGAGCCACCATGTCCGCCAAGAAGGATGCACTGGTAAATATCGGTGGCTTTCTGACACTCAATGACAGTGCCCTCACACGACAGGTCACCAACAAACTGATCATGATCGAGGGTTTCCCCACCTACGGCGGATTGGCCGGGCGCGACCTGGAAGCAGTGGCGAGAGGACTGCGTGAGGTTCTGGAGGAGGAATATCTGGAATTCCGTGTTGAGCAGGTGGCTTACCTGGCCCGCTGTCTGACGGAAGCCGGCGTACCTATTCTCAAACCTGTCGGTGGACATGCCGTCTACCTCAATGCTCGCGGAATCCTGCCACACATTCCCTCCGAACAGTTTCCAGGGCAGGCGTTGACGGTTGAGCTCTACCTGGAAGGGGGCATCCGCGGTGTGGAGATAGGCAGTCTCATGTTTGCGCAGAAGGACCAGGAGACCGGTAAGATGACTTACCCCGAACTGGAGATGGTGCGTCTGGCAATACCGCGACGGGTCTATACCACCGGCCACATGCGTTATGTGGCGGAGGCGATCATACGGATTTACCAGCGCCGAGGCGAAATCAAGGGTATGGAAATCCTCGAAGCGCCCGAGGTGTTGCGGCATTTTACCGCCCGCATGAAACCATTGGATTAAACATGACCCGTATTCCCCAAAATTTGCGCGCAGTCCTTTTTGACGCTGATGGTGTGATTATCCGCAGCCTGGAATCGCATTGTATTGCCTGGACGCGCATCTTTGCCGAGCTGGGTGTAGAACTGGACGATCTGGAAATCCGCTTGCGGGAGGGGGAGAGTGCGGAGAGTACATTTAAAACCCTGGCCATGCTCAATGGCTTGCAGTTTACAGATACAGAGGTGAGTCGCTGGGTGGAGCGGAAACGAAGTTACTATCGTTCTCTGGCTGTGGAAATCTATCCTGAGGTTCGTCCACTGCTGGTCCAGATCCACCAGGCGGAACTGGCGGTCGGTCTGGTTACCGGTTCCAGTATCGTCAATCTGCAGCATGTTTTGGGTGCGGCTGAACTTGCCATGTTTGACGTCATATTTACTGCGGAAGACTATACCCACGGGAAACCCTCGGCTGAGCCCTACAGCCGTGCCGTAGCCGCTCTGGAAGTAGAGCCGGCGGAAGCTGTCGTTATAGAGAATGCGCCACTGGGCATCGAGTCAGCCCGGGCGGCCGGTATTCACTGTATCGCTCTGGCTACAACGCTGCCGGCGGAACGGTTGCAACTGGCCGATCAGGTGTTGGCCAATCATGCTGAATTGAGCAGTTTTCTTAAAACCTGGATTGGAGGTGGCGTTTGAAGCAGCGGAAGATTACTACAATTGAGCAGCACATTCTGGATGCGGAACGGATGAATCCTGACGCAAGCGGAACCTTGACGCAGATTCTCTATGACCTCGCCCTCGCCTCAAAGATCATCTCCCGGGAGGTCAATAAGGCTGGTCTGGTCAGCCTGCTGGGTGTTACCGGGACCACCAATGTGCAGGGAGAGGTTGTCAAGAAACTGGACCTTTTTGCCAACGATGTAATAATTCAATGCTTGTCGGAACCGGGAAGAGTGGCAGTTGTCGGCTCTGAGGAACTTGAAGAAGCAGTAATCCTGAGGGAGAATTCCCATGCCAGCTATGTCGTCAACATGGATCCTCTGGACGGTTCCTCCAACATCGACGCCAACGTCTCCATCGGTACCATTTTTTCTATCCTGGAGATGAATCCTGAGCTCAGCGGGCAAGCGCAATGCCTGCAGGCAGGGTCCCGCCAGGTGGCTGCCGGATATATCATATACGGCTCTTCTACCATGTTTGTCTATACCACACGCGACGGTACTGTAAACGGATTTACCCTGGACCCCTCCGTCGGTGAGTACTTTCTAAGCCACAGCAATATTCAGACACCACAACGGGGCAGGATCTACAGCGTCAACGAAGGCAATTATCTCAAATGGCAGGAGGGTGTAAAACGCTACCTCAAATATGTACAGGCAATTGAACCGGATGATGATCGTCCCATGACCAGCCGCTACATTGGATCACTGGTGGCGGACTTCCACCGCAACCTGCTCTACGGTGGCATCTTCATGTACCCTGCCGATTACAAACACCCGTGCGGTAAACTGCGGTTGTTGTATGAAGCCAGCCCCCTGGCGCTGGTGGTGAACAATGCTGGTGGCCTTGCCACTGATGGTAAACGCCCGATTCTCGAAATCGAACCGGAAGAACTGCATCAACGGGTACCGTTGTTTATCGGCAGCAGGGATAACGTGATACAAGTGATGGAATTCATGAAACAATAAAACGCAACTCTTTAGGAGGGCCATAACAATGCCCGCAAAAAAAGTCTCGACCAGAACTGCTGTCTATTATTTCGGTGACGGCAAGGCCGACGGCAATGGAAATATGAAGGAATTACTTGGTGGCAAGGGTGCAAATCTGGCAGAGATGACGCTGGTGGGATTACCGGTCCCGGCTGGTTTTACCATCTCCACGGAAATGTGTCACGCCTATGAAAAAGCCGGCCACAAGCTGAAACCGGCACTCAAACAGGAGGTTCAGCAAAATCTGGCCAAGGTCGAAAAGGTAATGGGGAAGAAATTCGGTGATGCTGATGATCCGCTGCTGCTTTCGGTACGCTCCGGTTCTCGTGCTTCGATGCCGGGTATGATGGATACCGTGCTCAACCTCGGTTTGAACGATATTTCTGTAGAGGGCCTGAACGCTAAAACCTCTAACCCCCGCTTCAGCTACGATTCTTACCGGCGCTTTATCCAGATGTATGGTGATGTTGTGATGAAAGCGGGCGCCGGGCTGGAGCATGATCCTTATCACCTGATTCTGGAAAACTACAAAACCGAGCATGGGTACAAGAGCGATCTCGAATTGAAGGTAAAGGACCTTAAAGCTGTCATCGAACTGTATAAAGCTGAGACGCGCAGACTCACAGGGAGCATCTTTCCTCAGGATCCCTTACAGCAGTTATGGGGTTCAATCGGGGCAGTATTCCAGTCCTGGAAAACCCGTCGCGCCCAGGAGTATCGCCGTCAGAACAAAATTCCTTCCGATTGGGGTACAGCAGTCAATATCCAGGCGATGGTATTTGGTAACATGGGTAAAGACAGTGGTACCGGTGTCTGTTTTACCCGTGATCCCGCCACCGGTGAAAAGCGGTTCTATGGTGAGTATCTGATGGATGCCCAGGGGGAGGATGTGGTGGCCGGTATCCGCACACCGCTTCCAATCAGCCGCCTGGAGAAAGCCAATCCCAAAATCTATCGACAACTTTACGGTTATTGCCGTAAAATGGAACGGCACTACACCGATATGCAGGACCTGGAGTTCACCATCCAACAGGGCAAGCTCTTCATGCTGCAAACTCGAGTCGGAAAGAGAACCGGTTCGGCTGCAGTGCGCATCGCTGTCGAGATGGTTAAAGAACGTCTGATCACTACCGAGGAGGCTATCAGGCGTATCGATCCCGACCAGCTTGAACAGTTGCTCTTCCCCCGACTCGATCCCAAAGCCAAACGGGAGGCAGTTACCACAGGGGTTGCCGCCTCACCCGGCGCTACCTCCGGTGAAATTGTCTTCGATGCAGATCAGGCCGAAGAGCTGGGTAAACAGGGACGGTCTTTGATTCTCGTGCGGGAAGAGACCAAGCCGGAAGATATTCACGGTTTCTTTGCTGCCAGGGGCATCCTCACCAGTCGGGGTGGTAAAACTTCTCACGCGGCTGTCGTTGCCCGTGGAATGGGCAAACCGAGTGTCACAGGCGCTGAAGCAATCACGATCAACCTGCATGCAGGAACCGCCATCATCGGCGACCATACCCTGAGGAAAGGTGACGTTATCACCATCGACGGTTCCAGTGGAAAGGTATATATCGGCGAGGTCCCCACGGTAGAAGCGGAGTTTTCCAAAGAGCTGGAAACTCTGCTTCAATGGGCCGACAAGATAGCCCACCTGAAAGTGAAGGGTAATGCCGATACACCGCTGGATGCCCGCCGGGCTCGTGAATTTGGCGCCAGGGGGATCGGTCTCTGTCGCACTGAACGGATGTTCAATTCGGTTGATCGTCTTCCGGTGATGGTCGAGATGATTCTCGCGGAAACGACGGAAGAGCGCCAGAGCCATCTGGACAAACTGCTCGAGATGCAACGGGAGGACTTTACCGGTCTCTTCAAAGCGATGTCACCCTATCCCGTCACAGTACGTCTGCTCGATCCACCTCTGCATGAATTCCTGCCCAATATTCTTGAGCTCGAGGAGGAGCTTCACCATGCGCGACAACTACGTCTGCTCGTTTCCGACATGGACGGTAAGAGCCAGACCGCCCTTGAAGTAATCGATCCGGATGTGCGTGAACGCTGTGAAAAAGAGATAAGATCCATCCATAAAAAACTCAATCATCTGCTCACCCGCGGTATTGGTGAAGATTACATCCTGCGCAAAGAGAAGATTCTGGCGAAAGTGCGTGCACTTGCTGAGACCAATCCGATGCTTGGTCACCGGGGGGTCCGTCTTGGAATCTCCTTTCCGGAAATTTACAAAATGCAGATTCGCGCAATTCTCGAAGCTGCCGCTATCTGTCGTAAGGAGAAGATTGAAATCCACCCTGAGATTATGGTTCCCCAGGTATGTACCCTGCAGGAGCTGATCCATGTACACAGTTTTCTCAAGGAGCTGCACCCGGAAGTGGAGCAGGCATATGGGGTAAAGGTACCCTACCGTTTCGGCAGCATGATCGAGGTAGTACGCGCCTGTATGCGGGCCGGTCATCTGGCGGAAATTGCCGAGTTCTTCTCCTTCGGGACCAACGATCTCACGCAAGCGACCTTCTCCTTCTCGCGTGAGGATGCCGAGAGCAAGTTCCTCGCTCTCTATAACCGCAGCAACATCCTGCTGGACAACCCCTTCGAGGTACTCGACCAGGAGGGGGTGGCCAGACTGATGAAGATTGCCATCGAGTGGGGACGCAAGACCCGTCCCGGTCTGGAGGTCGGTATCTGCGGAGAACACGGTGGACATCCCGGATCAATTGCGCTGTGTCATTCGCTCGGCCTTGACTATGTCTCAGCATCCCCACCACGGGTCCCGGTTGCGCGTCTGGCTGCCGCTCGGGCCGCACTGGCTCGAAGTACCAGCAAACCGGCGGGAAAAAGTGCGCCCCAAAAAGTCACTGCGACCAGACCCTCCAGAAAAGCCAACACAAGAAAGAAAGCTGTCGCTGCCAAAAAGTAGTACAGCTCAACAATCGTATTGAAAAGGGCGGCTCTCATTGGGAGCCGTTTTTTTGTACCTGTCTCAAGTCGGGTACTATAGCGTGGACGCTGTAGTGCGGTGGAAAATTCGCGTTTACCCTCCTTCCGGGAGTGACACCACTTCTCCAGGCTCCGGATGAGCTGCAGTTTTCCTTCACAGTGGAATCTCTTGCTATCAAAAGATGTTCAAGGTAAATTTATGGCTTCGATTTTTCAGGAGATTACATGCTTGATGCCCTATCGGCGCGATTCGAGAGTATAGTCAAGAAACTGCGTGGTACAGCAAGTATCTCCGAAAAAAATATTGAAGAGACGCTACAGGATGTTCGTCGCGCCCTGCTTGATGCTGATGTCAACTATCAGGTAGTGACCGATTTTATCACTGTGGTAAAGGAAAAAGCCATCGGAGCGCAAGTGCTGCTGGCGGTCAGCCCCGGCCAGCAGTTTACCAAGATCCTCCATGACGAGATGGTGGAATTGCTGGGACGCGCTGCGGCACCGATCAACTGGAAGCCGGGTGGTCAAACCGTTATCATGGTGGTCGGCCTGCAGGGTTCCGGCAAAACCACTTTCGCCGCTAAACTGGCCGCTCTTTTAAAACGTAAGGGTAAGAATCCATTACTGGTTGCCGCGGATATCTACCGGCCGGCAGCTGCAGAACAGCTGCGCATCCTGGCTGAACAGGCGTCGGTCCCGGTCGTGACTCCTGTTGAGAACGACGCTCTGCAGACAGCACTGGCAGGAGTCGCGCGGGGTGGCAAAGACCATCACGATCCCATAATCCTGGATACCGCCGGTCGATTGCATATCGACCAGGAGATGATGGGGGAGCTGGTGCGGATCCGTGAACAGCTGAACCCCAGCGAAATTCTGTTCGTCGCCGACGGTATGACCGGTCAGGACGCCGTTACTGCTGCCAGGGAGTTCCAGCGCCAGCTGGACTTTCATGGTGTAGTGCTGACAAAAATGGACAGTGATTCCCGTGGCGGTGCGGCGCTCTCGATAAAGGCTGTTACCGGCAAACCGATTAAGTTCATCGGTATCGGCGAGAAACTGGACGCACTGGAGCAGTTCCATCCTGATCGTATCGCCTCCCGTATCCTCGGCAGGGGTGATATCGTAACACTGGTGGAAAAAGCGCAGGAACAGGTGGAGGCGCAGGACGCTGAAGCAATGGCGAAAAAACTGCAGAACGCCACCTTCACCCTGCAGGATTTTCTGGCCCAGATGCAGGTCATCAAGAAAATGGGACCGCTGGAAGGATTGATGAAGATGATCCCCGGGGTGGGCAGCAAACTGGGTGATATGGATCTCGATCCCTCCCGGCTGGCTCACACCGAAGCGATTATTTACTCGATGACACCACTCGAGCGGGCAAGACCGGAACTGATGAACGGCAGCCGCAAAAAACGGGTCGCTCTGGGCAGCGGAACCACCGTGCAGGAGGTCAACCAGCTGCTGGCCCAGTTCTTCCAGATGCGGGAGATGATGAAGCAGATGAGCGGCTCAAAAAAAGTGGGTCCCAAGCGGATGAAGCCCCGTCGCAAGAAGGGAAAGAAGAAAAAGAGGTAGAAATACTCTTGCAGGCAAATAACTGAAAATATATACTTAAGAAACTTTGGAGGCATAATTGTCAGTTACATTAAGAATGACCCGGATGGGTCGTCGTAAGCGCCCTTTCTATAGGATCGTTGCCATAGATTCTCGCAAAAGGCGGGATGGCAGATACATCGAGAGCATCGGTTTTTACGACCCGATGCCCAATCCCTCCCTCGTCAAGGTGGAGGAGGAGCTGGCCCTCAAGTGGCTGCGTGTCGGCGCAACCCTTTCACCGGCTGTCCGCAATCTGCTGAAACAGACAGGTGTTCTGTTAAAATTCGCCCTGGAGAAGGCGAACGCGGACGATGAACGCAAAGCTGCCATTATTGCCGAGTGGGACGAAGCTAACCAGAAGCGACTCAAGAAGATACAAGATGAGGCTGCTGAGAAGCAGGCTAAGTTGGAGAAGGCCGCAGAAAAGGCTGCCAAAGCTGATGCACCGGCTGAAGTTGACGCAGTCACTGCGCCTGAGCCTGAGCCTAAGCCTGAACCTGAGCCTGAACCTGAGCCGGAGCCGAAACCGGAAGCTGAGACGGAAGAACCGGAAAAAGCAGCGGATGTAGAGCCCGTAGCTGAACCGGAGAAGGCCGTGGAAGCCGATGCAGAAGCTGACAGCTCAAAAGAGGCTGCCGAGTAGGATCTGACCAGTGCCTCAACATTTCCAGGAGGCCACATGCACGAGTTCATCGAGTTCGTAGTCAAGCATCTCGTCAAAGAACCGGACCAGGTACGGGTCACTCTGCTTGAGGATGAACGGCGAGAAACTTACGAGTTGGAAGTCGCTGAGGGGGACATCGGTCGGGTAATCGGCAAGAAGGGCGGCAACGCCCGTGCCCTGCGCACTCTGCTGCAAGCCGCCAGTTCGCTGCACGGACAGCGTTCAGCCCTGATCATCAAAGAGGATCGCCCTCCCCCGGATGATGATTATGCCGCAGTTGATGATGAGTCGGCCGGGGAGGTTCACGTCGACGATGACACTCGCGGCGATGATGATGCTTTCGACGAGCCGGAAGAGGGTGAATCTGAGACCCCGGAACTTTAGTTCTGCCTGAGGTAATGCTGCAGGACTACATTGAAATCTGCCGGGTACTCAAGACGCGCGGTCTGAAAGGGGAAATCAAGGTTATGCCTTACAGTGATTTCCCGGAGGGGCTGTGTGACTTTGATATTTTGCATATCCAGTCTCAACCGCTACAGTTTGAGCCACGCGAAGTTCTGAAATGCTCCCCCAGCGGAACAACTGCTTTCCTCATGCTGGAGGGGATCGACAGCCGCGAGGATGCGCAACAGCTGGTTGGTAACGATCTTTTTATCAAGCGTGCACAGATGCACCAGCTGGCAGAGGGTAAGTATTACCAGCGGGACCTGCTGGATTGCGTGGTGCATAGTATTGACGGTGATAAACTTGGGATTGTCCGGGACCTGATGGATGTGCCATCCGGCTGCCTGCTGGTTGTTGGTCTCAGCAATCCCTCACCGGAGCGGTCTGATGACGAGGTGTTGATTCCTTTCAAACCGGAGTTCATCAGCGCCGTCGACCTGGACCGGAGAATTATCACGGTAGACCTGCCAACAGGTCTGATCTAGTTCTTTTCAATCAAGACCTCCCACAATCATGCAGATAGACATCATATCCATCTTTCCTGGCATGTTCCAGGGTCCATTCAGTGAGTCGATCCTGAGACGGGCGGAGGAAATGGGCAGCGTTACTATCCGATTGCACGACTTAAGGGAGTACGCTACGGACAAGCATCGCCAGGTGGACGACTATCCGTTTGGGGGTGGTGCCGGCATGGTTCTTAAACCGGAACCATTGTATCACGCGCTGGAGTCTATCAAGGGGGAGGCTGCAGTACCGGTAATTCTGACCGCGGCCAACGGTACTCCCTACACCCAGGCCCGCGCGCATGAATTGAGCCTCCTGGAACGCATGATAATTATCTGCGGTCATTATAAGGGGATCGATCAGCGTGTTATTGACCGCTGGGTGGACGAGGAAATTTCACTGGGGGATTTTGTTCTGACCGGTGGCGAGATCCCGGCCATGGCCATTGTCGATTCGGTCGTGAGGTTGCAGCCTGGTGTGCTGGGCGATGAAGACTCCGCCCGTTCCGACTCCTTTGAGGATGGGTTACTGGAGGAACCGCTTTTCACGCGACCCGCAGAGTATCGCGGGCGGGAAGTACCGGAAATACTGCTTTCCGGACATCATGCCAATATTGCGGCCTGGCGGGAAGAAGAACGACTGAAACGAACACTACAACGGCGTAGTGATTTGCTCGATAATAAAAAGAGAAGAGAATAAATCAGCGAGGAAGCCTTATGGACAAGGTAGAAGCGGCGCTGCCGCAGACCAAAGATTTTGAGATCCCTGACATTGATCCAGGAGATACTCTGGAGGTTCATGTCTGGATACGTGAAGGTGACAAAGAGCGGATCCAGGTTTTCACCGGTACCGTGATACAGATGAAGGGCAAGGGCAATAACTCCACTGTTACAGTGGCAAAAACCTCCAACGGTGTCAAAGTTGAGAGGATCTTCCCCCTCTACAGCCACAATATTGATAAAATGGTGATTCAGCGTAAGGGTAAAGTCCGTCGCGCTCGTCTCTATTACCTGCGCGAGCGTACCGGCAAGGCCGCCCGCATAAAAGAGAAGAAACGGGACTAGCTATCTCTACCCCCAGTTGGTTGGAATCTAAAGCCCGGTTTTATACCGGGTTTTTTTGTATTTACCGCAATAATAAATCCCTCTGTAACCCGCACATGCAAAAAGCCTGTTCAGCGCTGCAATTGCTTTGTACATTAGGGCACTTTTAAGCAGCAAAGGCCTGGAAACAGCAGATGACCGACCTGACCACACGACTGCAATCGCTGCGCAGTATGATCATGACAGCGCTGTTTGCTGCGCTGGCGGCTGCGCTCGGGTTTGCCCTGGTGGAAATTCCCAATGTGGAGCTGATCACTTTTACAGTTTTCATGGCGGGTGTCCTGCTGGGTGTTCGTTCCGGGCTACTGGTGGGACTCATCGGCGAAGGACTTTTCTCCGGTCTGAATCCCCTCGGTTCCGGACTGGCTATTCCACCACTTTTTCTGGCCCAGATTATAAGTTTCGCTCTGATCGGCGCTGTCGGGGGGCTGATTGGAAAGCGACTGGTCCGGCTGCCTTTCTGGGTGATCGGTTTGACCGGTGCGCTTTTGACACTGTTTTATGAATTGCTGGCGGCACTGGCGACGGTACTGGTTTTCGGTGTGGGAGAGCAGGGACTCCTGGCCTACCTGATACTGGGAATTCCCTGGAGTGCAATTCACCTGGGTCTGAATTTCATCGTGTTTGCCTTTCTCAGTCGTCCAGTGATCAGATTGATCGGCAGCAGGGCGGAGGTAGCCAGATGACCGGTAAGTTGCTGTTGATACTGCTGGTGTTTTGCAGTTACCTGCGGTTTGCGCAGGCGGACAATGGCTCTCTGCTCAATCTCCCGTCGCAGGCGATGCACCCGGTCAGCCAGTTGGTTGACAGTACCCAGACCGATTCGTTGCACTATCAGCCCGGGGAGAATAACGAGGCGGTAACCGTTTCCCTGCCCTTTGGCCCTGGAGCCGCTGTCACCGATTCCACAGCCACCGATTCGCTTCAGATGCTTAAACCAAGGGTACCGCCACCGCCACTGGACAGTCTCCTGTTGTTTATGCGACCGACTGACCTGCAACCGCTGGACACTCTCCTGATGTTTCACGCTGCAGCCAACTGGTTCGATCTCGCCCCCTGGCTGGGAAGTGTGCAGACGGTTGGAGCCGGCTATACAGGCCATACCCTGTTTCTGGCCTCCGGCGGTCTGCCCCCCTTCCTGCTACCGATAACCCGTGACGGAGTAGTGCTGAATAATCCGGCCACCGGGCTCTACAACCTGAATCAACTCGGATTCAGTCGCAGTGCGAGGGTGGCCACAGCCGATGGTCTGGCGCTGGTAACGGCGCAACCCTCCCCTGACACTGTGTTATCCGATCTTGACTACCGCCAGGCTTTCTACGGTAACAACCGGGTGCTCTTCCGCACTCAACACCCCCTCCCGGGTGGACTTTTTCTGGGGGAGACCCGCCAGCAGTTCTTCAGCGGCAAAATGCTCAACGGTGAGGCGCGGGACAACTGCACCAGCCTGGCATTGTATCGATATCTGTTCTGGCGCAGCTGGCTGGTGGCGGAATTCAATCTGGATCGTCATTATAACGGGGTGTGGCAATCTCCCCTGTCAACACTCCAGCGTGAAACACATCAGCAATTCTCCCTGAAACTCCCCGGTGTCGCGGACAGTTGGCGGTGGCGACCCGCTTTCCGCTATCGGCGCGATCATCTCTATCAGGAATCCCCCTACAACCAGGGGCTGGAAAGCTGGAGCTGGTTCGGCAGCCTGCTGCTGGAGAAGAGTTTCAGCCCCGATGACCGTCTGCAAATGTTGACTGAACTCGATGCCACAGCCATTGAGGGGGAGAGCTATCGACTCAACCGGCGACTGGGCAGGGGGCGCTTGCAGGTCGCCCTGGCACCACTGGAGCGGCTGCGTCTGCAAAGTGGTCTGGAGTTGCTCTATGAAGATGAACGGGATCGCTGGTTACGTTCCGGCTGGCTGCAGGGAGCGCTGAAATTGTCGGCTCAACTGGAATGGCGTATTGAGCTGGCCTCCCGTCAGGACTTTCTCCCCTTCAGCTGGCAGCGCGGGGGTGCCGAGGTGCTGCAACAGTACCGCGAAGCCTATCCCCTGCTGCGCGCAGACGCTGTGACTGATTTCCTCCCGGATCCGGCGGCGATCAGCTGCAGCCGCCGGGGTGGGAGTACGACTGTAAGTTATCGGCATACCGCCGGCCATTCAGTCGCCCTGACCGGTTGGAGCTGGGCTTTCAGGGACTTCCCTTACCTTTACGCTACTGTCGATTCCGCTGCTACTGTAGGGCAGCAGCCTACTACGCTTTACGGTGAGGAGCTGCGACTGGATCTGCAGCTTCCCCGTCAGTTGCATTGGTTGACCCTGCAGTCCTGGCAGCGCGACAGCAAGGGAGTGGTCAATCCGGAACTACCCACCCTGCGCTTTGCCAGCGAGTTGCGCTGGGATGGTCACTTTTATGAAGGCGCCTTGCACTTCAACCTGGCCTGCGGCGCAACTTCAACCTGGGGCGCTATCCGTACTGACGGCGAACCGCTCTCCGACCAGGTGATTCCCTACCTGCATCTGGTCGCCCGGCAAGGCAATTTTACTCTCTACTGGTCATTTCAGAACCCCTTATCCTTCGAGCATTACTCCATGGAGGGTATTCCCGGTATGCATCGCGACGAGATCATCGGGATTATGTGGCGTCTGGTGAATTAGTTGACAGGAGGATTCTCATGTATCAACTGCCTTCTATTGCGACGGTACTCCTGATGCTGACTGCTACTGGGACAGCTGTTGCCCACAGTGTCGGTTCCCACCCCCCGACAGCCGATCCCGGTATTATAGTGCAGGAGGTGAATCCCTGGACGCACCTGGACTTCAACAACGATCCGGACAACTTTCAGTTTGCCATTGTGGCCGATCGCACCGGTAGCCACAGGCTGGAAGTATTTGCGGACGCCGTGACCAAGCTCAACCTGTTGCAGCCGGAGTTCGTCATGAGTGTCGGTGACCTGATCGAGGGTTACACCGAAGAGCTGGAGCAGCTGCGGAGCGAGTGGGAGGAATTTCACAGCCTGACAGCGCGGCTAGAGATGCCCTTTTTCTACACCCCCGGTAATCACGACATCACCAATCCTGTCCAGGCAGAAGAGTGGGAACGACAGCTGGGAAGATCCTATTACAGTTTTGTCTACCGGAATGTGCTCCTGCTCTGCCTCAATACCGAAGATGGTAAACCCTCCCACATCGGCGAGGAGCAAATCGAGTTTGTGGAGCGTACCCTGGCTGAAAATCCCGACGTACGCTGGACCCTGGTCTTTCAGCATAAACCGCTCTGGAACTACAACCGCGAAAC
>JADHUQ010000026.1 GCA_016784425.1 Candidatus Delongbacteria bacterium | reverse complement strand
GGGTGGTCTGATCAAGACTGTCAAGCTCCGCTTCCAGGTGCCCCTGATTCTCCCGGAAGTAATCCGCCTGTCCGGGCAACAGGCTGCTGAGCGCCGCAGTAAGTGCAGGGAGGGAGTTGCGGATAACGGCCGGGCTCAACCAGACATGCGGGTCAAGATCGGATTGTTCACCCGGAACAATGAAGTCAAGCGAATCAGCCGCCTGGTAAAGATCCACAATCTGCAGCCGGGGCCGCTGCAGCAAAACAGGATCAACTGTACGGGATTCCAGCAGGAAGGCAGGATGAGCGACTCTGAAATAGAGCTGGATCTGCCTGAGTTTGAAGTACTGGTCTGGCGTCAGGTTCCAGGTGGCTGGTGAATTTCCGGGCGGCACAATCACGGTTACTTCAACCTGTGGCCCGGCAATGCTTCGAACCAGCCAGGCCTGTGGGGGTACACTGACGGCAACCTGCAACGGTTCACCCCAGGCGATAACTGCAGTTACCAGCAGGAGTGTAATCAGCTGAAACCTGAACATTGAATTCCCCCGATCAGATTTTCTCCGGTGTAGGGATTCCCAGCAGGTGCAAGCCCCGTTGCAGAATACGTTGGCAGGCAGCGGTCAGGGCCAGCCGTTGTTCACGAATATCGCTGGACTCCGCCTTGAGCACCGGCAGGTCATGCCAGAAACGGTTGAAAATCCGGGCCAATTCGTAGAGATACTGTGCCAGGCGGGAGGGATTACGTTGCTGAGCTGCTAACTGTACTACGCCGGCGTACTCAAGTAGTTTCAGCAGTAACTCTTTTTCAATCGCACTGTCAAGTTCAAACGTCATTTGCGGCTGGTGGTTGAAAGCGGATTTGCGCAACAATGAAGTCATACGGGAATAGGCATACTGGAGGTAAGGTCCGGTGGTGCCATTGAGATCAACGGAGCGCTCCGGGTCGTATTGCAGGTCCTGGTTCGCCGATACTCTTAGGAGGTAATACTTGATCGCACCCAGGCCCAGAGCCTCGGCAACCTGATCCGCCTCCTGCTCGCTGAAATCATGCCGCCGGTTGGAGGCTTCCATCACCTGACGCGCAGCCTGTTTGACCGCCTGCAGCAGATCATCGGCGTCGACAGCGGTACCTTCGCGGCTTTTGAGTTTACCCTCAGGTAGATTCACCATACCGTAGGCAAGATGTTCGAGGTTGTCGGCCCAGGTGTGCCCCAGCTGCCGCAGAATGGCAATCAGTACGCGAAAGTGATAGCGCTGCTCGTTACCGACCACGTAAATCAACCGATCGAAGTGGTAGTCCTCATAGCGTTGCAACGCTGTGCCCACATCCTGGGTGATATAAACTGAGGTACCGTTACTGCGCTGCAGCAGCTTGTCCTCAAGCTCTTCCTCCGCCAGGCTGATCCAGATGGACCCATCCTCCCGGCGTTGTACCAGCCCCGCCTGCAACGCTGATTCAATTTCGTTGCGACCACTAAGATAGGTTTCACTCTCAAAATATGTCCTGTCAAAGGTGATGCCATAGCGGGAATAGGTCTGATCAAAACCGGCCAGGACCCAGCTGTTCATAGTACGCCAGATGTCGAGTAACTCCTTATCGCCCGCCTCCCAGCGCAACAGTAGTTCTTCCGCCTCCTGCTGCCAACTGGATTGTGCGAGGAAATCCTGCTCCCGTTTTACGAGTTCATCTGCAGCGAGTTGTTGCGGATCGATACCGGCAGCTGCAAAAAAGCGTTTCCGCTCCAGTTTGATTTCTGTCTCGAAGCGCACATAGTAACGTCCTACCAGGTGATCACCCTTCTCGCCTGTCGTTTCAGGAGTTTCCCCCTCCCCCAGTTTTATCCAGGTCAGCATCGACTTACAGATGTGAATACCACGATCGTTGATCAGATTGACCCGGATCACCTCATCACCGGCAGCGCTCAGCAGATTGGCTACTGCCTGTCCAAGCACGTTGTTGCGAACATGCCCCAGATGTTGCGGTTTGTTGGTGTTGGGGGAGGAATACTCGATGACCACTTTTCGGGGAGGGAGAGATCCCTTTTCCGGTTGCTCGCAGCTGAGCAGAAAGTCAATGGTATCCGGCAGCCAGCTGGACAGGTCGAGGGTCAGGTTGAGATAACCTCCGCTGGCTGAAACTGCTGTCACACCTGGCAGCAGGGCGCAATCAGTTTGTGCGGCGAGTTGAGCTGCAATCTGGTTGGGTGCCCGTCGCGCCAGTTTAGCCAGGGGAAAGCAGCCGAAAGCCAGATCACCGGAAACCTCCTCCGGGGAGCGGTCAAAACGGATATCAGCGGTGGTAAGGTTCTGTGTCAGAGTTCTGTTGATCAGGAGGGTCAATTCCTCCCGTAACTTCAGTTGGAAATTTGATTCCATACCGGGCCTTTCCGAAGACGATTGTGTTTCCAACAGCAGAGCTGGAGCGGTAAGTGAAAATAGCCGACTGCATTAATCAAACACCCCGGGTCGACTTTGTCAACTGGTCACCGGGACCAGTCTTAGTCGTCTGCAGTTGCTCTGTTGTGAGTGGAGTACCGAGCAGGTATTGATCCTGACGCTCCGTCAATCGTACGGTCACGATCTGATTGGGACGAACCTCGTCAGCAGGTATCTTCACCGGGAGGTAGTGTGGCGTCCGGCCGGTCAGACAACCGGAGAACAGCTTGCTCTCAACCAGAACCTGCTGTTCGGTCTGCAGATAGCGGTCGCTGAACTCCTCGCGTAAAATCTCATCCAGTTGCAGAAGTCGTTTTACGCGTCGGTTCTTCTCCTGGCGTGGATGTTGACCCTCCATCAGGGCTGCCGGGGTTCCCTCCCGGATAGAATAGGGAAAAACGTGGAGGTATGAGATACCATGTTGCCTGAGAAAGGAGTAAGTCTGTTCAAACTCCTCCTCCGTTTCACCGGGGAATCCGGTCAGAATATCAGTACCGATACCGGCGTCGGGAAGCAGCTCATCCAATCGCATCATCAGTTCCTGCAGCTGGATGCTGGTACTCCGACGCCTCATTCTTTTGAGCACACTGTCACTTGCTGACTGGATAGCGGTATGGAGGTGCGGCATTACCGCGGGTAGCTGCGCCATGGTCTCCAGCAGACGCACCGTGATATCCCACGGCTCGATACTGGAGATGCGCAACCGGGGCAGCTCCTCGATCTCTCCCAGTTGTTCCAGCAAGTCCGCCAGATCTACCGCTGCGGCCAGATCGCGACCATAAGCGCCGATGTGCACACCGGTGAGGACCAACTCCCGGTAGCCCCTGTGAGCCAACTCCTGCGCCTGTGTTACAACAGCAGCCGGTGACAGTGAACGGGAGCGTCCCCGCACATGGGGGACAATGCAGAAACTGCAAAATGTATCACAACCATCCTGCACCTTGATAAATCCGCGTGTCTGACGATGAAAGTGGGGAGGCAGCGAAGTGGTCAGCTGTTCGCGCTGTTGCGTGGGAATTTCACCCACATGGACAGTGGGGAGATCAACCCTGCCTGTTTGCTCGAGATAGGCGAGCGGATCCAGCTTCTCACGGTTACCCAGGACCAGATCAACGCCAGCCATCCCGGAGATGGCCCCCGGATCCCTCTGCGCCAGGCAACCGCTGACCAGCAGACGAGCTTCAGGATGTTCGCGCTGCACTCGCCTGATTTTCTGACGCACTTTGAAATCCGCCCGCTCGGTTACGGTACAGGTATCGATGATCACCAGATCCGGTTGCTGGTCCAGATCGACTACCACCCAACCCGCTTCTACAAAACGGCTGATCATCACCGCTGTCTCATAGTGATTCAGTTTGCAGCCAAAAGAGTAGGAGGCAACGCGTGGCATCGGTTCCTGAACTTTCTTGAGCGTCAGAGGAGAAAAAAAGCCTGCCCCGCGTAGCGGAACAGGCATGATAATATGGAGCTGAGGATTATTTCTGCTCTGGTTCCTGATCCGCCTCAGCGTCTGTGTCAGCATCTGTTTTGGTTTCAGGCTCTTCCTCAGGAGTGGTTGCTGCCGTGGTGGTTTTCTCCGGTAGAGCTGCATCGTCAGGGGTAGTCTCCTCAACGGCAGTCTCCACCTGGTCTGCAACTTCAGGCTCAACCTCGGTTTCCACAGCTTCTGCTTCCACTTCAGTCACTGCCAGGGGAGCAACTTCCTCGGCGGTTACCTCTGCTGCCGCAACCTCAGGTTCAACCTCAGTGTCTACAGCTTCTGCTTCCACTTCAGTCTCAGCCTGGGGAACAACTTCCTCGGCGGTTACAGCTGCTTCCTCAGCCTCAGGTTCAACTTCAGTTTCAACAGTTTCTGCTTCCACTTCAGTCTCTGCCAGAGGAGCAACTTCCTCGGCGGTCGCTTCTGCAGGGGTTACTACCTCAACAGCTTCTTCAGCGACAGTCGCGGTTTCAGCTTTAACTGCGTCAACCGGCTCACCCGACGCCAACTCCTCAGTCACAGGAGGGTCCGTTTCTGCAGTCTCAACCGGTGCATCAGTGCCCTTGGTTACCCGTGCTTTGAGCAGCATCTCACCGATCGCATCACCGATAGTTCCACCGGCAGTGGTGCCGTGTGTCTTCTTCTTATAATCAGCCACATCCCGCTCATCCTGACTCATGCGTGCTTCCTGTGAGGAGAGAATCAATTTCTTGCTGCGTGGTTCGAATTCAAGAACCTTAGCCAGAATGGTTTCACCCTCCTGGGGAGAGCGCCGTTTCCCCTCATCATCAATCAGGGAGAGCTTGGAGTTGGGAATGAAGCCTTCGAGATCATTATAAATCTTTACCAGAACCCCCTTCTCGATCACCTTGATGATCTCAGTGGAGATAGAGTCGCCAACTTTGAATTCGTCGACAAACTTATCCCAGGGGTTCTCAAACAGCTGTTTGTGACCGAGCGAAATGCGACGCTCATCCTTGTCGAAATTCAGAACTACGACATCGATCTTGTCACCCTTCTTCACCAGCTCGCCGGGATGACGAACATTGCGTGTCCAGGAGAGGTCACTGATATGGATCAGACCGTCAACATTGTCCTCAAGTTCAACGAAGACACCAAACGGTACCAAATCACGGATCACACCGATGTGACGGGAATCCTTGATATATTTTGTTTCGTATTCAATCCAGGGATTAGGATCAATCTGCTTGAGTCCGAGGGATATTTTGTGATCATCCTTCTGGATGGCCAACACGACACACTCGATCTCCTCACCGATATTTACCAACTGGGAAGGATGCTTGATATGCTGGGTCCAGGACATTTCAGAAATATGGACCAGACCTTCGATACCTGGTTCCAGCTCGACAAACACCCCATAACGGGTGATTGAGACAACCTTGCCGGTAACCCGGTTCTCAAGCGGATAACGCTGCTCGATACCATCCCAGGGATGGGGTTGCAGTTCCTTGTAACTGACAGAAATCCGTTGCCGTTCGCGATCGAAATCGAGCACTTTAACAGCCAGTTTCTGATCCAGCTCCACAACTTCGGAAGGATGGTTGATCCGTCCCCAGGAGAGATCGGTAATGTGCAGGAGCGCGTCAACGCCACCCAGGTCGATGAATACACCAAAATTGGTGATATTCTTGACCACACCCTCACGTACCTGGCCGACCTCCAGCTCCAGTAGTACCCGCTCTCGCACTTCGCGCATATCCTCTTCAATGATCACCTTACGGGAGACCACGATGTTTTTGCGTGCTTCATTGACCTTGACGATACGACAATCCATCACTTTACCGATCAGCGCATCAAAATCCCGTACCGGGTGGATATCGATCTGGGAGCCGGGCATGAAAGCTTCCACACCATTAACATCAACAACAATACCACCTTTAATTCTACGGATGCAACGGGCTTCAAGGGTCTCACCACTCTTGTCCTTGGCGAGGATGTCACCCCAGGTGCGCTCGAAATCAGCTTTCTTTTTGGAAAGCAGCAACTGGCCGTCGGATGTTTCCATCTTGTCGATGTAGACCTCCAGCTCGTCACCGATTTTGTAACTGCCGATATCGTCTATCTCTTCGCGTGGGATCACCCCGTCCGATTTGAAACCGATGTCGACCGATATTTCACGATCGGAGATTCCGACAACTCTACCGGTGATGATGCTCTCAGCGTGTATTTCCTGCAGGGTGTCGTCATACATACGGGCCAACTCTTCCCGTTCTTCATCGGTGTAGACGACATCTTCCGAATCAATCAGTTTATCCAAATCGGGGGGTACAACCAGCTCGACCGGCGCGGAAGCAGCCTCTACAGTCGGGGGTGCTGTTTCAGATTTTTCTTCGGCCAGAGCTGCCGCGGCCTGGGTCGCTGTTTCAGTAGCTGGTTCCGGCTCAGGTTCTACCTCTACCGGTGCTGCCGCTTCAGGTTCCGGTTCCACAGGTGGTACCACTTCAGCTTCAGCAGTCTCCACTTCAGGTTCTACCTCTACCGGCGCTACCGCTTCAGCTTCCGGTTCCACAGGTGGTACCACTTCAGCTTCAGCAGTCTCCGCGACTACCTCTTCCTGGTCGGGGGGGGAGACACTTTCTGGTGTCATCTCCACAGGTTGCTTTTCCTCTTTCGTTTCTTCCGGTTCGACAGGGGTTTGGTTGTTCTGGTTTTTGGCTTCTTCAAACATTCGGTTTGATCCTCCGGTTGATGTTTATGGGGTATGCAGTGCTGACACCCCAGGTTTATTGTGATACCGACGTCTCGTCGGTTGGTGCTCCCATCATCGCCTCCTGTTCCTTCCTGATGCCATTCATAACCTGCTCACTGAGCCGTCGGATGACCTGGCGCCGGGGCTCGGAAGCTTCCAGGAAGGGTGCGATCGCAATCAGTTCCCCAAAACGCAAGCGCAGACAGTGGCGTCGCCAGCAACGGGGCCAGGCACCGCGTGTACCGTCAAGGTAGACCGGCAGGAGATCGGCCTGGGTTTGCAGAGCGAGTAAACCGATACCATCGCGTCCTCTACCCAGTTCCCCAGTGGTGGAGCGGGTTCCCTCCGGAAAGAGGACCAGCGCCCCCCCCCGGTCGAGTACTGTCTCCATGCGACGCAGGCTATGGCGGTCCAGACCGTGACGGTCCAACGGTATGGTGTTGAGTAGTGTCAAGAGAAGCCGTTGCGGCAGGGGTTCAAAGAGCTGTTTCTTGGCTGCAAAGCAGACCTGTCGTGTGGCGGCTATCCCCACCAGTGGCGGATCCCAGTTGGACTGGTGATTAGGTGCCAGGATCAGGCGCCCGCGTGCGGGGATTCGTTCTCTACCGGATATTTCCAGTTTGAAAAAGAGCCGGAGAAAAACGAACATCAGGAACTTAGAAGTATAAAGCAGAACTTGTTTCATCTACAAGAGTATTCTCGCTGGAAGCATATTTCCTGCAATCCCATTGCGACTGCAGTCTGCCGGTTGTCTGTTTGTGTTCGGTTTGCTTAAAACTAGCTGGTGGAGCTGTTTGCATGCAAGCCATTTGCTGAAAAACTCTATTTTCGTGCGCAAGTTGCCTTTTATTATTATGCTGAAAGCTGGAGTGTTGTGACTGTAGCTGATACCAACAGACATGGAGCAAAAATGCCTTCTGTAATACGCACCTTTCGGGTGAAACCGCAGTTGCCGGCGGAGCTGGAACCGCTGCTGGAGTTGGCCAATAACCTGGCCTGGGCCTGGAACCACGAGACGCGGGATCTTTTCGGTCGTATCGACAGAGAGCTCTGGTCCAGCACCAATCATAATCCGGTAATGCTGTTGGGTCGTACCCCTGATGCACGTTTACAGGAGCTGGCGGTAAACGACTCCTTCCTCGCTCATATGCAGCGCTGTGTAGAGGCACTGCAACAGTACAGGGAGGGTGCCTCCTGGTTCAAACGTCATTTTCCTCAGCAGGTCGATAGTCTGATCGCCTATTTCTCGATGGAATTCGGTATAGTGGAAAGCCTGACCATTTATTCCGGTGGTCTGGGAATTCTGGCGGGTGATTTCCTCAAAAGCTCTTCCGACCTGGGGGTACCGCTGATCGGTATCGGCCTGCTCTACCAGGAGGGATATCTTTCCCAGTATCTCAATGTTGACGGCTGGCAGCAGGAGCGTTACCCCTGTGCTGATTTTTACAACCTGCCTCTGAGACCGGTCCGTGACGACAACGGTAACTGGCTGCTGGTGGAGGTGCCCTATCCGGATCACACGGTAGTTGCCCGCATCCTGGAGGTGCAGGTGGGTCGTACCCGTCTACTGCTGCTGGACAGTAACCTGGAGGAGAACAGTCCCGAGGACAGGAACATCACCCGTCGTCTCTACGGTGGCGATCGGGAGAATCGTATTCGCCAGGAAATCCTGCTGGGGATAGGCGGCGTCAAGGCTTTAAAGGCGATGAAGCTGGAGCCAGCACTCTATCATATGAACGAGGGGCACTCCGCTTTTCTGGCAATCGAACGGTCGCGACAGCTGATGTCTCAAGCTGGCCTGTCGCTGCAGGAGGCCCAGGTCCTGATACGTAACACCACACTTTTTACTACCCACACCCCGGTACCAGCAGGTATCGATGAGTTTCCGGTAGAGTTGGTCAAACGTTATGCTGATTCACTCAGTAATCAGCTGGGGCTGGGGTTTGAGGAATTCCTCGCTCTGGGGCAGCTGGGTACTGCCACGGTGGAAACTCCCTTCAACATGGCCTACTTCGCCATGAATTTCGCCGCTTACATCAACGGTGTCAGCCAGTTGCATGGCGAAGTCGCCCGCAGTATGTGGTCGCATCGCTGGCCGGCGGTTCCGGAAGCGGAGATCCCGATTGATGCGGTCACCAACGGCATTCATATTTCCACCTGGGTCAGTCGGGAGATGGTGGGACTGTTCAATCGCTACCTGGGTCCGAACTGGGAGAGTCGCACCTCCGATCCGTCGGTCTGGGACAAGGTGGAGAGTATCCCCCACGCAGAGCTGTGGCGGGTGCACGAGAATCTCCGCAGCAATCTGATCTCTTTTTCCCGACGTCGTCTGGCACAGCAGCTGGCTGACAAGGGAGCGACTTCACTGCAGATTACCGCCGCTGCCGAAGTACTCGACCCGGCAGTGCTGACCATCGGTTTTGCCCGTCGTTTTGCGACCTACAAACGGGCTGATCTGCTGTTGCGCCATCCTGAGCGGTTGCTGCAATTGCTGAACAACACGGAAAGACCTTTGCAGTTTATCTTTGCCGGTAAGGCGCATCCCCGCGATGAAAGCGGTAAAGAGCTGATCCGGGATCTGATCCGCTTTATCAAGCAACACGACCTGCAGGGGAAGATGGTCTTTCTGGAAGATTATGACATGAACATGGCCCGTACCCTGGTTCAGGGGGTGGATGTATGGTTGAATACACCCCGCAGACCGCTGGAAGCTTCCGGGACGAGCGGTATGAAGGTGCTGCCCAATGGTGGTCTCAACCTGAGCGTACTGGACGGCTGGTGGGTAGAGGGATACAGTGCTGAAACAGGCTGGGCCATCGGTCGTGATGAGGTGTACGCGGAACCGGAGTTACAGGATGAAATGGATGCCAACAGCATTTACGATCTGCTGGAGCATGGTATCATCCCGTTGTTCTATCAACGAGACGGTCATGATGTGCCACGGGAATGGGTCGAGCGGATGAAGAACTCCCTGCGCAAACTCTGTCCGTTCTTCAATACTGATCGCATGCTGCAGGAGTACAATGAGAAATTCTACCAGCCCTGTTTCCGAGGAGCGAAGCGCTTCAGCGCAGACAACTGGGCGGTGACCCGTGAATTCAGCAGCTGGCGACAGCAGCTGGAACAAAACTGGCCCGGTGTCCTGATCGGCAAGGTTGAAACCAGCCAAATGGAGGATTTGACTATCGGCAGCCAGCTTGAGGTCACCTGCCAGGTGGAACTGGGTGTCTTGAGGTCGCAGGATGTAACCGTGCAGCTCTACTATGGACAGGTAGATACAATCGGCCAGCTTCCCGCAGGATCAACTATCGATATGACACTTGTAGAGGAGGGGTCGCCCACCAACTGGCGCGGACTGCTGCCCTGCTCTACCAGCGGTCGTTACGGATTCAATGTCAGGGTGATACCGTCTCATCCTGACCTGCAGCATCCCCTCTGTCCCGGCCTGGTGGTCTGGGGGAAGGTATGACCAGGAGCAGTCGGGGGGACGGGGACGAGGGTACAGTCAAACCAATTGGAAGTGCGATGCAAGACAAAAGCAAACTGCTGGAACAGAAACGCGAAGAGGCCCGTCTGGGGGGAGGTGTGCAGCGAATCGCCAGCCAGCACGACAAGGGCAAGCTGACAGCGCGGGAGCGGGTCGAGCTGTTGTTGGACACCGGTACTTTCCGGGAACTGGATATGTTTGTCACCCACCGGGCGACCGAGTTTGGTCTGGATCGACAGCATTACGCGGGTGACGGGGTTGTTACCGGTTATGGTTACATACATGAGCGTTTGGTCTATCTCTTCGCGCAGGACTTCACTGTTTTTGGTGGTTCCCTCTCGGAAGCCCACGGGCAGAAGATCGCCAAGATGATGGATATGGCGATGAAGAACGGCGCTCCGATTATTGGTCTCAATGATTCCGGTGGGGCCCGGGTACAGGAAGGAGTTGTCTCGCTGGGTGCCTATGCCGATATCTTTCTGCGTAACACGCTGGCTTCCGGAGTGGTGCCACAGATCTCTGTCATCATGGGACCCTCCGCCGGTGGAGCGGTCTATTCACCCGCCATCACAGATTTCGTGATGATGGTTCGCAAAAGCAGCTACATGTTTGTCACCGGACCCAAGGTGGTAAAGACCGTTACCCATGAGAATGTAACCTCCGAGGAACTGGGGGGCGCGGATACGCACTCTTCCCGGAGTGGCGTCTCACATTTCGCTCTGGATTCTGAGGTGGAGGCGCTGGAGCAGGTACGTCGTCTGGTGACCTTCATTCCACAGAACAACATGTCAAGCACCCCCCGCCGACAAGCGGCCGACCCGGTCAACCGACAGGAGGAGAGCCTCAAAAGGGTTATACCGGACAACCCCAATCAGCCATACGAGATGAAGGAGGTCATCACGGCGGTCGTCGATGACCGTGATTTCATGGAGGTTCACTCTGATTTCGCCACCAACATTATCGTGGGATTCGCCCGTATGAATGGTGGTTCCGTGGGTGTAATTGCCAACCAACCGGCCCAGCTGGCCGGCGTGCTGGATTGCGATTCCAGTCGTAAGGGAGCCCGGTTCATCCGTTTCTGTGACGCATTCAACATTCCACTGCTGACCTTTGTCGATGTACCCGGTTTCCTGCCCGGCACTGACCAGGAGTGGGGAGGAATCATTGGACATGGCGCCAAGCTGCTCTATGCCTACTGTGAGGCTACTGTGCCCAAGGTCACTGTCATCACCCGCAAGGCTTACGGCGGCGCCTATGACGTCATGAGTTCCAAGCATATCCGGGGTGATATCAACCTGGCCTGGCCGACTGCCGAGATCGCGGTGATGGGACCCAAGGGAGCAGTGGAGATCATTTTCCGCAGGGAGATCGCTGCGGCCTCTGATCCGGAGCAGGTGGAAGCGGAGCATATAAAGCAATACACCGATCATTTCGCCAACCCCTACCGGGCGGCGGAACGGGGTTACATCGACGATATCATTGAGCCGGAGACTACCCGGGAAAATGTGATACACGCGTTGCGGATGCTGGAAAACAAAGCTGACACCAATCCGCCAAAGAAGCATGGGAATATCCCACTTTGATGTCGGCAAGACACAGTCCGCATTCCCACGGTTACCCCCGACTGCTGGTATTGGTGTTAATACTGCTGCTGCTGCTTATCAGCGGCACAACCGGCTACATGCTGCTGGAGGGGTGGAGCCTGCTCGACTCGCTCTACATGTCGGTAATTGTCCTGACGACGGTCGGTCTGGGTGAAGTTCATCCCCTCGGTATTGCCGGTGAACGTTTCACGATCATCTATGTAGTTGCCGGTGTCGGGACGGCTGCCTTTATTCTCTCCAGTGTAACAGCCGTTATCACCTCCGGGAGTATTCGGGATTTTATGCGAGGTAGAAAGATGGACAACCAGATCAGCAATCTGAAAGGTCATTATGTTATCTGTGGTTATGGGGGAATCGGCGCTGAGCTGGCACGTACCTTTTCCGAATCACATCATCAGTTTGTGATCATTGAACGCGATCCTGTCCGTTGTGAGGAAGCACGTGAGGCGGGACTCCTGGTTGTCGAGGGGGATGCCACTCACGAGGATATTCTGCTGCGCAGCGGTATCGAGCGGGCAGAGGGGCTGCTGACGACCCTGGACAGCGACGCTGACAATCTCTACGCGGTGTTGACAGTGCGCGGTATGAACCCAGCCATTCACATCATCACCAAGGGGGTTGAACCACACTCCGAAAAGAAACTCCTGCAGGCAGGTGCAGACAAAGTTGTCTCTCCCTCACTGATCGGTGGGCGACGGATGGCAGCCATGGTGCTGCAACCGGCGGTTACCGACTTTCTGGACACCTTTGTCAGCAGCGGGGAAACCAAATTCCGCATGGTGGAAGCCGCCATACCACCCCAGGCGCCCTGTGTTGATAAAAAGCTGCACGATACCGATCTGCGTGCCCAAACCAACGGTATTCTCATCATGTCGGTCAAGAAGCCCGCTTCCGGAACACTGGTAGTACCGACAGCGGATACTTTGCTGGAGGCTGGTGACCAACTGGTCCTGCTGGGTACCGACGAACAGATAATAAGCTTGCGGAAGTATCTGGGATCGAAATAGCGCTGTATCCCTGGCTGTTATACCTTTCCAACGGGCACGATTCCATCAGAAACTTATACAACAAAAAAAGGGCGATCCCAGACAGGGGACCGCCCACATTCAGACGACATTTCTGGCGGTGGAAATATCTCTAATCGAGATTGACCCCGCCGTCAGTATTGATCGCAGCTAGTTGATCGCTACAACCTGGAAGAAGACTCTACCGGCTGAAGCAAAGCTGAAGGTAGTGGCACCACCGGTGAGGGTACCAGCATCCCAGCCCCCGAAAGGCTCGCTGCTGATATAAACGCGATAGTCAGTGGCATCAATAATCGGATTCCAGCTCAGCTGTGCATTACCGCCGACATAGGTAATCGTGACCACCGGTGCATCAAGAGTAGCACAGGAAACGATATCCCCCGCTTCACGCGGTTCGATCCGGAAGGAACCGAAACCGAAGTTAAGCGCACCCTGAATCGTTTCGAAGCAATCATCGAGCAGCGGTACATGGGCGTACATCAGATCATTGATGATGAGCAGATTGGTGCCATCGGTGACTTCCCACTCGCCGTAACCCAGATCCGGATTGGAGCAGGTGACATTGGCAACCTGGACGAACACACTTTCGTAATCTTCAACGGAAAGCACTGGGATGGTTCCGAGTGTCACCCCGAACAACGGGTTACCACTGGAGAGGATCGTATAGTCGGCAGCGGTCGCAATGGTCAGTTCAGTCAGGTTGTAATACTCGACAACCGTTCCGGTGACCGTAACTTCATCACCGATCACGACGCCGTCATTAGCACCGTATACCTGGATGCCGGACCAGGCGCCAGCGGCATCCTGCATAAAGAAACCACTGGTGAAGAGGGCGTAGACGATGCCACTGGTGGTGACTTCCTGGTTGATATAGGGAGAATCACCGGAAGGTTCAGTCGTGTACTGGATGTCGTAAATTGTAACAACCGGGGGCGCAACGCCCAGACCGACATCATCCAGCATCCGGGGAGAGATATTGTAACCTACAGTCCAGGGGAGGCTGTTGTCGTACTGGCTCATCACACCGATCAGGTCAAACGGCTCGGTGGGTGCGGTGGAGCCATCGATGTTGGTATCACGGTCGATATAGACAGCGAAGGTATCTACCCCCTGCTCTACCAGGAGATTGGCGTAGTCCCCTTCCAGCGGCCAGTTTTCGGGATCGATCAGAGTGACCCCTTCAACCAGCAGCAGTTGCGCTTCGTAGGCTTCTGAATCGAGATTCAGGTCAGCCAGAGTAACTGTCACCGGGGTGGGTGCGCCGGCATGCTGGATAAAGTTGACTACCGGAGGATCCTGGATCTGGGTGAGGCCGTTGTAAGCACCTACCAGACCGACAACCTCAACTTCATCACCGATAACCAGCTGTGTATCATCTGCAAAGACACCACCGTGGAAGGCAACACTTCCGGTTGCATGGGTCAGGTAAGCCGGACCACTGGCACCGAATTCATGAGCGACTGAGAGTACACCACAGATCATGACAGCCTCTCCTTCCATCAGCGGCTGGCCCTCGGCATCATTGGCGCGTACTAAGGCTATATCGATACAGGTATACTCATCTATCACAATGTAGGAATAGGTATCACTGGTAGCCATTTCCAGGTCAGGTGTGTCGGTAGCTTCAATGTAGTATTCAACCAGTGACCCGTCGATCTGAGCGGGAATATCCGCACTGAAAAGATCGTTGACAGCAGTCATGGCTACAGTTATTGCACCGCCACCGTCGACAATGTAGAGCAGGTCGACATGATCAACTCCCACATCGTCGGTAACCGTGGCACTCACAGTAACCAGATCAATACTGGTTGGCAGTGTCGGGAGATGACCGATATTGGTAATGCTGGGTGGGAGGTTTCCACCGCCACAGGGACCAATCTCAGTGAGATCGCGAGGGTTGATGGCAAAAGTTTCATAGCTGTAATACATCAAGCCCTGGATATCATAGCACTGATCCAGAACTGGTGTATAAGGGACAAACCAGTCGTCGATCTCACCGGTGTTGACGCCATCGGTAATAAGCCAGACTCCGTAGCCGTCGGGCAGGCTGGAGCAGGTGCCACCCTCTACCCTGACCACCACCGACTCGTAAGGTTCGGTGTAGGCATCCCCGATGGAGAGCAAAATGGGTGCAATCGGAGTATCGCCACTGAAGTTGATAACAAAAGCCTCCGGACCGTAAATGTGCAGTTCGGTCTGGTTGAAGTACTCTTCGACCACACCGATCACAGTGACATTGTCGTGCAGGGCAATACCGGTGTTGTTACCGTATATCTGGATGCCGGACCAGGCGGTTTCAGCATCCTGCAGGAAGAAGCTGCCATCACCGGAAATGCCGATAGCTGTAACGGTACCGGTCACCGAAACCATCTGGGTGTTGTAAGGAGAATCACCGGAGGGATCGGTGGTGTACTGGATATCATAGATGGAATAGGTGGGGATGTCCACCACTACATAGACAATGGGACCGTAGAATGAAGTCTGATCCAGATCATCTGTCGCTTCAATACGCCAGGTCACGGTTGAGCTGCCCGCCTGGGCCGGGATAGTAGCGCTGTAGATATCGCCGGCAGCGGTCATTGCTAGAGTGCTTTCCGGGCCGCCATCCACGTCGTAAATGAGATCGACATTGACCACAGTACGTACGTCAGGATCGGTAACCGTGGCGCTGATATCCACCTCATCGGAGCTGCCAGGTGCAGCCGGCAGTTGGGTCACATCGCTGATAATGGGATATCCGACCTGGACATTGGGTGCGCCGGGGGTACCATAATCACCACTGCCATAAGTGTAGACAGTTTCCTCATACCAGTTGGCACCGATATTATTGTCAAGTTCCAGATCGGAAAGCACCATGCTGGCGCCGTTGGGATCAGGAAAGGTGACACCGTTGTCATACCATACTTCATCGATAACAGTAGTGTCGATACCGACGACTTCGATTATGAAAATCTCATCAGCACTGTTGCCCAGATAATAGGTGCCGGGATAAACATAATCAACGGGCGGCAGTCCGCCGTTTATCAAAGGGTCACCGTTACGGGCAAGTAGAGCGTAGCTGCCGGGGTTCACATTGACACTGCTCCCGATGACAAAGGTGTTGCCACCTCCATCTTCAGTAACTATCAGATCGAGCAGATCAATTGCTGCGCCGGTAGCGTTGTAAACCTCAAACCACTCGCCATTGGCATCACTGACAGCGAGGGGATTCTGCATGATTTCCGTGATGACAAGGTCACCTGGATTCAAAGCCATCGCCAGAGAGATGCTTAGCAGAACAGTTAAGCTAGAAATGAGTTTACGCATGCTTCCTCCAAAAGTTTAAAGTGAAGTGATTATCGGAAATAGATGTTGTCTTTGAATGTTGCCCATAACGCTGGTTATTCCCACTCATTCAGAAAGTTCAAGCAAGAATCAAGCCGGAACCTTCCGGGTCCTATCACCATAAATAACACAGGTTTGGGAACGCTTGAAAACAAACAGGTAAATACATTGCACAGTATTCAGCTTGAGTGTTCGTAAGTGACTGTTATATCGCGACATGAATCTGTACAAAATCAAGCGGATAGTACATCCCAAAACCAGTTCTTTCGATTCAAACAGCTCTGGAATTTCAGCGCTTTCTGGATCTCCCGGTATCAGCCAGTACCAGCTGATACCAGCTGATGTAAGCCAGTGGCTCACAACCTGCCTGTACATAGTAATTACGCAAAGAGGGGTCGACCTGCAGTTCCAGCCGATTGAAGGGGGAATGCTGCAGGAGCAGCTGTAAAAATCGGCGTCCCATTTTGTTCCCCCGCACGGATCTGTCCAGCACCAGTCCGCCCGCCCAGCAGCTCGTTTCAACCGGATAGAGGAGATCCAGTTTGCCCAATAAACGCTGTTCCTGGAAAAGTCCCCAGCAGGAGCCATGCTGTTGGACGGCGGCGAACTGTTGTGGCGCGCTCAAACCGCTGGCCGTTTGATCCAGATCCTGCTCAAACAGAGTGAAGAGTGCGCCGATCTCGCTGGCATAGTCAACCAGCTGCTTTATGAAGAAACCTGAGGGCAGTATCATAGGCGCGACCGGTGAATTCAACTTGAACATCAGCTGTCGACCGGCATTGAAGAGTCGACTGCCGCCAGGCAGTTGCAGGGTTGCCAGGGGATCCCACCATTCCGGGGGAGCCATCAGCCAGAGAGAGAGTATGCTTTCCCCGGTGAGTTCCTCTTCCAGGATAGCGAGCGGAATCCTGCCCCAACCGAAAAGCTGGTTACCAAAACGATAGAGTATGGAATCATCCTGCAAATTGATAATGTAACCTGGAGCTGACTGCCGGTTGAAGTAGCGTAAGGGTAGTTGCAGGGGTGTTGCCAATATCCAGTCGGGTAACTGGCAGCCAGCATCCATCATCTACTCCGGTTGCTGCAGCTTGGCTTCATCCCAGAGGGCGTCCATTTCAGCCAGAGTAGCTGTTGCAGGGGTGCGATCGGTTTTAGCCAGCCGCTCCTCGATGTAGGTGAAGCGGCGGATAAACTTGTTAACAGTAGCCCGCAAAGCGTCCTCCGGTCCCAGGTTGAGGTAACGTGAGACATTGACCAGTGAAAAAAGAAAGTCGCCCAGCTCTTCAACCATGCCT
>JADHUQ010000025.1 GCA_016784425.1 Candidatus Delongbacteria bacterium | reverse complement strand
AGAGCTTCCATGCGTTGGCGCAGATTGCGTGGATACAAGTTGATTGGAAAGGTCATCGAAGGGGTGATTTTCAAGGATGGAAAAGAAGAAAAACTCGCGGCTTAGGAATGCCCCCATACACAACATTTGACATTAACTCCCGCTCACCTTGATTTGACCCGCCGGACACGCATCAGGAGAGCATACAAAAACCCCACTCCTCGAAAATGAGCAGCGGGGTTTTGTTATTACTATCCAGCGTTGGGCTGCAGCTGCTGTCCCACAGCTAGGGGATCAGTGCAGCGCCCGGTTCAGAAAGGAGCCTTAGAATTCCGGCCCCATCGAACTAGTTTACCGCAATCACCCGGAAGAACTGCTGTTCACCTGCCAGCGGCTGGGACCAGCTGTAACCGGTCGTAGTACCGATCTGGGTATAGGTGCCCCACGGTTCGCTACACTGCCACAGCGTATAGTGAGTGGCGTTGACTACCGGACTCCACTGC
Organism: Candidatus Delongbacteria bacterium; assembly: GCA_016784425.1. Taxonomy (GTDB): domain Bacteria; phylum CAIWAD01; class CAIWAD01; order BS150m-G50; family BS150m-G50; genus BS150m-G50. Next base: position 17,003 of record JADHUQ010000025.1, on the reverse strand, counting down.
AGCAGGAGATTCCCGTCGCTGACAAAAATAGTCAGATCGACGATAGCCTCCAGCCAGCCGACCACCAGGTCTACCGGTATCAGGACAGTCGCCTCATCCGGATCGTTGGAGCTGATGGTGATCAAACCGTTATAGGAACCCTCCGGCAGCTCGCCGGCATCGAAAGTCACCTCCAGCTGTGCGTCGTTGAACGGTGGCACGGTGCCCTCAACCGGTGTAACGGTGAGCCAGGATTCGATGAAATTCTGGTGGATCAGAATCGCCATCTCATCATGCAGGTAGTTGTTGTTGAAGGCGATCTGTAATCCGTCGGTACCGTTTTGATTCTCGATACCCACCGAACAACTGGTACCCAGCGCAACATCCTGATACTGGTAGAGAATGGTGCCGTCGCTGTTGAGAATAACCTGGAAAGTTTCCGGATTACCACTGATGTAATGATTGACACCGTCCCATTCGGCGATGAAGCGCTGGTTGGCGAGATCGGCGTAAGTATAGACTGTACCGCCACTGCTGGGATCGAGGTCATCCCAGAAGGGAGCGATCAGACAGTTGGGCTCGCTGCTGTGCGGCATACCCTGGTTGTTGTGTGTACTGTTGATTGAGGTGAATAAAAGCAATCCGTTGGTGGAAAGGTAGACACCGTCATAGACAGTCCCGTAAAAGTCGAACTCAAAGCCGAGGGGGAAAGGTCCCCAGCTGCCGTCATCAACCGGGGGCAGGCTGCCGCCGATGTCGTTGATTTCCACCCAGTTATAGACCGGGCCACCCACTTCGTCACTGTCGATCCAGTAGTGACCGAAGGCGTCCGGACCACCCTGGTCGCGTTCATCCTGGCCGGGGCGGGGATCAGCTTCACCCTTACGCAGTTCCAGGTAGGGTACTGATGTCTGGAGGCCGCTCCGCGCCACTGTCACCGCATAGGTGAGCTCCCCGGTACCCCCGTTGATGATGGAAAGCGGTTCCACCAGCAGTTCACCCGGATCGAGGATCGGGGTGAAAGCTTCCGGCATAACTGTGATATCAGGCATAGGTGGTGGCCCAATTGGTGGGAATATGATATAGTCAACCCAGCCACAGTCACTGCCGTTACTCACGGAATAGTCCTTGTCGTAGGTCCAGCGGAAAGTATGCTCACCGGAGGTCACTGTCGTGCTGAATTCTGTCCAGGCGACATTTCCAGACCAGCTGCCCTGTTCGCCGCCGTCGACACTGAAATGGAGATAATCATAGTTAGCTTCCGAGGAAACCTTGTACCAGAAACTGATCTCCCCCGCCGCGACAACCTCCAGGGTTATCTCGAGGTAGGAACTCTGGTTATCGTTGATGTTGCCCGACTCGGCACACCACTCCCCCTCGTGAGGGACATTATCCATGATCCAGTTGGTATTACCACCCATCTCCCAGAGGAAGCTCGAGAAATCCCCGGTTTCAAAATCTTCCAGCACCAGGTCAACCAGGGTGAAGTCCACGGTCATATCCTCAAGGAAGTAGACGATATTCTGATCGGCCCCCCAACCTTCTGACCAGGCGATGATGGCGTAGGTTGCTCCTATCGGTATCTCCAGGCTGTAATAGCCGGTCCCGTCGGTGTAGGCCGGATCGAGTGGCGTGTCCAGCACACTCACTGTCGCACCTGTCATCGGTGTTCCCAGCGGATCATAAACATGACCGCTGAGGGTGGCGGTGGCAGCCGGTGCGAGGGTCACATCAACCACCACAGTGTCATCTTCCGGCAGGTTGACCTCCAGGTTCTCAGTGAAATAACCGAAGGCGCTGTATTCCAGATTGTAAACTCCAGCGGCCAGGTAAAGCTGGTATTCACCGGCGTCGTTGCTTTCGGTGGCCTGCTGGCCGTCGCTGTTGCGTACCAGCACGCCCGTAATGGGCAGATTGCTTTCCTCGTCGGTAATAACACCCTGCACGGTACCATAGCCATCCATCACCGCCAGCACCGCTTCATAGGCATCGATGAAACCCCAGCCATAGGTGTTGTCTTCGCCGTTGGCACCCAGGTCGATGGCGGTATCCATCAGGATCTGTTTGATGGTTTCCACATCGACATCGGGGTTGGCGCTACGCATCAGTCCGACCACACCGGCCACATGGGGACCGGCCATGGAGGTACCACTCATCGAAGTATAGCCGCCGTTGTTGTAGGCGCTGTAAATGTCGCTGCCGGGGGCACAGACTTCCGGCTTGGTGGCATAAGGACCACCGCAACCGGAGGGACCGCGGCTGGAAAAGCTGGAGATTGTAAAGGGGGGATAGCGTAGGGTGGATCCAACGCTGAAACAGTTGTAGGGTGAGTCGGCGCGATCGGCGGGACTCCTCAATGAAGTCGAACCGGGACCTTCGTTACCGGCAGACCAGGTCAGGACGGTGCCGGCGGCTTCACAGTTGTCGATAGCGTCCCACCAGCGACTGTCACAGTCATAATAGCCACTGAAATACTCGTTGACGCCCCAGCTGTTCTGGGCGACATCCGCCATATCATCCACCGTACCGGGGTCACCGTCAGGATCACAGACCCATTCCAGCGCTGCAATGACATCGTTGTCAAAACCACCACCGGTACCCTGATCGATCGGGTTGGTAGCGATCCAGCGCGCTCCCGGTGCTACCCCGATGGTATCGGAGGAGGCACCACACATGGTCCCCATGGTATGGGTACCGTGACCGTGTCCATCATTGGGGGTAGAGGAACTGCCGAGTACATCCAGCCAGCCCTCGGAATTGGGGGCGAAGTTTCCCTGCCAGCGGGTGGAGAAAGAGACATGGCTGCCCATCACACCGGTATCGATACCGGCAATAATGGCGCCTTCACCAAAGACACCCAACTCGTACCAGACCCGATCCGCCTCAATATTATCCACACCATCCACCACACTGCGGCTGGGGGGGGGATTATCGTGATCTATCTCAACCGGCTCGATCATTGTAATCTTGAGATCAAGTTCAGCCTGCTCCACATCAGAGCGAAGCGCCAGTTGACGGACAGTTGCGACGGTCGCCCGTACAATAACCATGTTGCTGAGCCAGTGCGAGGTCCAACCTTCAACCAGATCGGTTTCCTGCAGTTCTGCCAGCTCCAGCAGCAGTTCACTCTGCGTGGAAAACGCTGTCTGCTGCAACAGGGATACCACCTGCTCATGCCGTTGAGCCAGCGGGGCCTGTTCCCGATGCAGCTCCTCACTGAGTGTGGCGATATCGGCCTGATCGCTCATAGCCAGCATCACGGTAATCAGCTCGCTGTCGGCCATGTTATCCAGGAACAGCTCCAGACCGGGTGACAGTCGACCGGCCAGCAAGCTGGTGGTGAGGGTTATGGTTCCCAGCAGAATCAAAACTAGTTTTCTCATAAAATCTCCTAACGAGGTACCGCAGGCACCTTTGGATTAATGTGTATCGGTAAAAAAGTTCTTGTCGTCAAGGACTACGGTGCACAGAATTTCAATGACTGGGCATTAACACAGATATAAGAAAGCACGCCGGAAGCAGTTTTACCAGTATGAAAACCGCCATAATGAAAACGTTTCCTGAAACGACTCTGGCAGATAGCTGAGTGTAAGCCGGTTCTTATGGTTGAACCGAAACTGGTTTGAAATGTGATCAGCGTCTGCTGTTAAGTGTATTCCCGGCGGTGACGGATAAAGTTGAGTGCCACACCCACCATGAAGAAATTGCTCAGCAGAAAGGAACCACCGTAGGAGAGAAACGGTAAGGGCAAACCGGTTACCGGAAACAGCCCGATTGTCATACCGATGTTAACCAAGACATGGAAAAACATGATGGCGGCAATACCGATCAATGTGAGGGAGCTGAAACGGTTACGATGTCGGAAGCCATAGTGTATCAGCAGCAATGTCACCAGTGCAAACAGAGCCAGTACCACCAGCGCACCGACAAAACCAAACTCCTCACCGATGACTGAGAAGATAAAGTCGGTATGGGTCGTCGGCAGAAAATCGAGCTGTACCTGGGTGCCACCACCAAAGCCCTTGCCGAAGAGACCGCCGGAACCGATGGCGGTTTTTGACTGAATGATCTGGTAACCGGCACCGAGGGGGTCCAGCTTCGGGTTGATAAAGGTCAGCAGGCGTACTTTCTGATAGTCATGCAGCAGGTTCCAGAGGTGTGGCACCAGCATTCCCACCAGGCCGTTGACCAGTACGATCCCCCCCAGCAACAGAGCAGACAGCCGTTGTTTGAAGCTGAAGAGGAGTAAAGCCAGCAGATAGATGACCAGTAACACTTTACTGAAGGAAAACAGTACCGCCAGCAGGGGGGAGATGATGACGAACAGCATCAGCCCGGAGATACCACCCGCAATCAGCAACGGCAGCAGCAGGAAAATATAGGTAAGTGCGGTTCCGAGATCCGGCTCCAGCATGATCAGGGCCAGGGGCAACGCGGTCAGTGTAAAAGAGATCAGAAGTGTGCGCAGCGAATTGACATTTTGCTGTTGATCGGCCAGCAGACGGGCGAGGATAAAAACGAGTGCCAGTTTCCCCAGCTCCGATGGTTGAAACCGGATATTACCAAAGTCAAACCAGCGCGACGCCCCGGCGGTACCGTCACCGAACAACAGTACCAGCAGCAACAACAGGAGGGTCAGGCCATAGGTGATCCAGGCCAGTCCGAGGAAAATCCGGGCCGGGATCAGATAACCTACCAGGAGAGCCACCAGTGCCGGGGCGCCCCAGAGCAGCTGACGGTAGAAATAAAAGTGCTCCTGTCCGGCACTTGCACTCCAGATACCCAGCAGACCGAGGCCGTAGAGCGCAGCCACCGCCAACAGCAGCCAGAGATTCAATCCGCTGGATGTTCCGCTACGGCTCATCGTCACTCCCCGGTCTCAGCATACAACTCGAAATAGCGGTCCAGTAGACGGAAGGCGATCGGAGCCGCCACTTCGCTGCCGTGACCACCATGCTCAACCAGAACGGTGAGTGCCACCTGTGGATCCTGTGCCGGTGCATAGGCGACAAACCAGCTGTGTGGTTCACCCTGAGGATTTTCCGCTGTTCCGGTTTTTCCCGCAACAGTGTAAGCGGAACGCCTCAGCCAGCTGGCAGTACCTCCGTCCGTCGCTACCACATCCTCCATTCCTGCCTGCAGGACCTCCAGAATTACGGGTGGCAGAACAGTCTCCCAACGGGGAAACTCCAGAGACTGGCTCAGGTGCTGCTCCCGGTCAAGTAGTCTGACGCCGAAATGTGGCACAACCGACCAGCCACCATTTGCCAGAATTGCTATGTATTGCAGCAGTTGGATCGGGGTGACCAGCACCTCTCCCTGACCGATAGCGAGATTGAGCAGAACACCGCGGGTCCAGCCCCGTTTGCCAAAACGCTCGTTGTACCAGCCGGAATCAGGTACCAGTCCAGCCTGCTCACCCGGCAGATCGACGCCGGTAAGTTCGCCGAAATGAAAACTGCGGGCTCCGGCGGCCATACTGTTGACATCCAGTTGTAAACCCAGGCGGTAATAGTAAACATCACAGGAACCGGCTAGCGACTGGCGCATGTTCTGCCAGCCGTGCCCCTCCTCCAGCCAGCACCGCGCCACCCGGTCACCGAGGACATAAGCACCGATACATTCAGTTCGGTAATAGTGCGATATTCCCGCCTGCATCGCAGTGGCGACGATTACCATTTTGTAGGTCGAACCGGGCGGATGCACCGCCTGTTGAATGCGGCTGAAGAGCGGACGCCGCTGCTCATCGTTGAGACTCTGCCAGGTCTCCTGAGAAAGACGGCTGCCAAAGACATTGGGGTTAAAATCGGGACGACTGACACCAACCAGCATCTCTCCGTTGCGACTGTCCATCAACAGAACCGTACCGCTGCGGTCGCCCAGCAGCTCATGAGCCAGATGTTGCAGCTCGAGGTCGATACCGAGAAAGAGATCTTTACCTCTCCGGGATGGGATCTCACTGTAACCAGGTTCTGCGCCGACAATACGCCCGAGGGCGTTCACCTGTACAAAACGGGTACCCGGTTCACCCCGCAGCTGCCGGTCATAAACCTTTTCCACACCCCGGACACCAACCAGATCGCCCAGCTGCAAGTCAGGTTTATCAGTCAGATCCTGCTCCCGCACTTCACCCAGATAGCCTACGACATGTGCCAGGGTTGTGTCCAGGTAATTACGCCGCAGGTCGGGGCGCACCGTGATACCGGGCAGATAATCGAGATGCTCCTCCAGCCTGGCGTAGGCGGCAAAATCGAGGTTGCGCAACAGACGAAAGGACTTCCAGGAGTAACCTGGCAGCTGGTTGAACTTACGCTGCAACCGCTCCAGATCCCTCTCCAGTAACCCACTCAGCTGTCGTATCACGTTTGTATCACGACGGGCTATCGCCGGTACCGCCCAGACGGAGTAGGAGGCAGCGTTGTCTGCGATCAGGCGCCCCCGCCGGTCACGAATCTGTCCACGAAACGGTTGAATCGTCTCAGGTCGCATCTGGTTCTGGGTAGACTTGCCCCGGTAATAATCGTAACGAATGATCTGCAGGTAGAAAAGAGTGGCCGTCAGCAGCAGGAAAGCGCCCAGCGTTAATGATATCAGGATCCAGCGTCGTCCTTTTCTTGACTGAGGACTCATCGCTGAATTCCGCGTATCACGATAATAATTGCCCAGTTGTAGAGTGTGGCCGGCAGAACCTGGCGCCAGGTGATGGCAAGGAAGGAAAAGTCCTCACCATACAGGGTCAACTGGTAGTAAAGCAGCGCGAACAGCAGGAGCGGTACGAGGATGTGGAAACTCCATTCGATAAAATGATGTTTCAGGTCACGGGTAACAAAGTGATACATGTAGAAAAGGGCCGGTAGATAGGCAAAAGCGTGAGCACCAGTCAGTGGTGAAGCAACCAGGTCTAACGCGAAACCAAACGCGAAAGCGATCAGGTAGGCATGGTGCGATTTACGGTTGATCGCCCAGATCAGCAGTAGAATCAAGCCGGGGTCAGGCACTATCTCCCCGATGGCAAAAAGGGGCAAAAACCAGATCTGGACAATCCAGATCAATCCGAACAGCAACAGCGCTCTAATCCATTTCATGGGTAGCGTTCCTGTGCAGGACACCGACTGTAGTCAGTGAGGTTAATTCAGGGAGTGGCTGTATTACGACCCTCCAGAAAAGCCCGGTAGTGGTTTCGAACTCACTGACCATACCGATCGTCAAGCCAGGTGGAAACAGACTCTCCAGACCTGAAGTGAAGACCGTATCACCCAGTATCAGCTCGGTGGAAAGTGGCACATTTTTCATAAGGTAGACATGACGATCGTAATCATAGGCCAGCATCCCCTCTACTCCGCTGGAACTCAACCGTACCCGCGCCCGGAAGGAGGGATCGTTTAGCAGTATGACCTGTGCACTGTTCAGATCAACCTCTACCACTTTGCCGATTAACCCCTCGGCGCAGACAACCGGATCGTGATCCTCGATGGAGCTGCTGCTGCCGCGGTTGATCAGCAGGCGGTGGGTGAATCCGGCCTGCTCATGTGCCAGGACTGTCGCGGGGATCAGGCTGTAATCAGGCCGTTGTGGCAGCTCCAGTAACTCGTGCAGACGCTCGTTTTCCCGGACCGCCTGCTCGGTACGCAGCAGCTCCTGGTTCAAACGCATCAGCTCCTGCTGTAACACGGCATTCTCTTCCCAGAGGGTAAACGAGCGTGGAATAAAGCTGAAGGGTGTGAGCAGGGATCTGAAAGCACCTGCAGTACTGCCTCGCAATGCCCGGCCGGCATTGGAGTCTGCCGTCTGCATCAGGATGAAAGAGAGCAGCAGCAGGATGAAAAATAGAATACCGTGGAAAGAACTCTCATTTCTTTTAGTACGAGCCATTATTTACGCAACAATACTTTTGACCAGCGCTCCATGTCATCCAGAACCAGACCGGTACCACGCACCACACAGGTGAGTGGGTCTTCCGCAGTGCTGACCGGTAACGAAGTTTCATCACGCAGCCGCTTATCCAGCCCCTTCATCAGGGCTCCCCCACCGGTGAGAATTATACCGCGATCACGAATATCAGCCGCCAGCTCCGGGGGTGTCTCTTCCAGTGAATGGCGAACCGCTTCAACAATGGCGCTGATCGGCTCGGCCAGTGCCTCCCGGATCTCGTCGGAATTGATCTCGACCGCTTTGGGAATTCCCTGGATCAGGTCGCGACCCTTGGCGATCATGGTCAGCCGTTCCTTCAGCGGAGTAGCGGAACCGATGGTGCACTTGATCTCCTCAGCGGTACGATCGCCGATCAGCAGGTTGTAACTGCGTCGCATATACTGAATGATGTCTTCATCCATTTTGTCGCCACCGGTACGGATGGAGGTATCGGCCACGATGCCACTCAGTGAAATGACGGCGATCTCCGTCGTCCCGCCACCGATGTCGATAACCATCGAACCCACCGGTTGGTCGACCGGCAGGCCAACCCCGAGGGCGGCTGCCATCGGCTCGGCGATCAGAAACACCTCCCGGGCACCGGCATGCTCGGCTGAATCGCTGATGATGCGTTTCTCCGACTTGGTCACACCGGAAGGGACGCAGACAATCACCCGGGGACGCATCAACCGGTTACGTTGCACCTTGCGGATGAATTCCCGGATCATCTCTTCAGCGATTTCATCGTCGTCTATGACACCGTCACGCATCGGTCGAATCGTTTCGATATCGCTGTGTGTCTTTCCGACCATTTCACGCGCTTCGTAACCGATGGCCATCACCTTGCGGTCGTGCTTGCTGATTGCCACTACCGAAGGTTCACGTACCAGGATACCTTTGCCCTTCACATAGACCAGGGTGTTGGCTGTGCCAAGGTCGATCGCGATATCGCTCGAAAACAGTCCCAGAAACGAGAAAGCCATTGCAACCTCTTCCTGTATATCAGACCGGGACCGCTGACGGCCGCCGGTACTCGTTAGTGTTTAAAGTGACGGATACCGGTGAAGACCATTGCCAGTCCCGCCCGGTCAGCCGCAGCGATAGTCTCTTCATCCCGGAGCGAACCACCGGGTTGTATCACGGCGGTAACACCTGCTGCTGCCGCCTCTTCAATACCGTCGGCAAAAGGGAAAAATGCGTCGGAACCTAAAACTGCTCCCTCGAGCCTGATCCCCTGCACAGTGGCTTTGGCAATAGCCACCCGTGTGGAATCAACCCGGCTCATCTGTCCGGCACCGACCGCCAGAGTGCGATCTGCAGATGTGAACACAACAGCATTTGATTTTACATGCTTGACTACCCGCCAGGCCAGTCGCAGCGCCTGCCACTCAGCTTCGGTGGGTTGACGCTGTGAGACAACCTGCAGACGGGCCGGATCGATATCAACTGTATCACGTTCCTGTACCAGGGTGCCACCCCAGAAAGAGCGGTACTGCTGTTCCGGAAAGCAGTACTCTGGATCATAGCTGATCAAACGGCGGTTCTTCTTCTTTTTGAGCAGCTGCAGTGCTGCCGGCTCAAACGCCGGTGCAACCACCAGTTCACTGAAAATTGTATCGATGGCGGTGGCGGTGGTCAGGTCCAGCTCACGGTTGACTGTAATGATGCCGCCAAAGGGGGAAGTCCTGTCGGTAGCGAAGGCCCTTTCCCAGGCAGCAGGCAGCTGCTCAGCCAACCCCACGCCGCAGGGATTGGTGTGTTTGACGATGGCGCAGGCTGGCGAATCAAACTCTCCGATCAACTCCAGCGCTGCCTGCAGGTCGACGATGTTGTTGTAGGACAGCTTCTTACCATGCAGTATCTCCACCGCCGGGGCGAGATCACCGTAGACCGTGGCCATCTGGTGGGGATTTTCACCGTAGCGCAGGTTCAGGTAGCGGATCTGAACTTTTGCAAACAGTTCACCAGTTGTATCACATTGTGACGCCAGCCAGCTGCTGATTGCCACATCATACTCTGCCGTGGTGGCAAAGGCTCGCAGCGCCAGACGGCGACGTTCCTCCAGTCCTACCTCCCCCTGCTCTTCCAGTGCCTGCAGTACCGGTGCGAAATCGTCGGCGTGCACCAGTGGTATCACCTGCTGGTGATTCTTGGCAGCAGCTCGCAACAGCCCGGGACCGCCGATATCGATCATCTCTATCGCTTCTTCAAAAGTCGTCTCCGGTTTGGCAATCGTCTGCTGGAAGGGATACAGGTTGACCACCACCAGATCAAGTGCGGGAATGTCCCACCTGATGGCATCAGCCACATCCTGTTCATTATCCCGCCGATAGAGGATCCCACCGTGAACTTTTGGGTGCAGCGTTTTGACCCGGCCCCCAAATAGTGCTGGAAAACCGGTCAGCTCTTCAACCGGGGTCACAGGCAGACCGTTTTCCTGAAGCAGTTTAGCAGTGCCGCCGGAGGAGACAAGTTCTACGCCCAATGTTTGCAGCCGGGTTGCCAGCTCAACAATTCCCGTTTTATCGAAGACAGAGAGAAAAGCCCGTTTTACCGCCATAACCGTATGCGTCCGTTTTTTGAATCCACCTTGTATGCGGTCAACAATCGTAGAGCGCGTGCATAAAGACGGTGCTCCACTACCAGTACCTTCTGCTGAATTGTCTCCGGTGTATCACGGATCCGATCCAGCTCCACCGCTTCCTGCAGCAGAATCGGTCCATGATCGAACTGTTCGTCGACAAAATGCACAGTGGCGCCACTGACCGTGACACCGCTATCCCAGACCGCCTTATGTACCCGGAGGCCGTACATCCCCTTTCCACCGAAAGCGGGGAGCAGTGCCGGGTGAATATTGAGTACCCGACCGGGGAAGGATTGTAACAGCTGCCTTGGCAGCATGCGCAGGAAGCCGGCAAGTACCAGGTAGTCGGTAGAATGCTCCTGTAGCAGCTTGACAATTGCCGCTGCCTCCGGGACATCCTCGCCAAAATAACTGTTTGAGAAATATTCTACCGGAATCTCCCGCTCGCGAGCGGTTTTTTCAGCGCCACAATCCTGCCGATTTACAACCAGACAGACCACTACGGCATCCAGGTTCCCCGCCTCAATCTCCTCTAGTATCGCGGTGAAATTGGTGCCGCTTCCGGAAGCGAATAGGGCCAATCGCAGCGGCTGCGGAGCGTTGACTGTCATAGCGAAGTCTCTCCTGCAGGGAAACGGGCGTCTTGCTGGTAGCCGGGCAGCTGACGCCATCAGCAGTCGTGGTCAGTTCTATGAACGGCAAGTTACTAATTCCTGCTGCTCCAGTCAAATATTATGCGACACAGCCCTCTGGCTGCGTCGAATTCACTGTTTCTCAAGCGATAACCAGCCTGGTAGCACTGATCATCCGGTGTACCGGTGTCCTGATCATCCAGGGTAAGCCCAGAGGGACTGGCGATTATCTGGAGGTGAGCACACTTCAGCGTTACCGGCCCTGTCAGACACTCCACTTACTGAGTCATGTAATCCGGGCAGTGCGGCACTTCACCAGCAAATTTGCATTTCCTTAAAGCGATCAGGATGCGTATCTTGGCATCACTCGCGGATTGAGAACAGGCCGCGAACGGACTTATCTGATAGTGTTACAAACAGCCGGAGGAATTTTTATGAGCAGACAGCCGATCCCCGATCAAAGCGGAGCAGCTGGTAGCCAGCGCAGTACCGGCAGCGTAGCGGAGCTTACGGTACGGGTCATCATCCTCGGTGTTCTGCTTTCTGTCATCATGGGGGCGGCTAATGTCTACCTCGGGCTGAAGGTCGGCATGACGGTTTCCGCATCGATCCCTGCAGCTGTTGTCGCCATGTTGATTCTGCGGGGTCTCTTTCGCAACGGTACCATCCTGGAAGCCAACCAGGTACAAACTGCCGCCTCCGCCGGTGAGTCGCTGGCGGCCGGTATTATCTTCACCATGCCGGCTATCATCCTGATTGGTGTCTGGGAGTCATTCGACTGGTTGACCACCACCCTGATTGCTTTCTCCGGTGGACTGCTCGGTATCCTGTTCATGATTCCGATGCGTCGTATCTTCGTAACCGGCAACGACCTCCAGCTGAAGTATCCGGAGGGGGTTGCCTGTGCGGCTGTCCTGAAAGCGGGTGATAAAAATGAGGAGGCGGACAGTGGCCAGGCCCGGGCGGTAATCGGTGGTGCGGTGATGGGTCTCACCTTCAAACTGCTGGTCAGCTTTGTCGGTCTGCTCAAAGGGAGCCTTGCCACTGCGGGTGCCCTTGGTTCACGCATCTTCTATTTTGGTGGCGATGTATCACCGGCGTTGATTGCCGTCGGCTATATCGTCCGTCTGAATATAGCGGTGTTGATCTTCATCGGTGGCGCCCTGGGCTGGCTGGTCGGTATCCCGTTACTGGAGGCAACCGCCGGACAACTGGCTGATCCACTTGAGGGAGCCTTTGATCTCTGGTCGACACAGATCCGTTATGTCGGTGTCGGCGCCATGGTGATCGGTGGGATCGATTCCATCTTCAAGGTCCGCCACGGACTCAAACAGGCGGTGGCAGGGATACGCCGGCGTCGGGTAGCAACAGGTGAGGATCCGGGGGAGGATATCTCATCCCGTGCAATCGCTTTCTGGTCGGTAGTAGCTACGCTGGTCGTCGCGTTTGTCTATTACCAGTTTACCCGCAACATCGCCATTACCGTGGTTACCACCATAGCCATGGTGACGATGTCCTTCTTTTTCACCGCCGTCGCCAGCTATATCGTCGGCCTGGTGGGCAACTCCAACAGCCCGGTTTCCGGTATGACGATTACCGCTGTCCTCTTCACCGGCGCCCTGCTGCTGGTGTTCGGCTTCAGCGGTGTCAACGGTATGGTAGCCACACTGGGGGTGGCGGCAATTGTCTGCTGCGCCGCCTGTACCTCCGGTGATGTCTGTAACGATCTCAAAACCGGCCACCTGGTGGGTGCTTCTCCCCGCAAACAACAGATTATGCAGATTGCCGGTGTTGCCGCAGCGGCGCTGGTAATGGCTCCGGTGCTGCAGCTGCTGCATGCCAACACCCCGGGCGGTATCGGCGGCAAGGAGCTGGCTGCACCTCAAGCCAGCCTTTTCGCCAGTCTGGCGCGTGGTTTCTTCGGTGACGGACAATTACCCTGGAATATGGTTGCCTGGGGCGCCGGGTTGGGGCTGATCATCCTGTTGATCGACCAGCTGTTGCGCCGCCGGGGGACGGTTTTTCGCGCACACCTGATGCCGATAGCGGTTGGTATGTACCTCCCCTTCGAACTGGCGACACCAATCCTGGCAGGAGGGCTGCTGGCTTTCTTCTTTACGCGGGGTGACAGCGAGGAGCTGGCTGAGCGTAAACTGCGCCGCGGCGTTCTGTTCGCCTCCGGTGCCATCGCCGGGGAATCTCTGATGGGTATCGGTCTGGCTTTCGTCGCCAGTCTGGGCATCTCCCGTCTGACCCTGCCGTTGGGGGAACTGCTGCCGACAGTGTTGACCTTTATCGCGGTGTTTGTAATTCTGCTGCTCTTCTTCAGTGCCATCAGAAAGGGCGCGGTGGGGAAGTAAACAGGGGATTCCTTTTAACGCCAGACCGGTTTATCCCGCCAGACGATCAGGGCGAGGAGTGCCATACCCGGAAGCAGGGTCGCAGGTAACCAGCTGTAAGGTCCACCCTCAAACAGCAGGGTGAAAGCAGCATTCCCGGGTGACAGAGAGAGCTGTGTCAGCGCCTCCGCCAGTAAAGGCAGCAGCCGCAGACCTCCCCAGATAGCCAGAGGTGCCAGCCAGAGCAGTGTGAGCATCAACGACCAGTTTCACTGCGTTTGTTTCCCGGGGATCCGCCGGATCAGTCATAGACAGCGGTCACACGGAACCAGCACTCCTCCTCCGGGGTTATTGTCAAGAAGACATCCCCGGTTACCGGTTCAGCCGGATTCAGGCACACCCAGTTATCCGGGAACGCTGTATAGGGATCAGCACCCTGGTAGATGAAATAGTGATACCCCACAATGGAGTCCCATTTGAGGACAACCTGATTGCCTTCAGGTAGATGCTGGATCAGGGCGATCCGTACATTTGCCGGGGTAGTCGGCTGGAGCGCCTGTGGTGCCCGCAGGACGTTCAACTCTGCGATAGAGGTCCAGCGGGCAGCGTTTACCTCGGAAAGCGCCAGCAGACGGAGGTAACCGCCGGCTTTTGCCGGGAAAATGACAACCCGTTCAGCCGGGGAATCTGACCAGGTTCCGGTCGCTACCGGTTCCCCCCAGTCAGTGTCATACCGGCTGACATAAAGCTCATACTCCGCAATACGGCCATTGGAGCCGACCTGGCGTGGCAGATACTTCAACGCACCTACCTCGTAGACACCACCCAGATCCAATTGAATCTCGTGTGGATGGGGATTGCCGCCGGTCCATGAGGTATGCCAGATAGTGCCACTATCACCGTCAAGGACGTTGGCTGGGGCGCTGTCACCACCTGGTTGAGCGCTGTCATAATAATGTACCGACTGCTGTGACTGCGGTATTAGCAGGTATGGGTTGCTCCCGGGGCTGCCTGGCATGTCCAGCGGAATCAGCGTAGTCGCACCGTTGCCCTGGATGTTGACAAAACCCGCGGAAGCAACTATCTCAACCCCTGCCGGATCAACAATATAATCCATCACCGCGGTGGAGATGACCTGGCCCTGACCGCTGGCATTGGTGGTTGATTCGATCTGCAGGAAATAGCGGAACGGAATCCGGGTGTCAAAACCGAAGGAGAGATCGGTCAGGTCATAACCCAGCTCCAGCGGTTCAGTATGTTCCTGACCATCAGCCCAGATCCCCAGCAGAGCGACATCCCGTAAACCGGCGTAGTTGAAATGATGACAGGGTAGAGTCACATCCGGTTCGGTGGCGGCGGTATCGGCCGCAATGCCGATACTCAGTTTTAACCGGCGCCGCTGGCTGTATTCCAGATTGACTTTAAGTACCTGCTGCGGTGTGTAGTCCTTGCGGATGTAATAGAACTCCGCATTCATCTCGTTGATTTTCAATAGACGATACGGGACATAGACGGTGCCGGCGTTCTTCCAGCTGGCGCCCCAGGAGTTCAGCATGATCAGGGCGCCCCGCTCCCAGTCAGCCATGTCGACGATCTGATCCCCGGTGATATCAATATCATTGGTGATCATTCCGTCACGGTTGAAATCGAAGCCGACCTCGTCGTCGTAGCCGGACCAGGTTGTACCGTGATCAATGGTCGGGCCCCACTGCTCCACCAGGAATCTGCCCGCCTCGTAATCGCCTGCCGGGATCTGCTCGTAAAGTGCGCCGGTTATTGCGCAGCCGGCACCGGCTACCCCCCCCTCCTGGAAGGTGGTATCACCATGATGATCGTTCAACCAGCTCTTGAGCAGGAGCAGGTTTTCCGGTGTCGTCAATGTTACCGCGCTGTTGTATTCCAGCCGGTTGAACATGGCGCGGTACCAGCACTCATAAGACTGCATCCAACCATAATCATCCACATCCTCCGTCGGCCAGTCAATGTCTCCGCCATAGAGCGTGGAGAAAGTGTCACCACCGTAATCATCCGCATTGGGAACACCGTTGGCAATTGCCATCTCCGCCTTGCCGGAGTTCTGACCTGTCAGCAGCCAGGTGAAATGGGAGGGATATCTGTTATCAAATCGCTCACCCGGCTGGTTGCGGTAGCAGTTCAGCTCGTAAGCAAACATATAACAGATCCGGGAGGCGGAACCACAGGAGCCCCCGGCCTGAGAGAACACCGGTCGCATATGATATGAAAAAGAGTGATCGACCCTCTCCCGCAATCTGCCGGGGTTCTGCCCGACCAGCAGGGTGTAGACCTCTGTGTCGCTGAGAAAGATATCATCCGGCAGCGGTTCAAAACCGCCCACCAGCCAGGGTGTACCCTCTGAATCAGGATTGAGGTTGGTGACGGCACCGGTGTAATGAGACAGGATAGCGTCAGTGCCTGTATCACCTGTCCCGGCTGCAACCGGAACGGCGCCAGAGCAGGTGAACGGGCAGACTGTAAGCAACAGGATTGTCAGTATCATCATATGAACCATCCAATGTACCACTCGATCAATCGTTCTCCCCAGAGCACCGCCACCAGTGTACCCAGTATCAGATAAGGTCCGAACGGGAAATAGCGGCTGGTTTGCCGCCGTCTGCCAAGAATGAGAGCGCCCTGCCAGAGTGTTCCCAGCAGACTGGCCAGAAAGATTCCCACCATGATGCCGGACATACCGGCAAAAAGCCCCAGAGCGGCGACCAGCTTGATATCACCGCCCCCTATCCCCTCTTTACCGAGTAGCCGGAGTGATAAGGCGGCAATGATGTAGAACAGAGCCAGTGCAAAACCACCACCAGCCAGGCCGCTCCAGACCGGCAGGATCTGTTGCGGTAACGGCAGCAGCGCGTTGATACCGTTCACCACCAGACCGGCGACAATCAACGGGTAGACCAACCGGTCGGGTAGCAGCAGATGATCGTAATCGATCAGGGTCAACGGAATTGCGACAATCAATAAGGGGAGATAAAAGAGGAAGTGACGCCAATCCGGGAGCAGCAGGGAGCAGAGCAGAAACAGCAGGCCGGTTGCCAGTTCCACCAGGGGGTAGCGCCACGCAATCCGCACACCGCAACTGCGACATTTGCCACCGAGCAGCAGCCAGCTCAGCAGCGGAATATTATCGTACCAGGACAGTTGCTGGTCACAGGCGGGGCAGTGGGAGCCCGGTTTGATTATCGACTGCTTCTGTGGCAGCCGGTGAATCAACACATTGCCGAAACTGCCGACGACGAGTCCCAGCACCAGTGCGAACAGTTGGGGGTAGTATTGGACCATCTTTCACCTCGCAGGTGATTTATTCGTTTAACCTTCCCGGGGGTACTACAGTGTTTCCTGTAACCGTACAGAGTTGAAAAGGGAGTCACCAGGACTCCCTTCTCGTGAATTATCAGCAATTACCATAATGCAATAGCTGCTACATACCTTGCTGCATGACCATACCCATCTTGAAGACAGGCAGATAGATCACGATCAGGATGGCTCCCACCACGACACCGATCGAGATGATCATCATCGGTTCGA
>JADHUQ010000024.1 GCA_016784425.1 Candidatus Delongbacteria bacterium | reverse complement strand
GGTTGGCTGTGGCGTTGACGCTCTGCTGTTAAAAGAGGTACAACTGAAAGGGCGCAAGCGGATGACGGCAGCCAGTTTTCTGAATGGCCATTCTCTTCATCCCGGAGCGCGATTGGGTAACGGTATGATCATCGATAAGAAGCAATATGAAACAGGTTTGATAACAGGGAGAAAAAAATGAAAAGACAACTACTGCTGGTGCTGCTGCTGGCCGGCACCGTCGCCACCGCGCAGGCGGGTTCAATTGAAGATGAGATTTTCCAGCTGGCTGAAGATGAACTGGTAGAACAGGCGACACCTATTGTGGAAGCCTTTCATGGACTTCTGAACCAGGGATTGTATCACAACGCCTCCTCGCACGGTCTTCCCGGATTTGATTTCGGTGTCAAAGCGATGTTCCTGCAGATTCCGGATGACAAGCAGCTGGGTGTCCTGGCGACTGCCGAAGTCAGCACCCTGGCATTGCCGGTAATACAGGGTTCCGTGGGACTGATGCATGGATTCCAGGTTACCGGTCGCTTTTTCACCGCCGACCTGGGCGAGGCAGGTAAGATGACCGTCGTCGGTGCCGGCGCGCGGTTTGAGCTGAACGAGATCGTGGATATACCGCTGGTCGCCCCCCGGGTTGCGGTTCAGTACTTCTATAATCACCTCACACTGGGTGACGTGCTCAGTTCCGGTACCAGCAGCTTTGACCTGATGGTCAGCAAGAAGTTGTTTATCATCGAGCCTTATGCCGGATTGGGCTATTCAAAAACCACGATGGGATTTGATTACAGTTATGATGCCGGGGTCGTGCCGGTCGATGTCAAGAAAGATATCGATACAAATTCCACCCGTATGGTACTCGGGTTCAACTGGATTCCAATTCCGCTGTTACGGATCAATGCGGAGTACTCGTTCCTGTCGGACTATACACTGGCGACAGCCGGACTCATCATCTCATTTCTTTAAAGACAGCTAAACAGGGATAGGTTTGCAGCATCTGATCATCGTTGGTTCCACCGGTTCGATCGGCAACAGCACACTTGATATAGTCAGACAACATCCGGACCGCTTTTGTGTCGCTGCTCTTGCAGCCGGTAGCAATAGTGATCTGCTGATCAAACAAGCGCTGGAATTCAGACCACAACTGGTCCATATCGCCGCTCCCGACCGGTACCAACAGGTACGCGATGCCCTGGTATCTGAGGGAATAGAGGTGCTGAGCGGCCAGGAAGAGCTGCAACAGCTGCCGAGCCGCTCCAAAGGTGGCACACTGGTCAACGCCATCGTTGGCAACCGGGGACTCGCTGTTGTTGTTAACGCCATCGAAGCCGGCAAGCGCATCTGCCTGGCCAATAAGGAGCCGCTGGTCTCCGCCGGGCGCCTGGTGCGCAAACTGCTGGAGCGCCACCAGGTGCAGTTGTTGCCGATAGATTCTGAACACTCCGCCATCCTGCAATGTATCCAGGGGGAGGATCCCCGCCAGATTCGTCGTATTATCCTGACCGCTTCCGGCGGCACTTTTCGCGGTCGAAGATCTCTCTCTGGAATCACCCCCGCCGAAGCGCTGAATCACCCCAACTGGTCGATGGGGAATAAGATAACCATCGATTCTGCTACCCTGATGAACAAAGGCCTTGAACTGATCGAGGCCTACTGGCTTTACCCTGTAACGGCAGACCGGATTGATATTGTGATACATCCGCAGTCTATCGTACACAGTCTGGTCGAATTCAACGATGGTTCCATGAAGGCACAACTCGGGTTGCCCGATATGCGCATTCCGATCCAATACGCCCTCACCTTTCCAGAACACCTCGACCTGAAGATGGATCGACTGGATCTCGCAGCGATCGGTACCTTGACTTTCGAGGAGCCGGATGAGCAGCTGTTCCCCTCATTGCGCATTGCCCGTGAAGCCTTGCAGCGGGGGGGTACTTATCCCGCTGCCCTCAACGCCGCCAATGAAGCTGCCGTTGAGCTGTTCCTGAAAGGTCAGATCGAGTTTACCGGGATTTTCCAGCTGATAGAGGAAACTCTGGCCAACCATACTTCAATTGAAAATTACACGCTGGAGGATATTTTCGCCCTGGACGAAGAAATCCACAGTCAACTGGTAGCGAGCTGATTTTATGACTCTGATCTACTTTGCCGTTGTCCTCAGCGTTATCGTGTTCGTTCATGAACTAGGGCACTTTCTGGCCGCACGGCTGACCGGAGTGCGGGTGGAGGTGTTCTCAATCGGTTTTGGCAAGCGTCTGTTCGGTTGGCATCACGGTGATACCGATTATCGTGTGAGTATTTTTCCACTGGGCGGCTATGTGCGAATGGCCGGCATTATTGATGAATCCGAGAGCTTACCCTTTTCGGAAGGGGTGGGGCTGACCGGCGCCGCGTGGGAGTTCATGTCAAAAAGCTGGTGGCAGAAGATCTTTATTCTGGCAGCTGGCGGTGTAATGAATTTTTTGCTGGCCTGGTTTATTCTGGCTGTTCTGATCACCAGCAGTGGTGTGAGTGAACTGGACAATATACCGGTAATCGGTGGTATCTATCCGGGCAAACCGGCTGCACTGGCAGGCTTGATGGCGGGTGATCGCGTTCTGCGGCTGGATGACACATCCCTTAATTCCTGGGATGATCTTCGCGACGGCATCCAGTCCCGTCCCGATGAGCCCATTATCCTGACTATTGAAAGGGCGGGTGCTGTTTTCACCGATACGCTGACTGCGGTTCCCGAACGGATACTGATCGATGGGCAACTGCAGGAGGTAGGCTTAATCGGCATTGCCCCCACCCTGGTTCAACGTGAGGCGGGCCCGATTGAATCTTTTATACTGGCCGGTGGTCAGTCATTCGACCTGCTGCGCCTTTCCATTTCGCAGTTGTTGATTCTAATCCGGGGGGAGGCGTCCCTGGGCGATCTCGGTGGTCCAATCTTCATAGCTCAACTCTCGGGTGAAGCGGCGCGCAGTGGAATGGCTTCCTTCTTCTCCTTTATTGCTATCATTTCGTTGCATATCGGTTTTCTCAACCTGCTGCCATTGCCGGTTCTCGACGGCGGTCATATCGTGATTACCAGCCTGGAGGCTCTGATAAGACGTCCGCTGCCACTGACGCTCAAGTTGCGCATCCAGCAGGTGGGACTGGTACTGCTGCTTTTCCTGATGCTGATTGCCCTGCGTAACGACCTGATGCGGATAGGTCTCTTCGGGGCGGGGGGTAACTGATGAAGTTGCGTCTCTCTGGCATCACCCTGCTTTTGGGATTGCTGGCCGGTTGTGCGACGATCGGGCCATCACAACACCAGTCTGCTACCGAAGCTGGCGTAGAGGGTAATCTTAACCCCTCTGCCTCGCGTCATGTGGTCAAGGGTGCTTTTCACGAGAGCATGGACGATCCGCGTCGTGCCGTTTATGAATACAACCTGGCCCTGTTACACGACTCAACCTCTGTCGAGATTCGTCGTGCACTGGCAGAAAACTATCTGCAGCTGGGGGAGTATGAGACTTTTGCGATCCACGCCTTATCTGTACTGGATAGTGAACCGGACAATCGGCGTTTACGATCCCGGCTGGCAATTGTCTATCACCACCTCGGTGATCTGCCAGCTACAATCGGCCAGTTGGAGTACCTGCTCACCGATATACCCCCTTTGGAGCGTGATGATCCCGTGGCCGGTGAAGAGAGGCTCCTCACACTGCTGCTGGAATTACACGCCACTCAGGTAGACACCAGTGCATTTATCAGCGTTATGCACGATTTGCTGGCTAAAGACTACATGCCGGAAGCAGAGGCGCTGGAAATGTATCACGGTATGATATTGACCCGCGAGAGCACAGCGTCGGAACTGGAATTCCTGCAACAACTGAGCCGTGCCCGGGGGGAACCGTTTTACCTGCAGCTGTTACAGGTGGATCTGCTGGCGAAGGTTGAACGGTTAGATGAGGCGGAGCAACTGTTGCGTGTTACCTGCAGCGCCAATGAAGATAAGTTGGAAGCCTGGTTTGCACTGGCTTTTTTCCAACGGGTCAAGCAGAGTGATAACGTTGCTGCCCGCCAGACACTCCAGGATGGATTGCGGAATTTTCCCGACGCTATGGAATTGAGATTGGAACTGGCCGACCTGGAAGAGGAATGTGGCAATCTTACTATCGCGGAACAGTTACTGCTTGAGTTGATAGCAGCCCAGGCGGACGCAGTAACCGGTCGACTTTACCTGAGTGATTTCTATCAACGTCATACTGAATTCCGCGAAGAGGCTTTGGCACTTTATCATAATCTGCTGGTTGAGCTGGCTCTGGAAGATGCTACCCTGATGAATAACTATGCTTATCTACTGGTTGAAGATGAACGCTCGGTGTCTGCAGAGCAGTTGCTGGTGGCGCTGGAATTCTCCGATCGTTCGCTGGAGCTGGAACCGGATAACGCCTCTTTCTTGGATACAAACGGATGGATATACTATTGTATGGGCAACCTGGACGAGGCCGCTGTCCGTCTGCAGCAGGCTTTACGTTTTGATCCGGAGCAACCGGTTATATTAGAGCACTACGCCAGGGTGCTGGATCATACAGACAGGGATGAGGCGGAGTTAATGCGTCGACGTGCTGCCGAGTATCGTCGTCAAATGATGAATAACACTGAATCACCATAACTGGAGCACCAAATGAGTGTTAACAACATGAGGAGCAGAGCCGAAATCCAGGAACTGCTGGAACAGGTTCATCGTCAATCTCCCCTGGAGACGGAAACTGTATATTCCAGCGGTACCCAGGATCTTTCCCGTTTTGCCAACAACGAGATCCGCCAGAACATATCACAGGGTTCCGAGTCGCTTGCCATCAGGACAATTATCGATGGTAAGAGCGGGGTCGTCAGTACCGGTCGTCTCGACACAGAGTCGATCCAGCGTGCGGTCGAGCAGGCGGTGGCGTCCGCCAGACTGCAGAAAGCTGATCCGGAGTGCCTTCCCCTGCAGGAGCAACTGGAGATCAAGGAGCAGACCCGGGTAGATGAGGAAACCGCCGCCCTCTCGCCTGAGGACAAAGCGGAAGCCATTCGGCAGGTTGTTGACGGTTTAGCGGGACAGAAACTGGAAGCTGCCGGTATCTTCAGTAATTCAAATTCCCAGTTTGCTATCGGTAACTCCAACGGTATGTTTCATCACCATGCTGCTACTGATGCAGAGTTTTCCATCACGGTATCAGACGGGGGAGAGGTTTCCGGTTGGGCTGAAAGCATATCCCGTCGTGTTGCAGATCTTGATACGAACGCACTGGCAACAGAAGCGATAGAAATCTACCGTCGCGCCCTCAATCCTGAACCGATTGACCCTGGTGAATATACCGTGGTATTACCACCAGCCGCAGTAACCGATTTCCTCCTGTTTCTGACCTGGCTGGGTTTTGGCGGACAGGATTACCTGGAGGGCACCAGCCCATTGTCTGGCAAGCTGGGCGAGCAGATCGCCGGTAGTAATATCACCATCCTGGATGATCCTTTCCATGACCGGATGAGCTCCGCCCCCTTTGATGGTGAGGGTTTACCCAAGAAGACGTTACCGTTCATTGAGGAAGGAGTTCTGCGTCAGGTTGCGCATGACCGACGGACCGCCAATCGGAGTGGTCTGACATCAACCGGACACGGATTTCCCGCACCCAATCCCAATGGTGGTTATCCAACCAATCTCTGTCTCCAGCCGGGTGAAGCTACCATCGAAGAGATGATCGCTTCAACCGAGCGGGGACTTCTGGTAACCCATTTTCATTATACGAACGTGGTTAATCCGCGAGATTTATCCCTTACCGGTATGACCCGTGACGGTGTTTTCCGGATTGAGGATGGGAAGTTGACCCGGCCGGTACACAACCTTCGTTTCACCGATTCGGTGCTGCGGATATTAAACCAGGTGGAAATGATCGGGCGTGATACAAATTACGCCAGCGCATTTTTCGGTGGTGGCTTTGTGGTTCCCGCGCTCAAAGTCAACGGGTTCAAGTTCTCTTCGACGACGAATTTCTAGGAGTTACAATATGAAAGACTTTACCAGACTGGCTCTGGACAGCGCACTCCAGCAGGGTGCTGACTGGGCTGATGTACGCATCGTGGAAATTCGCGGTGAACAGCTTTACACCCGTAACGGCCAGATAGGGGGACATTCCAACAGCGACAGCATGGGCTACGGCATTCGTGTGCTGGTCCAGGGCGCCTGGGGATTTGCCTCTAACAATATCTTCAAACAAGATGTGATCGAGCAGACTGCCGCGAAAGCTGTAGCCACCGCCCGCGCCTCCGCTTCCCTCAACCGGGAGCAGGTCCGGTTGGCTCCGGAACCGGCACATGTGGATTTCTGGCAGACCCCATACCAGGAAGATCCATTCAAGGTCGCACTGGAGGAGAAGCTCGAATTGCTGCTCCAGATTGACCAGGTGCTGTCTGCAGACGACCGGATAAAAGTTGCCGAGGGGAGGATGTCTTTCCGCCGTGAGCATCAGCATTATCTGTCGAGCGAAGGAGCCGATATTGAGCAGGTGTTACTGCGCAGTGGGGTAGGCTATTCAGCAACCGCAGTCGGTAACGACGATGTCCAGATTCGTTCCTGGCCAGGTACACACGGTGGAAACTATCGCGCCGAGGGATACGAGTTTGTCAGAGGCCTGCCTCTGCTGACCAACGCTGAACGGATTCGCGAGGAAGCGATCGAACTTCTGACTGCTGCTGAAGTGCCATCCGGTCGTCGTGATATCATTCTCCATCCCAGCCAGATGGTGCTGCAGATTCATGAATCGGTGGGACACGCTTCAGAACTGGATCGGGTACTGGGTTACGAAGCCAATTATGCCGGTACCTCATTTGCCACTACCGACAAACTGGGAAGCTTCCGCTATGGATCTGAGGTGGTCAACCTGGTGGCTGATGCAACTTTGCCCGGCGGTCTGGCAACAGCCGGCTATGATGATGACGGTGTCAAAGCTCAGCGCTGGCATATTGTCAAGGAGGGTATTCTCACCGGGTACATGACCAATCGGGAGTTAGCCTCACAGGTAAACCTGGAGCGGAGTCAGGGTTCCAACCGCGCTGAAGGCTGGTACCACTTACCGATAACCCGTATCTGCAACCTGAGCCTGATGCCTGGAAGCTGGGAGTGGGACGACCTGCTTGCCGATTCCGAGGATGCAATCTACATGGAAACCAACAAGTCGTGGTCAATCGACCAGGAGCGGCTGAACTTTCAGTTCGGCTGCGAGCTGGCCCGGGAAGTCAAGGGGGGAAAGCTGGGACGCCTGCTAAAGAATCCCAACTACCAGTCTATCACACCCGAATTCTGGGGATCATGTGACGCTATCTGTAACTACAAGTATTGGCAGTTGCAGGGTGTTGCCAACTGTGGCAAGGGGCAGCCCGGTCAGACCGCCGAGATGACACATGGTTCCGCGCCCACTCGATTCCGCAATATTGAGGTTGGCATCAAGTAGCGGCTCCTTTTTGATGAAGATTTCTATCCAGCCCGTGTTGCCTAGAGGCGGCACGGGTTTTTTGTTTTACTGTCCACCATCTGTAGTGAGTATAAATATCTCCCTCCTCGTAACTGATCGCTCGCTGGACCCTGAATTGCTTCCAGAGATACTTCAGTGTTGTAACGGTTTTCACCTGAAAAAGAATCGTTTTAGACGGTGTTTCGACCTTTTTCAGGGGGTAACTTCTGTAATTACATTACTATAACTGGGTCCGACCCCAACTGAGTCAGTAAATACAAGAGGTTAACCGGGTATGATACAGATTTGGACAACATCGAAATTCAATGAAAGAAATGCTCCAGAAGCATCCTGCAGAGAATATTGGAAATCATACTGGTGGCTGGGTGTGGCAATATCAGTGGTGTCAGTAAACCGTCAGCAGGTACAGCAAACGGTCGGTAAACGACATGCCGGTTTCATAGTAAAGGAACAGCAGTAACAGGATCAACAGGAACAAGCCCAGTATCACCAGCAACGCTTTACCCAGGTTGGCCGGATAGGCGAAATGGGCGATGCGGGTCAGCCGCACCAGATACCAGAGGCTGAACAAACTGAACAGTAAAATGAGAATAGTTGTTCCGCCGGGGAAAGTGAGTAGATGCCCGTAAATCAGTGCTACCGGTAACAGGAAGAGCATAGGTGTTGCCGACCAGAAGAAGTATTGCAGCATTTGCCGCAGCGAAGTGGCACTGCCGAAAACGAGACCAAGTAGATAAAAGGAAGATCCAATAAGCCATTGCAGAAGAAAAAACAACAGACCGGCATAAATCTGCATCAAAAGTGGACGCCAACCGAGATGTATAAAGAGTGCCTTGATCCCGGCATGCGGTATGAGCAGGGTCAATATCTCATCGAACAAAATGGTCTTGCGAAAAAAGTGGAAGGTCACTGCCAGTAGCGAAGCTAACATCAGGCTGTTTACCAGCGCGATGAAAGCCCCCTGGCCCAACTGCTGGGAGCGGCGGGATTTGATATCTAGATAAAATCCCTCCACATGCACCAGCGATCGTTTGATGTTCAAGGCCAGAATGTTGTTATGCTTCATGGCTATTACCAGCAGCAACAACAAAAGCAATGGTACCAGCGCGGGCCAGATCGGTACCCTTTCACTGTAATCGCCTCGTGTCATCGGGGGAAGGGCGGTACCGGTAAAGTGTGAGTGCACAACACGCGCGGCGATCTTCTCCTGACGGCTCAAGCTGTAAAGCCCGTCGGTATGCAGAGAGAGATCCAGGGGATGAGCCCGCCAGAGCAGCGGATGGGCACCATGCCAATCCGCGAAGCTGTGCAGTAACAGACCGGCATAATCAGACGCGCTGGCATATCGTTTCAGCAGCAGGTCGAGTTGTTGAGCCTGGTGAATCTCAGACCAGGGATTGGCAAATCCGTCAAGATTTTCGCTCTCCGCCAGCAGCCCAATACCGCTGGCTACCAGTGGACCCCCGACGGGCAGATTGTGCGGCACCAGTGTAAGCAGCTGTTCATCCACAAACAGTATAGAGGGTAACACAGCAGGTGTTCCGATAACTGCTGCAAAGTGTCCTGAGGATAGTGGACCGTTGTCCGGTAGCAACGACAGCAACTCAGTCAGGAATTGATCGGTACTTTCCTCACCCATAACCGCATCTGTCAGCAGGTTAATCGCCAGTAGAGCAGGGTGGTTACTATCCCGTTCCAACAGCGCCTGCAGATAAGCGCTGGCAGCTTGCAGGTAGGATTCACTGGCAAGTAAACCGGCGGTTGGCTGCTCCACCGGCAGGTTATCAATCAGGAACAGGCCGTTCTGATCACACAGGTCCAACAGCTCCCTTGGTGCAGGCCCCCCCTGCATCAGGATAGTGTTACACCCCAGATTTTTTATCAGCTCCACATCGGCCAACAATTGCTTACCGTCCAGCAGTTGTCCGCGCACCCCATCGAAATGATATACCAGTCCCCGGATCTGAAACCGCTCATCGTTCAGCAACAACTCAGATGCATTGATCTTAAGATCACGCACACCGTAGCTGATCTCTTCCCTGTCCAGTTGGAGACCTTTCCGGCTCAGGATGATTTCCACAGGGAACAGATGGGGCTCCGTATAACTCCAGAGTGGGGGATCCTTCAATTGCAGTTGCAGCTGGACCGTTTTCGTCGACTGGGGGTGAAGTAATACCTTGTTGTCAACACTTCCGTAGCCAAAAGCATTCAGTGTGAGTCCGTATTCCTCCTGTGGTGCCAGACCGGCTGCCGTGGCAGCATTACGAAGTGTTACCACTGCCCGCAGTGTAAAACCTCCCTCCCCCTCTGGATTGTGATTGAGTCGAACAGTTGAGATATGAACTTGTGATTTCTTAACCAGGTCGATAGAACGGGGGATCCCGGTTTCATTACGAGGTTGTCTGATGCCCCCAAGAACTGGAAGGGTTCGCTTGTAATCCAGCTGATTGTGAACATTCAGCGCCAGCAGGTTGGTTGTACCCCGGCGCAGAATGTCCCCGGGTATCTCAAGCTGAAAGGGGGCGTAACCCAGGGCGTGGCTGTGCAGAAAGTGATCATTGATGGAAATACGGCAGGTATAGTTGATTCCGTCCAGTCTTAACAGATAAACGGCCGTGGTATCCGGTGGCAGTTCAAACTCGCAACTGACATTGAACGCCTGCGGATGACTCGAAGTAAGGATAAAGGGGAGGGAGACCTCGGTGACATCATTATCCGTTGACACCATCTGCCAGCCGGTGGTTGGCAGCAGACTGGCTGTCTGTGTAGTGTCACCCGCCATACTGGTAGCTAGTGCTTGCGACTGGTTTGATAACAGTGCGACCAGCAGTAACAGGCAGATAGAGCAATTACCACTAAACCGGAAATTGACTTTCCGGCTAGAGAGTAGTGATCTGGGGGGGGGGAAGAGTTGGTTGGCCAAGTTGCTCCCTGACTTATTCCTGGTAAAACAAAACTGCAGTCCAGTGATAAAATCGTCATTCCAATTTCGGAAATATCCGCTGCCATGTCAAATACAATCCCAGATCAATTGTTCCAGAGAAAAAGTAAAAGGCAGATGAGTGTACCCACGGTAATTGATCTTACAAAAGATGTGTACTGAAGTGAATGGCACAGCGATGGGGAGTTATAAAGCATGCAAGTGTTTGATATGAAGTTGACCATGATGGATGCCGTAGATTCTCGAACAGCGAAGTGACAGTTGTGAAACGTCGACCTGTATTACAAAAAAACAGGTTTTCCCCACAAGTTATTCACACAGCAGAAGGGCGCTCTAAACCGGCCACCAGAGCCACTTGAATCCTGGGCCATGTTCGTATAAGAAATATTATGTAAACAAATAGATCGCGAAAATGTGTGGTTGATTTTGGGGTCGACTATTTGGGATATATCCCCAAAGATCGCACCTGTCTTTAACTCATGGTTCAGGTTGGGAGATCTAATGTCAATCTGACTATACGTTAACTTCGATCAGTTCTGAAGGATATTCTATATGAAATCTTATGAGAATTACCTCCCGCTCCTTCTGAAAAAGTAACCACATGCAACACATCTCATACTGCAAGCATACAACAAATTGAGTGATCCTCTTTCGCGTTAATCAGTTCAAAATGCCAGATGCATTACTGCCTGGATCAGAATTTTCAATTTCATCCAGCCTCTGGCCATCTTCTGATTCTGTTGTATGGCGCGTTCGATGCTCATCCTGCTGTTTCTATCGAAATTTCTACTATAATTGTGCAAACCACGAACATAAGAGTTCTTCCAGCGTTTTCTGATTCGCCTATAGCGCGGTCAGCAAAGCATCGGGCCCCGCATCGACCAGCGAGCGGCCAATCAGAAAAATAGAGACAGAGTTTCGCTGGTCGATGCAGTATTGCTTCGCAAACTAATCCCCTTTGCGATCATTAAAGACCAAGCAATACTATAGAAGACATCTTTGCGAGCATCGGTATAGCATTACTGTTGAAAGACTATGGAAACATACGCTTACGGTTTTCTGATCCTCGGATCACTAAGACGAATAATAATCGCTATGGCACTAAACCCAAGCCAATGAAATACCGATACTTATGTAGATAATTGGGTCATATGACTGATAATGGGTTATAAGTAAAATGCCTATCTCATTGTTAATATTGCACATAAAGTTCGGAAAGTCGAATTGACAGGTCCAATAGTCAGTAAGATTTCAATAAATCAAACCAAACTGGTTCATTTACCCTTATACCGCGGTATTAAAATAGTCACCTTCGATATTTGCATGATTCCGCGTAACATGCTGTACTACAAGAGTATACGCGAGACGAATTATCAGTATGAGTAAAATTAATTCAAAGCCGCGCTATAAACACTTGTCATTCAAAAAGGTTGTTCCCATATTCCACTTTGGCCGGTCCGTATAAAAATGAGTGATCAATGCCGCACAGCATTGCCTTTGTCCTGAACAGCGCCACACCACGATCTGCAATTGCCATTTTCAGAGATGATCAACTGGCGGCTGCCCGTCTTTGGGGTGACCCCCGCCGCACCGGCTCCCTGCTCAAGACCAGCCTGCAAGAAATGCTGTTGGAACTGAAGCTGGAGCTGTCGGCGGTGGAAACAGTCATCTGTGCCCATGGACCTGGCTCATTCACCGGCCTGCGGGTTGGCCTGTCGCTGTTAAAGGGAATCTTTTTTGATCAGCAGGTGAACTATGCAGGTGTCAACACACTGGATGCTCTCGCTCGCGGTATCAACTCCCGGGAGGCCGAGATCTATCCCTGCGTGTTTTACCGTAAAGATGCTGTCTTCAGTGCAGGGTATCGCAAGCAGGATTCGGTAGTGCAACGGTTTCGCGAACCGTTTGTACTTACCAGCTTAGACCTGCAGGAGTTGCCAGCCGGAGCATATTTTACCGGAGCCATCGAAGCGGTGTTCCCAGCGACGGAAACCCGTCTCGAGACCAGCCGTTTCAATCTGCTTTCACCTCATGACCGCCAGCTCTCCCTGGACTGGCTTTACTCACTCGGACAGGAGGAGATTGCCAGACATGGTGGTCGTGCCCTCAATACCGCCGAACCATACTATCAGGTGGATTTCAAACCGACACCCCCCGGGAAAGGAATCTCTCCATGACGCTCTTTCATGTCGGTTTCATCCCCTTCACGATATGGGATATGCTCGATGTCTTACTGGTCGGGACGCTCTACTTTCAGCTGCTGAGACTGGTCCGCGGTACCCGTGCTTCTGCCATGATCATGGGATTGGTGTTGCTCTTACTCATATCCTTCCTGGTACGGATTCTCAACCTCTCTATCATGTCGGTGATCTTCCAGAATTTCGCGACAATCTGGGTGATAGCTCTGATTATCATATTCCATCCGGAGCTGCGGCGATTTCTGATTCAGCTCGGTCAGACCAATATTTTCCGGCATCTCTTTAATATATCCGAAGCAGCCCCCATTGAGGAGATCGTCAATGCTGCGGAAGAGCTCTCCCGTCGTCAGTATGGTGGATTGTTCGTCATCATCCGTGAGGTGGGACTGAAGATGATAACCGAGACCGGTATCACCATCGATGCCTCGGTAAAAGCGCCACTGCTGGTATCCCTCTTCTTTCCACGTACACCGCTGCACGATGGTGCTGTCATCATCGAGCGTAACAGGATTGTAGCAGCTAAATGTACCCTCCCCATCTCCAGTAATCCCCATTATGAGACGGTACTCGGTACCCGTCACCGGGCAGCTCTCGGCATGTCGGAGGAGTCAGACGCGGTGACTGTGATTATATCCGAAGAAACCGGTCGTATCTCGCTGGCGCTGGCCGGGGAATTCATTGCCGTAGCCGACGGCGTGCAACTGCAGGAATACCTGACGGTGCTGTTGACCGGGGATGGCGAACTGATCCCCACAGCACAGGTGCAACAGGCATGAAACGTACCTTCGCCTGGGTCCTTTACGATTTTGCCAATTCTTCCTACGCGGTCATTATTCTGGCGGTCATCTTCAACAAATACTTTGCCCAGACTATTGCTGGTGGCCAGGAAGGGGTGGATTGGCAACTGCTGGGGTGGACCATTCACATTCCCGGAGCATCCCTGTTCACTTTTATCGTCGCGTTGTCAATGGTAGTGGTTGCTGTTGGTTCACCATTGCTGGGTGCCCTGGCGGATTACTCCGGCCGCCGTCGCCGTTACCTGATCTGGTGTGCACTACTCGGCATCGGAGCAACCGCCATGCTCTATTTCAGCGGTCCCGGTCATGTGAAATGGGCTGCAGGGTGGTTTATCCTGAGCAATATCGGTTTTGCCGGTGCCAATGTCTTCTACAACTCCTTTCTGACCGATATCACCACCCTGAGTGAAACAGGCTGGATATCCGGGTTGGGTTATGCCGCCGGTTATCTCGGGGGGGGCTTGCTGCTGTTACTCAATTTCCTGGCTTTTCGTTTCTTCCCGGGTTACACCCAGCAGATGTCATTTCTGACAGTGAGTGTCTGGTGGCTGCTGTTCAGTCTGCCCCTGTTCTGGTTTGTCCGGGATCATCGCCCGTTACTACCAGCTGGTGAAATGGGTGGTTATCTTAAAATTGGTATGCGTCGTCTGACAGCCACCTTCCGCCGTATGCACCAGCTGCCACAACTACTCAAGTTCCTGGTGGCTTTCCTGTTGTACAATGATGGTGTCGAAACGGTCATAATCATGGCGTCGATTTTCGGTGCGCAAGCGTTGGGGATGTCAGTGGTAGAGTTGATCCTCTTTTTCCTGATGATCCAGGGAACAGCCCTGGTGGGTGCCCTGCTCTTCGGCTGGCTGGCTGATCGTTACGGACACCGTCCAATTCTGCTGATTCAAATGGTGCTCTGGTTTCTGTTACTTATCTGGGCCTACTTCCTCGGGGTGGTGCTGGAGCCGGTACAGGAATTCTGGTTTCTCGGTATCCTCGCCGGCATGGTGATGGGTGGTTCACAGGCAGTCTCCCGTTCACTGCAGCGGCTCTTTACGCCGGAGCAGATGAGCGCAGAGTTTTTCGGTTTCTTCGCGGTATCAGGGAAATTTGCCACCGTGCTGGGTCCACTGCTTTACGGTCTGATCACGTTATGGACCAACGATATCCGTAGCGGTATGCTGGCACTGCTGGTTTTCTTTTTCAGTGGCGGGTTGATCCTGTTTTTTGTGGATGAGCAGGCGGGAATCAGAGAGGCAAAACGCTTCAGCCGGGAACTCGAACCGGTATCCGGCACCCTGACCGGTGGGGAGGTCTGATTATGCCACGCCAGATTCGAACTAAAAAGCGCCGTCAACGACAACTACGCCAGGAACTGGACAAAAATGACGTCCGCCGTGAAGCGGCTCGTAGCAGGGCTTTACGTGAGGTTGAGCGCCAGGGTGAAGATCTGGAGGAGATTGCCGACGATATTGCCGAGGAGATGCACCGAACCGTAAAGGACCAGGCCACACCAGTTCCAGTCAAAAGCGCGACGCTGGAGGGACGGGTAGTGGAATACAGAGGCCGCACGGTCAGGGTCAGGCACCGCGGTGAGGATTACAGTTGCCGGTTGCGGTCAACCACCATTATTCCTTCAAGCGACTCTACACCGGTAGCAGTGGGCGACCTGGTCAAGTTTGTTCCCGCCGCGCAGAACGAAGGGGTGATCAGAGAGATCCTCCCACGCAACAGTCGCCTGAGTCGTGCTTCCCGTATACATCACGAGATCGAGCAGGTGCTGGTAGCCAATGTCGACCAGTTGCTGCTGGTTGCAAGTGTGAGAGAACCGCACCCCAAACCGGAGTTTATCGACCGTGTCCTCATCGCCGCAGCCTGTCAGTCACTCCCCGCTATCATCTGCTTCAACAAGATTGACCTGGAGCAGGACGACAGTATCAACGCCCTGGCAGCTATCTATCAGCAGGCGGGGTACCAGGTCATCAAAACCAGTGCCAACAGTGGTAACGGCCTGGCAGAGCTGGATGCACTGTTACGGGGGAAGCTGACTGTTGCTGCCGGTCAGAGCGGAGTGGGTAAATCCTCCCTGGCCAATGCCCTGGACTGTTCACTCGATTTGAAGGTAGGACGGGTTATTTCCTCCTCGCACAAGGGGCGGCACACTACCACCCGCTCCATCTTATTACCCTATCGTGATGATGGATTTCTGATTGACACACCCGGTCTGCGGTTGTTTGAGCTTTGGCAAATCCAACCGGATGATTTGCGGGATTATTTCCCCGAGTTCAGGCGTCTGGCACCGGACTGTCATTTCAACAGTTGCCAGCACCGATCGGAACCGGGATGTGCTGTCAAAGCTGCCCTGGAACAGGGAGAGTTATCAGAGCAGCGCTATCGTAGTTATCTGCACATTTGTGATACATTGTAAACCCGAGCGCAGACTGTCAACCGAATGGACAGTTGAACCGTAGAGGGAAAGTTATGAGCCACATATTCATTGTTGATGATGAACCTGATGTTCGTTCCATGCTGGAGCTGTTCCTGACCGATCTCGATCACAAGGTCGATCTCTTCACTTCGGCTGAAGATGCCTGGCGTGTGCTGGAAGCGCATTCCCCCGATCTGGTTCTGCTGGATATCAGTTTGCCTGGAATTTCCGGTCTTGAACTGCTGGAGCGGATTCGCCAGACCGATACAAGGTTGCCGGTGGTGATGATTACCGGACACACCGATCCCGATCTGGTTGTACAGTCGATGAAACTGGGCGCTTACGATTATATCCCAAAACCGTTACAACTCGACCGTCTGCGGTTGATCGTCGAGCATGCCATTACTCAGAAACGGCTGGAAAAAGAGCGTGACCTGCTCTCCAGCCGACAGGAAAAGCTGCAACCACAGGAGATGCTGGGGGAATCGGTAGCTTTTCAGAAAGTTATGGAGATGGTGCCGCGCGTCGCCGCCAGTCCCAGTGCCACCGTGCTCATCAAGGGGGAAACCGGTACCGGTAAGGAGCTGCTGGCCCTTGCCATCCATCGCCATTCAACCCGCTGCGATGAACCGTTTCTGGAGATCAACTGCTCCGCCATGCCCGCTACCCTGCTGGAATCTGAACTGTTCGGTTATGAGAAGGGGGCATTTACCGATGCCCGCAAACGAAAAATCGGGTTGATCGAAGAGGCGTCAGGGGGTACTTTTTTCCTGGACGAAATCGGTGATATGGAGCTGGAGTTACAGGGAAAACTGTTGCGGGTACTGGAGCAGAAGTCTATTCGGCGGGTGGGTGGAACTGCCAATCTGAATGTCGATGTGCGTTTTATCGCCGCCACCCATCGCAACCTGGAGCAGATGATTGGCGCTGGTGCCTTCCGGGAGGATCTATTCTACCGGCTCGATGTATTGACCCTGCGTCTACCCCCACTCAGGGAGCGTCACCGGGATATCATACTGCTGGCTGAGCATTTCATTGAGCGTTTTAACCTGGAGTACCGCAAACATATAAGAGGGCTGTCTCCCGCGACCAGTGAAGCGATGTTGAACTACAACTGGCCGGGCAATATCCGTGAACTGCGTAACGCACTCGAACGGGCGGTCCTGATCGAAAGCAGCGAGTGGATAGAGCCGGAACACCTCTTTCTAAGGCAGGGAATCGAACGGCAGGTTGTGGAACAGGAAACAGAGCAGGAGAACGGATTCCAGATTCCGTTGGATGGATTCTCTTTGGTTGAACATGAGAAGATGATCATCTCGCAAGTGCTGGAGCAGGCACGTTACAATGTCAGCCGGGCTGCACGTCGACTCGGTTTATCACGTGAGACATTGCGTTATCGCATTCGTAAATACGAGTTAGAATGAGCTCTGCTCAGCCGGTTCCGTCCAGGAAAGACTCCGCCGCCGCCAGCCGTTCCCGCAGCGTGGCTGTCAGTTCCGGGATTCTCTCCACCGGGATCCCCGCATCCAGGAATTTAAGTTCGTCCAGGGGATAGCAGGCGTTAACGTTCAGCTTCTCCAGGTCGAGGGAAACCACCAGCATATCGGAAAGCTGAATCAGGTCGGAGAGATCCTGGCTGATCTGGTTCTGTGACGGGTCATGGTGCCAGGCGACAGCTTCACTGATTTTTTCCGGTAGTTTCCAGTGGCTGAGGACCGCCCCACCTGTCTGCGCATGATTGAGGCCAAGCAGCTTTTCCTCCATCTCACAGCAATTCAGTTCTGCCTCTTCCTTCAGTGCCCTGAACTTTTCTGCATCAGGCTCCAAATAGGGATCGAGAATCAGTTTGCCGATCTCCTGCAACAAGGCCGCAGTGTAGAGACATTGTGTATCCTTGAACCCCAGCTCCTCTGCGAGCAAATTTGAAGCGATGGCGCAGGCAAGGGAGAAATGCCAGAGCACCCCCTCCTGGAGCGAATAACCTTTTTTAGCTTCAGCCAGGTAGTTACCGGCGATGGCGGTCAGGGTGAGTTCGAAAAGGACATCTGTACCCAGTAGAACA
>JADHUQ010000023.1 GCA_016784425.1 Candidatus Delongbacteria bacterium | reverse complement strand
GCATCCAGCTGCAGAATACCCCCGGAATTGACAATCACATGATAGTCCACCCAGAGCCGGGCACCGTTGAGATTGCAGCTGCCCTGATCAACCTCCAGCCGCCAGATGTTCAGGATCTCGGCAGCGAGCTGCAGGGTGCCGGTCGGTTTGTCC
The DNA here is from genome assembly GCA_016784425.1 of Candidatus Delongbacteria bacterium. Taxonomy (GTDB): domain Bacteria; phylum CAIWAD01; class CAIWAD01; order BS150m-G50; family BS150m-G50; genus BS150m-G50. The sequence goes on along the minus strand of JADHUQ010000023.1, from coordinate 18,042 downwards.
ACCTGGATTGTGCCGATGGTGCAGGAGGCGCCTGCCTCCTTGAGTAATTGCTGGTCTGAGCTCGTGTCAAAACGGAGCAGGTTCTCATCGATAAAACCGCCGTCGGCCGCAATCGACAGATCCCCCCGAAAGGTATGCTCGACCCCGGCTGTATAGTAAGGGGAACTCCAGCAGCCGGTGATAACTTCAAAATCACCGGTAAAGAGAAAATCATCACTGCTGTTGATCACGCAGCCAAAATCCTTATCGATGATGAGATTGTGAAAGGTGTAAGAGGAAAGATCCGGCGACGAGATATACTGCCACTGGTCCGAACCGAAAAATGTTACAGTGGAGGTGCCTGCTGTAAAACCTGGTGCCAGGGTGTTTTCATCCAGCCAGTTTCCCCCCACGGCCAGAGCTACCCCCCAGGAACCAGCAGCATCCAGAGTTGCGCCAGCAGCAATACTCAACTGTCCTGCAGACTGGAGCTGGCAGCTGTTACTCAGATGGACTGTTCCCTGATCCAGGGTGACAACACCTGTCACGTCCAGGGTTGCGCCGATATCAATCGTTAAAGTACCACCGCTCTTATCCACCAGGAGATCGTGAAATTCCTCGCTGCTCAGATGGTTGTTCACATTGCCGCTGAAAGTGACCTGGTTCCCACCGGCGACGAAACCGTTTCCCACATTATCGTTCCAGTTACCTGCAATCTCGATATCATAGCCAGCGGCCATCAACAGGCCGTTGTCGATATTCAGGTTACCACGGATATCCAGCGGGCTTTGCAGCTGCGTGGTCCCGGTTGCATCCAACCGCAGATGGTACAGGTAGTTATCCCCATCCAGCTGCAGCGTATGTGAACCACCGTTGTAAACCAGCTCACCGGCAATAAGGTAGGCGTCTCCACCCTGGTTGTTCAGGCTGCCACCCATGATCAAAGCGTAGTTCGAGTTATAACTGAAAGTACTGCCGGTGTAGTAATAGAGGTTGCCGCCAACCTGCAGATCGGCAGTGGAAGTAGGGTTGACCACCAGGGTCCCCCCCTGTTTGTTACAGCGGAGGTGATGGAAACCGGCGTCGGGAGAACGGCTGTAAATACTGGAGCTACCGGTACCATTGAATTCAACATACCCGTTTGCCAGCTGGGCGGTACAACCGCTGTTGAAATACCAGTCCCCGCCAACATAGATTTCGCTTGAGCCGGCTGTGATTGCCGCACTTGATCCTGAGTACCAGTAGAAGCTGCCGGCTACACGCAGCTCACCGGCGTTATGATCCATCACCAGATGTCCCTGGGTAACGATGTAACTGTTGATAGTCAATACCTGGTCGTAGATACGCAGGGAGGCTCCGCTGGCGATTGTCAGGATGTTGCACTCCTGGTCCTGCCAGGAGACCCAGCAGTCGTTTGGTGTCCCCGGGGGGATGTAAGCCTGATCACCGGCGGTGGGAACTGTGCCGTCGCTCCAGTTAGCGGCGGTTCCCCAGAAATGATTAACGGTACCTTCCCAGTTATTGGCCAGCAGGGTTCCGTTGACTGCGAGCAGGACAGACAGCAGGATAAACTTCTTCATCTTGATTTCCCCCGAGGTTTTCCCGGATATTTCGTATGTTCTTTTGAATGCAGGAATCGGTGTTAGGGTCGACACAACGCTGAAAGATAAGCAATTGACTGCTCTGGTTCAACCCTGTGTCACCCCTGAATCCGATTTGAGGCGATCCCTAAGCGGAGGCGCCATCTATTTTCAGCTCTTCGCTATAGTCGCCAGTGCATCTGGTTACTGTCCGAAAGAACACCGCTTGTAGTTGCAGTTGCGAGTTCCTGGAGGCAGAGTGGAGATGTGTGATACACTATGCTACCCACATTCAGTGAGAAGGTTGCTTATGAAAAAGTTCATGGCTCTGGTGCCGCTTTTATTGTTGCTGGCTCCTGCTCCAGCCCGCGCCGACCTGTTGGTACACACCTTTGACCAGCTGTATCACAGTTGGGTCAATACCCATATCGACACCTTTGATTTTCCCACGGAGAATCTGGAAATCGCTACGGTCACCCTGCAGTACACCATTGGTTGCCCCTCCGGCCCGGGTGACTGTGACCCCTGGGACCGGCTGGGGCATGTTTACATCTATGAACCGGAAACAGACTCCACCCTGGTGACACATGAGCTCGCCCGGGTGATCACCCCCTACGATATCACCGGTGGCAGTTACCCCGGCACCTGTGCCTGGGAGCTGGATGTTACCGATTTCCAGCACCTGCTGCAGGGTCAGGTGATACTCGGTTCGCAGATTGGCACCTACATCGGGGAACCGGACGGTTGGCTGGTCACGGTCGACTTCCTTTTTGAAGAGGGACCGACCAGTATCCGGTCCTGTGGTGTTGAGACCCTCTGGCTGCACAACTCTGCCTGGTACGGTAATCCGGATCAGCCATTTTCCGACTATGTTCCTCCGGTAAATGTGACAGTGCCGGCGGATGTGGATTCGGTCAAACTGCGGATCACTACAACCGGACATGGCCAGGGTAATACCTACAATGCCGCTGAATTTTCGGAAATGCTCCACTCCCTCTTTGTCGGCGCGGATTACTTTTCCCACATCCTCTGGCGTGATGACTGTAATTCCAACCCCTGCAGCCCGCAGGGGGGAACCTGGCAATACAATCGTGCCGGTTGGTGTCCCGGTAGTATCAGCGAACCGTGGGAGATCAGCGGTTTCAGCTGGCAGCCGGGTGGGGAACTGATGGTGTATTACTTCCCGCAGGCTTATCTCAATCTCTGTCGCCCCTGCGAGGATTGCTTCGACAACCCACCCCCCAACTGTCCCGACTGCAACTACAACTCCACCGGACATACTTCTCCTTACTATTCGACGACGGGGCAATTGGTCTTTTACCGTGAGGTCGAGGAGTCTGTTGTCGAGGCAACAGCTGTCGTAAAGCGGTTTGAGTTGCACCGGAACTACCCCAATCCCTTCAACCCGGTTACCAACATAAGCTTCACACTGGAACAACCGGCATTGATCGCACTGGAAATCTTCAATCTCCAAGGTGAGGTAGTAGAGCTGTTGTCGGAAGGTTTTCGTGCAGCCGGTACCCATCTGGTCCAATTCGATGCTACTGCAAATTCTTCCGGCATTTACTTCTGTCGCTTGCAGGTTGCCGAAAACCAGCAGACTATCAAAATCGCCTGCATCAAATAGGCGGCCGGTTTATAGAGAGTTTGTGAACTGTCGCAAAACGGCTGTGAGCGCTATCAACAGCTGCGGGAGGGCGTATGTTGAAGCAGAAAGAAGCTGTTATTTTGTCCCTGATTCTGGTACTTTTGCTGCTGGCTGGTTGTGAGGAAGCGGATAAAAACAATGCACCGGTGATCGAAGCACTGCAGGCAACTCCACTATGGGTCATGGCGGAGGAAACCGTGCAGTTGAACTGTACCGTCAGCGATCCCGATCAGGATGCCATCAGTTTCAGCTGGTCCGCTTCCGGGGGAACTTTCACCGACGGTGACGATGGCGATTCCCCGACCTGGCTGGCGCCCGACACACCTGACTACTATAGCATCAGCGTGACGGTTTCCGACGGAACTGCTATCGCTACCGCTGATTGCACCATTCCAGTGATGCTGACCCGGGAAGCGGCTATACCGGAGGATGCCCACAAATGGGGTCCGGATGATGACACATTACCCCCGGTAACCCTGGCGGAGGGCTGGTCCCAACCGGAACCGCTGCCTGGTCCCATCAACAGTGCCGGCGGCGAGGACGCCCCCTTCATCACACCAGATGGCGAGACCTTCTTTTTCTTCTTCACACCTGATGTCAGTGTTCCGCCTGAGGAGCAACTGTTCGATGGTGCCACCGGTCTCTGGTGGAGCCATCATGATATTATCTGGTCGGTGCCGCAACGCATCCTGCTCAGTGATGAACCAGCCCTGGACGGTTGCCCCTGCTCACTGGGAAACCGGCTCTGGTTCTGTTCTGCGCGTGCGGGCAACTTTGGTGAGATCGATTACTATATCGCGGAGCTGGTGAATGGTGTCTGGACTGACTGGCACAATGCCGGTGCTCGCTTGAATGCCGATTTAGTCATCGGTGAGATGCATCTGGTGACGGAGCAGCTGATGTACTTCCACTGGGATGATGCTGCAGGTTCCGGTGGCCTCGACCTCTGGTCGCTGGAGCAGAGCGGTTCTGAGTGGGGCGCACCGGCAAATCTGGGTGAGACGGTAAACACCAGCGCGGATGAGTCACGTCCGTTTGTCAGCAGCGATGGACAGGAGCTCTGGTACACAGCCAACAGTCAGCAGGGCTATCCCGGCCCCTCCCTCTGGCGTAGTATGAGGCAGACCGATGCCAGCTGGGGAGAGGGGGAGGAGATAATTGCCTGTTTTGCCGGTGAACCGACATTGGATGGCCTGGGCAATATCTACTTCACGCATCATTTCTTTGATGGCGGGGAGATGATGGAAGCGGATATCTATGTCGCCTGGAAGCTGGTGGAGTGATAAGATTTTAAAACTCGATCTTGAACTTGTCACTCAGGTTGTTGAGCTGGTCATTCAGGCTAACCTATTGTTATTACAGCCCTAGCTGGGGTCGGACCCAGTTTAGTCAGTGTTATTGCAGGAGTTACTCTGATAAATGGCTCAAAAAGGGGCTTAAAAGCCCTTTATTCGGGCGAAAAACGCGCAAACTTGGTGTTGGAACGTGAATACAGCAGGGGAATAATAATCGAAGTTTTCTACCTGGATTTGGATAGCGAACTCGGTTAATCCGTTTTCACCTGTAAGACCTTGGCCCCGCGTATTCGCCGTCGTTTCAGATCCAGTAGAGCGCGATTGGCCTCCTCAAGCGGATAGAGTTGATACTCAGGCTTCAGAGGCACCTCTGCAGCCAGTTCAAGAAATTCGCTGACATCGGCACGAGTAACGTTGGCCACGCTTTTGATCTCCTTTTCCAGCCAGAGATCACGCGGATAATCCAACTCCAGCAGGCTTTCTTTGTCAAGTTCCTCTTTGCGGATGGCATTAATTGTCAGGCGACCACCGGGGACCAGGTTACCCAGAGCACTGATGATCGGGCGCCAGACCGGTGTAGTGTCGATGATAGCGTGAAGCAACTGTGGTGGACGGTCGTCACTGTCCCCAACCCAAACAGCACCAAGTTCCCGGGCGAACACCCGTTCCCCTTCGCTGCGAGCGAAGACAAAGACTTCGGTGGCAGGAAACCGATGACGCACTATTTTCAGCACCAGATGACCTGAAGCGCCAAAACCAGTCAACCCCAGTCGCTGTCCATCGCGTAGACCTGCCAACCGGAGTGAGCGATAGCCGATAGCGCCGGCGCACAGCATTGGAGCAGCCTCGGCGTCACTGAAACAATCCGGTATGTGATACGCATAAATTTCCGGGACAGTTGTGTACTCCGCGTAACCGCCGTTAACGTCACGTCCGGTAGCGCAGAAATCCGGGCAGAGGTTTTCCTGCCCAGCCCGGCAAAGCTCACAACTACCACAGGCGCTGTGAATCCAGGCAATACCTACCCGATCACCTATCTGGAAACGGTCGGCTCCCACCCCGAGCCGGACCACCCTGCCCACAGTCTGATGACCCAGAATAGCCGGGAAAGATTTCGGTGGTGTACGGCCCTCAATCTCATCCAGTTCGGTATGGCAGACACCGCATACAGTGACCTCCACCAGAATTTCACCCTCCCTGGGTTCCGGAACGGGCAGATCCACCATTCTCAAAGGAGTGTCGTTATGACTCAGATCACAGCACCTGGGTAGTATCATCGCTTTCATTTCAAATCTTCCTTTTCCTTCCCAGCAGTAGTTCCGTCAGGTAGGAACGCTCGATCACGCCGCCATAACTGCTGTCGATCAATTCTCCAATCGCTCCACTCAGCCTGGATAGCCTTTCTTCACCCAGGCGAAGATGATCGGAGAATGTCCGCAGCAGTCGCAAGTATTGCTCACGGTTGAAACTGACTGACCACTCATAGTAATGTGTTGTAATGTGATCGAATAGACCTGATTGACGAAATTCATCCGGTATTTCCCCACCGGGATCTGCACCTGACTGTGACCGATCCCTCCACTCCGGCACCATCCGGTGATAAATCGGACTGGTATCCCGGAAGAATCCAGACAACGGTCGGGGGTGAGTGTTGCGAATAACTGCGAAAACGGCACCTTCCTTCAATAAGCTTGCTGTTTTATGATACCTTACCGCCGGATCAATCCAGTGAAGCGCGGTTGCGGCCAGCACCAGGTCGAATTTCTGTTGCTTTGCATTGTAATCTTCATAAGTGCTGGTCAGGATCTTGACACCGGAAAAACCGTTCACTTTCACCCTGGCAATTTCTACCAGTGCTGGAGCCGGATCAATACAGGTCACCTGGTATCCTGACCTTGCCAGCGGCAGGGTTGCCTGTCCGCTACCACAACCGATCTCAAATATCCGTGCGGAAGATGGTAGTTGGGCGTAGGTGAGCAGGTCGTCGTACATCGCTGCCGGATAGCCGGGGCGTACAGCATCGTAATCAATGGCGGCTAAACTAAAAGTCAGGCTGCGTTGTTCCCGCTCAGTCTGGTTCATGATGGCTTCCTGCTCCGCGAATCCAAAGTACTGTCTTTACCGCAAGCAATGTAACAACCGCAGGCAAGTAAGGAAATCTATAAACCAGCGTTCGAATGATAGCGGGAGTGACAGGCAACTCGGCATAGGTAAAGAGCATAGATAAGGAGAATTGCCGCATCTCTGCTTCTGAAAAATCACTCTTCAAGGAGCTCATTGGGCTGTAGCGATGGATCCACTTCATTGCCTTTTTCACCCGAAAAACACCTGTTTAAGGTCATTTATTGGCCTTTTTTTAGGAGTAACCCTTTTAATAACATTAACTAAACTGGGTCCGACCCCATCTGGGGCTGTAATAACAAGAGGTTAAAGAGAAATAAGGAGGAACGGCACATTTTCAAATCCGTTCTGAACCAAGGAAAAAAGGCACCCCTCTGGAGTGCCCTTAGAACTATCTACTCGGTTATCATCAATCCGTTGGCGTTCAGTTATCTTCTTTGAACCTCGCCATGAAGGCAACCAGCTTCTCGATACCGGCCAACGGCATGGCATTGTACATCGAGACCCGGATACCACCGACCGAACGATGCCCTTTTAGTCCCATCAGACCGATGGCAGCAGCTTCAGCAATGAACTTTTTCTCCAGCTCTTCCGATTCCAACCGCATGGTAGCGTTCATCCGCGAACGGCTGTCGGGGCGGGCGGTACCACGATAGTAGCCCTCACTCGCATCGACCGCTCCATAAAACAGCTCTGCTTTCTGCCGGTTGATCGCTTCGATCGTCTCGAGGCCACCCTGGTCCAGCAGCCATTCCAGCACCAGCTTGATCATATAGATTCCAAAAGCCGGAGGCGTGTTGAACATGGAGTCTTTGTCGATGTGGGTATCGTAAGCGAGCATGGTCGGCAGACCCTTGTTGGCGGTTTTTGCAAAGTCGTCGCGGATGATAACAACTGTTACACCGGCCGGACCCAGGTTCTTCTGCGCACCGGCATAGATCATGGCAAATTTCGACACATCGATCGGACGGGACATGATGTCGGAGGACATATCGCAGACCAGCGGTTTGTCAGTTTCAGGGAACTGATGAAACTCGGTACCGAAAATGGTGTTATTGGAGGTGAAATGCAGATAGGCCGCATTCTTATCGAACTGCATCTCTTCCTGTGAGGGGATCCAGCTGAAGTTGTCCGCTTCCGAGGAGGCTACCACATTAGCTTTAGCGACGATATTGGCTTCCTTGATTGCCTTTTTGGACCAGGTGCCGGTATTGATGTAGTCGGCACTGCCACCCGCCGGAATAAAGTTCTGCGGGATCATCGTGAACTGCAGACTGGCACCGCCACCCAGAAACAGGATATGATAGTCTTCAGGAATTCCCAGTACCTGACGCAGCAGCGCCTTGGTCTCGACATGAACATCTTTGAACTCAGCACCACGGTGGGATGATTCGATAATCGACATACCGGTGTTATGATAATCAATAAACTCAGCCTGTGCTTTTTCCAGGGCTGGCAGCGGCAGGGTGCAGGGGCCTGGACTGAAGTTGTATACTCGGGACATGGTATTCTCCTTGGTTGCGGTTAAAGGTTGCCCGCCGCGAACTTACCGATCAGATCCTCAACAATCTCACCGATACGCTGCAGGTTTTCTGTGGTGGAGGCGCCCAGATGGGGTGACAGCAACGTGTTGGGAGCGCCGATCAGCGGTGAGTTCTCCGGCGGATCGGAGAACCAGACATCAGTGGCATAGCCCTTGATCTTGCCTGATTCCAGCGCCGCGACAACATCCTCTTCCACAACAGCTTTACCACGACCGGTGTTGGTGATATAGACACCATCCTTCATCTTGCTGATCAACTCACTGTTGACCATCCCCTTGGTCTGGTCGGTCAAGGGAATGTTCAGTGACAGGTAATCACACTGGGGAAGTACCTGATCGAGATCATTGTAAACCGTCATGTACTCCGAATCGATCGGTATCAAGTCATAGCCGATCACCTCCATCCCGAAAGCGCGAGCCCGCTTGGCTACTTCGCTGCCGATGCGACCGCAGCCGATGACGCCCAGGGTTTTCCCCATCAGCTCAGTACGCTTGAGCTCTTTCTTTATCCACTTGCCCTCCTTCATCGAGTTGTGTCCGGCTATCACATGATTGGGCAAGGCAATCATATGGGCGAAAGCCAGCTCCGCCACCGCGACGCTGGATGCGGCTGCAGTATTGAAAACCTTGATACCTTTTTCGCCGGCATACACCTGGTCGACATTGTCCAGACCGACACCACCGCGGATGATCAGTTTGAGGTTGGGAGCGTTATCGATATACTCGCGGGTGCACCTGGTCTTGCTGCGGATCAGCACCACGTCGGCACTCTGGAGTTGTTCTTTGTCGTCCGTCACCTCACCGAAACGCGCCAGCTTGACCGGCAGGGTGGCATCGAAGGCATCGGAAATTAGAATCTTCATGACAACCTCTATGTTTGATGTTCAGATTGTTGAATATGTATCACAACCTCACAGCAGATGGCAAACCATTCCGCTACGCAGTTTTGGTTCAAACCAGGTCGACTTGGGTGGCATGATTTCACCGGCATCTGCTACCCCGATCAGCAGCTCTACCGAAGTAGGGTAGAGTGCGAAGGCGACCGCGAACTTCCCGGTGTCTACCAGCTGCTCCAGCTCCTGGTTGCCCCGGATCCCGCCGACAAAATCAATCCGTGGATCAGTACGGGGATCACCGATACCCAGAACCGGCTCCAGCAGGTTGCTGACCAGGATGTTGACATCGAGATTCTCGAGTACATCCTGCGCGTCCCAGCTGTCAGGTAGCGGCAGCAGACGGTACCACACCCCACCCAGATACATCGCGAAGGTGTGCGGCTGCTCCACTATCACCTCGCCCGGAAAGGTTTCCAGGGTGAAAGCTGTCCGGACGCGGGCGAGGAATTCCTCAGGCTCCAACCCGTTCAGGTCTCGAATCACCCGGTTGTATGGAAGAATCTGCAATTGGTCATCGGGAAAAATGACAGAAAGAAAGTAGTTGAAGGGTTCCTCACCGGTATAGCTGGGATTGGCAGCACGGCGCGCCCGACAGACATTACTGGCGGAGGCGGAACGGTGGTGGCCGTCGGCAACATAGGTCGCAGGTAGCTCAGCAAAGCCCTGCTCGATAGCGGTAATGTCAGCCTCAGCGTCTATCACCCAGAGTTCATGCTGCACACCGTCTGTGGTGGTAAAATCCACTGGCGCCGGGTGGGTGCTGTGTCCTTTCAACAGTGTGTTCAGCCGCTCGTTGGCTTTGTACAGCAGGAATACCGGTCCCACCTGCGCGTTCATCGTGTCGATCAGGTCGGAGCGGTCCTTTTCCTTTTTTGCACGGGTCAGCTCATGCTTTTTGATCCGGCCGGCATCGTAATCGTCCACGGAAGAGAGACAGAAGAAACCGGTCTGTTGATGCCCCCGCCAGGTCAAACGATAGAGATATATGGAAGGTGTGACATCCTGAACCAGCCACTGCTCGTCTATAAAACGACGGAGATTATCCCGCCCCTTTTCGTAAACGGTGGTCGAATATGGATCGATAGTGGCGGCAAGATCGATTTCCGGTTTGTTGACATGCAGGAAGGATTTATCGTTGGCGGCAGCCAGGCGACGCGCTTCCTCCGAAGAGAGAACATCGTAAGGGGGTGAGGCAATCATCTCAGCCAACTCGGGTCGGGGACGCAAGCCGGGAAAAGCTCGTATCTTCACCATGAAGGCTCCCTGTTTCGTACAATTTTGGAGCAATAATCTTGCACTCAGGCTGTTGAGATGCAAGACGAAGATGGAGGGTTACCCTTCCCTTCAACCAGTTCCTGCTCTGCTGTCTTACAATGCCCTGGTCGCGCCAGGCCAGGGGAAGCACGCTCCGCCATGACGGCGGGAGTACAACTGGAGGTCTTCAATATTGAGGGTGGCGGGTAGCTGCGCTGCAGAGGGGGTGTGCCGGGCGGGATTGCACCAGGTGAGCTTTTCAGCCCGATCGCAATTGGCAGGAGCGCGGTCCACCCACCCGCTGCCAAGTGGTCTGTATCTCTATCGACTGACCACCGGGCAGGAAACGGCAGCTCGCAAGATGATACTGGTTCGCCAGGAGCCTGTCGGGGAAATCGCCCGTTGCTATCAACCAGCTGTAAGAGCTCTATTCTGCCTACAGCCTTCAACCAGCGGTTGGGGACTCCCTTTCACTCCAGGACTGCCGTCACATAGTAGAACTTCCTGAGGTCTGCTAACGGTTCAAACCAGCCGTTGGGAACATGCGTCCCCCCCTCGTCCAGTGTGAAACCACCATCAGGATCCGCTGAGGAATAGACCCGGTAACTGAGCGCACCTGGAAACGGCCACCACTCCAGGTAGATAATACCATGTGTGTAGGTGATATCTACCTCCAGCGCCATCTCCATTATATCACAGGTCATCCAGGCGCCAGCCTGGGTACAACCGACCAGGTTGTAGCAATCGATGAGGGTGTTTTCCGCAAGCTCATGGATTCCGGTTTCAGGCAGTCCCTCGTTCATGAAGGTCAGCACCTGCACATTGGAATCCCAGTGTGCAATCCCCCGATGATCCAGCCAGGGCTCCAGCCAGGAGACATAAATATCCCCCGCCACGCAATAGACATCGCTCATATCAACCGACCAGAACTCCACATCCCAGACGAGACCCTGATCGTGGGAGGACCAGAGACCGGAGGACCAGGATTCATCCGGAAAGATACCGTAGAGTTTACCGGTTGGTGTGAAGGCGAGATCCTCAATCCAGGGGGAGCCGGGTGACGCCGTTACCCAGGTCTGACCGCCGTCATCGGAACAGTGGACACCCCCAACTCCGCAGACAACCGTGTACTCCCCCCAGCGGGCGATGTCACTGCAGGCCAGACCTTCAAAATAGGTTACCGCTGACCAGGTCTGTCCGTCAGGTGATGTCAGCAGACCCTGTTCGTGACCGACGGTAAAGGATTGTGATACATAATCGAACTCGACGAAACGGGGATACAGGCAGTACTGCATCACTTCAAACTGATGTGTATCACAATCGAAGGTGTAAATACCATCGGAAAAAGAGCCGTCCCCCTGCACCAGCAGCAGGTGCTGATTATCCAGTCCGGCCACATCCAGTACCGGGAGGCCGCCATAGGAGTATGTCACCCAGACACCATCCTCGAAGATGATCAATCCGTCACTGGAACAGAGAATCTCACTGTAGCCATCAGCGCCGGTATAGTAGTTGAGGATGTCTGCGGGTGGTCCGATCGGATCCCAGTTCCAGGCGTTGCCGGCTTGCGGTGACGCTACAATTAGAAGTAAGAGAGCGGTGATTTTCGTTATGGAATTCATATATCCCCCTGCAAATCAAAAGCTGTCTATGTCATCTATAACGTTTTCAACGAAAAACAGCAACGGTAGTGTCAGGTTGGATTTGTTACTGCGACCACTTACATTACACCATCCTCGGTGTGGAAGGGCAGGTGCAGGTGTCGTCCTCCTGTATTCCCCCACAAATTGCACACCTTAGCCCGGAGTCAAGTATGGTGCCACTGCCCCGTTTTCAACTCTCCCTCCTGCTGATCCTTCTGCTGACCTGGTCCGTCCAGGCAGGCAGTCCACTCAGGGTCGGGATGCTGACGGATCAACCCAAAGCTGTGCTGGAGCAGCCGCAGATCATGGATGGTAAAGTGTATGATCCCCCCGCTCGCACCCGTTTCGAGCGCCACGCCTCCGGAGCCCCCGATGGTCACGGCTATATTTTTCGTGACAGTGATGAACTGAATGGCCCACTCTACAACTGGGTGGATATCCAGGGGAGCGGTACCACATTGAATCTTGCCGATGATGGCTATTCGGCACCGCTGTCATTGCCCTGGACCTTCACCTGGTACGGCCTGGAACACAACAGTGTCTATATCTGCTCCAACGGTTACCTGATGTTCGGCGGCGGTAGCAACGACTATGGGAACGACCCCCTGCCTGCAACCACCCCGCCGAATAACCTGATCGCACTCTTCTGGGACGACCTCAACCCGGCTGCCGGTGGTTCAGTCTACTACGGCACTTCCGGTGATAACTGGGTCTGCCAGTTCCAGGCGGTGGAGGAGTATGGCGGTTCCGGCAGACTGACTGCCGAGATTATCCTGCGGCAGGATGGCACTGTTCTGCTGCAGTATGCAGCTCTGGAAAACGGGCTTGACATCGACGGCGAATCCATCGGGACCGAGAACTGGGATGGAGGGGATGGTCTCGGCATCTCCTTCGATGCAGATCCGGCCAGCTATCCCCACCCGCAACTGGCAATCCTGATTGAACAACTGGCACCGGACGCCACTGTCAGCGGACAGGTGACCGACAGCGAGAGCGGTAATCCGGTAGTGGGCGCCCGGGTGGCTTTCGGCAGTATCGTCAGCACAACCGATGACCAGGGGAACTATCTGCTGGACGAGATCTGGAGTGGTGATTATCTGCTGAGGATTTCCTGCGATTACTATCTGAATCACAATGAAGAGATTACCCTGCAGCCAGGCTCAAACAGCTGGAGCGGCAGCCTGGTCCCGAGTCCATTCCCCAGCGGACTGGTAGGTTACTGGACCTTCGATGATCCCGAAAATCTGCTGGAAGCCACTTTGGGAAACAACCTGGAGCTTTCCGGCAGCCATACCGCGATCGAGGGACCGACACCGGAGGACGGTGCGATCAACATCGGACCCGGCAGTTTTTATCGCTGCTATCACGACATCCCCGCCAATGGCTATGGCAATCCGGCCTGGGTCAATCGTTTCACCATCGTGATGGATGTCCGTATTCCCAGCCTGGGGCAGTACTACTGTCTTTACCAGACCAACTGGAGCAACAGTAACGATGGGGACTGGTTCATCAATCCCGGCGGTCAGGTGGGAATCAGTGACACCGGTTACTCACAGTACATCCTCAATCCCGGTGAGTGGTATCGACTGGCCATCTCCGTCAACCTGGGAGAACACTACGACTACTACCTGGACGGGCAGCTGCTGCAGATAGGCGGCGCGCAGATCTTTGATGGCCGCTTCTCGCTCTACCCGGCGGAGGGGGTGAATCAGGTGCTCTTTTTCGCTGACGAAAACGGGGAAGATAATGCCCTCGATGTAGCCCAGGTAGTGCTGTTTGACCGCGACCTGACCGCCACAGATCTGGCGGTGGTCGGTGGTTACGGTCACCAGTTCGAGGGGCCGGAACAACCCTGGATGAACAGCTATCTGCAGACCCCGACACCGACCTCCATCTACATCAGCTGGCATTCCAACACCACCACCGAATCGCTGGTCCAGTACGGCCTGACGACGGAACTGGGCAGTAATACCAGCGGTGATTGTCACCAGTTCGACGGCAGCACCTGGTGGCATACCGTACAGTTGACCGGGCTGCAACCGGAGACCGAGTACTTCTACCGCTGCATCACCGGTGCTGACAGCTCTGAACTCCGCAGCTTTCACACCCAACCAGCCGACGATGACTTCAGCGGTATCATCCGTTTTCTGGTCTATGGCGACACCCGTACCGATTTCACAGCTCACCGAATGGTGATCGATGCGATGCAGGAGAAGATCGTAGAGCTCTACGGGGAGGATATTCACAATCAGATCAACCTGCTTTTCAATGTTGGTGATATTGTCAGTACCGGGTCGGTGCTGTCGCAGTATGTCACGGAACATTTCAACCCGATCATTCCCCTCGCCGGTACAATTCCATACATGATCAGCATCGGCAACCATGAAGGGGAGGCCTCCCACTATTACAACTACATGAAGGATGAGGATATCGGGGGGCCGGAGGGGGAGCGTTACTACTCTTTCCGCATCGGGCCGGTGCTGTTCATCTCCCTGAACAGCAACACGCAGGGGGACACACAGCTCAGCTGGCTGGAGCAACAGGTGGAGGCGGCTGAAGCTGATCAGGCAATCAACATGGTTTTCACTTTTCTGCATCACCCCGGCCACAGCGAGGTCTGGCCGGACGGCAATACCGGCTGGGTACAGGACCAGCTGCTTCCCCTGCTGGTGCAATACAGTAAGGTGGAGCTGCTGAGCTATGGTCACTCCCATAACTACGAGCGGGGTGCGATGTGGGAAGGCAATCTGCGGATCCTGCTGAGTGGGGGCGGCGGCTCCGCCCTCGATCGCTGGCGGATGTACGACAACCAGACCGATTACGCCGAACTGCACCGCTCCTTCGATCACTACTGCTACAGCCTGTTTGAAATCGATTGCGCTTCTGACAGCTACACCGCCCGTACCTATTCTCTGGGGCATACCGACCTGCCACTCGACAACGAGCTGGTTGACAGCTGGCATCACTACCGGCAGGGTTGGGCGGTCCCACCAACACCCAGCGCACTGGCACCGACCGATCAGGGGGACCCGCAACCACGCCTGGTAGCCTCCCCGTACAGTGGTGATGATGAGATCATGAGTTCACATTTCCAGTTGACCACCATGCCGGGGAACTACGAAACCCCACTGGCGGAAGCCCGGCGGGACTGGGAGAATATCTACTATGACAGCGGAGCGCCGCTCTACGAACCGGTCGATCTCAACGACTGTATCGACCTGGAGCGCTTTACCCTTCCCGGGGATCTGTTGCAAGCGGGACAGACCTGCTGGTGGCGGGTGCGGTACCGCGATCAGAATCTGCAATGGTCGGACTGGTCGGAGGAGGCGCAGTTTACCGTCTCAGAATTGCCGGACACCCCGGAGTTTACCGCCGATGTTACTACCGGTCCTGGCCCACTCCCTGTGCGCTTTACCGATCTTTCCACTGGTGATCCCCTCAGCTGGTCCTGGGATCTGGATGGCGATCTGCTGGCAGACAGCGACCAGCAGGACCCGACCTGGATCTATCATGAACCGGGGGGGTATTCCGTCAGCCTGACTGTCGAGTACGCAACAGAAAACCTGACCGAGACAAAAACTGATTTCATCACTGTCACCGGCCCCCCCCCCATTCTCGGTGAACTGGAGATCTCCATCAGCGCACAGCAGCTCCATCTCACCTGGCAGGGGGATCCCGGATTCAGCAGTTACCGCGTGTATGTGGCGACCTCACCGGGTGGACCCTGGCTGTTTCTGGCTGAAACTACGGAAACCTACTACCTGAGCCTGTTGCCCTCCGCAAACCGCTTCTACCAGGTGACAGGAATCTGGGATGTCCTCAACCAGGACTCCCTGAATCGACCGCTTTAATAGCCCCTGTGCGGTGATATACCCTGCTTTTAACGCCGATCAGTGGGGTGCGGTTAAAGATGTTCAGCCTGGCAGTAGACAATGCCCTGCCGGTCCGATTGCTGTGTTCTGATAAATCCGCCCGGATTTTGTTGACTAACTCATAAATATCACTGTTCATGTCACAGCTTGTGCCGAAGTATCGTAAAGTTATGAATGTTGGGCCCTGATATTCTGGAATCTTAATGCGATCAATTCTACTGGCGCTGTCTCTGGCGCTACTCTACCTGTCAGCCCTGGCGCTTGAACTGCGCTATGAAATCCCCCAACCGGAAATCGATTCCGCCGGTGAAGTAATCGCCGGCTCAATGTATATCAGCGGTCAACCTGGTGCTCCGGCTGTTCCGGTATTACCCATAAAACTGCTCCTGCCGCCCGGATCTGTCGCCCGGGATGTTACGCTCGTGTACGGCGAGCGGATTGAACTGGGTATCCACCAGCTCAACCCGATTCAGCGGCAATGGCCCCTCTCCCTGGCTGCTGCAGCTACCGTTACCGAACGTGATCCTTTACGTTGGTCTCAACCGGGTGATCTTCCCCACCGCGAACATGACGCTTTCGCCACCCACTTTCTTGCCGGACACGCTATCCTGTTGACCCATGCCTGCCCGGTGCGCTACGATCCGACGACCCGACGGCTGAGTTACTATAACAGTGTTACCGTACAGGTAGAGCTCGAACCGGGTGCCTGTCGCTTCCCATCTGATATAAACGCCCGGGCGCGGGTCACCAGCCTGGTAGACAATCCCCTGGCACTCCAGGAGTACAGTCGCAATGACAGCCGCACCGAGAGTTATGAATACCTGGTTGTCACTTCCCAGGAGATGTCGCTGTATTTTCAGCAGCTGGTGAACTGGCGCAACAGTTTCGGCATGCCCTCGCAGCTCGTCACTATCGAGGAGATTCTCGCAAACTGGGATGGGGTGGATGATGCCGAGCGGTTGCGCAATTTCCTGGTGGCGGAGTATCTGGAACATGGCATTCGCTATCTGTTGCTGGGTGGGGATATCGACCAGATTCCGTATCGCAGCCTTTTTGTTCACACCTGGGAACATGATGACAACCTCCCCTCGGATCTCTATTTCGCCTGCCTGGATGGCAACTGGGATGAGAACCAGAATGGTATCTGGGGTGAGGTTGAGGAAGAGGACTGGTTTACTGAACTGGCAGTCGGTCGGGCCAGCGTATCCACGGTCGCTGAAGCAGCCAGCTTTGTCAACAAGCAGTTGGACTATCAGAGAAGTCCCGTCGCAGCGGACCTGACCCGTTATCTGATGATCGGAGAGCAGCTTGACACCGTTCCCACCTGGGGTGGTGATTACAAGGATGAAATCCGCTTTGGCTCCACCTCAGGGAATATCGAAACCGCGGGACTGCCCGGTAATCTGGATGTCAACCTGCTTTACGACCGCGAGGAGAGTTGGACCATCGCCAATCTGTTCAGCCAACTGTCCCAGGGAGCCAATCTGGTCAATCACCTGGGTCACACCGGCTCAGGCCTCCTGCTCCGGATACATGCAGCTGATGTCACCACCACCAACCTGACCGCCGACGGTGTTACCCGCAATTTTCACATCGGCTACTCGCAGGGCTGTCACGCCGGGGCTTTTGACAGCAACGACTGCATCATGGAGCTGATGACCAACCTGTCCACCGGTTTCGCCGCTTTCATCGGTAATTCCCGTTATGGCTGGTACCAGTCCGGTGGTACCGGCGGCTCCTCCCAGCTGTTTGACCGGGAGTTTTTCGATGCGCTCTTCGGGGAGGGGATCAGCACTATCGGCGAAGCATTGCAGGACAGCCGGGAAGATCTGGTTGTCCGGGCTAATAACGATGGACATATGCGCTGGGTGTATTACGATTTGAACCTCTTCGGTGATCCGGCACTGCAACCCTGGTTCCAGGCTCCCATTCAGCTCCAGGTAACCTATGAAAATGTGGTCAGTGTGGGTCTGACCGAACTGCCGCTGCAGATTGATGTGAACGATTTCCCGGTGGAAGGTCTGAGAGCGGTGGTAATGCTTAATGAGGAGATCAAGGGCACTACCCGAACCGACAGCTCCGGTAACGCACTGATCGAGTTCTCACCGGCGCTGGAGCAGGAAGGATTATACAACCTGGTAATTTCCGGCCGGAACTGCCTCCCTACTCATCTGAGGTTGATCGTAACCGGGGTCACCGGACCCTACCTGG
>JADHUQ010000022.1 GCA_016784425.1 Candidatus Delongbacteria bacterium | reverse complement strand
CACGACGGTACACACCGGCGAGTACTCCCTGGGCGTGAGCATCCCCTGCCCGCGCTGCCTGGAGGATCGCTGTGGATTGATCCTGTTCACCCGGTCCCCCCACGGCACCGGCTGTTAAGATCAGCAGTAGCAGCAGAATCCAGCCTTGTTTTTCCATTTCCCCGGGCTCCGCAGTGTGAACGGTTGAATCGGTGGGATACCTGTCTCTTTCAGACTCGCTACCGGTGACAGTCGGGGCGTTCTTTCCCACGCGGGTAGAGCTGCAGCGGTTAACATGTTTATACCAGGAAGCGGGAGGCGTGCCTTTGCGAATCAGCCACGACTTCAAAAGCTACTCAGCCTTTGCCACCAGATACAGATAGCGCAGCGGGCCTTTGCCGACATTGAGCACATCATGCTCCGTCCGTGGGGGGCAGTAGGCGATCATTCCCCCTTTGAGGTTCAGCGCAGCGCCATCGCTGATGATCAGCTCTCCCACCCCCTCAAAAACCACCAGTACCTCTTCATTGCTCTCGGTGCTGTGGGCGCCAACCGACCTGCCGGGATCCAGTACAACCAGACCGGAGCGCATGGTCACTGTGTCCGGAGGGCCACCCAGCAGGTGCAGGTACCCTTCCGCCGCCAGATCCAGCACGATTGTTTTAGCTGTCGGTGGCTCCATCATTCCTCCCCGTATAACCTTTTCAGTAAGTAGTACTACTGTCCTGTCTCCACCGCTGACAACTCTTTGAGTAATCCGGCTGCATCCTCGAATTCAGGTTTGAGCCGTAGAGATTCCCGACATTGGGTGACCGCTTCCTCGAGGCGATCGAGCTTCTGGAATCCCCTGGCGATCAGATAATGGGTGTAGTAAGTATAATCCCCCTCCGGGTATCTCTCCGCGCAACCGAGTAGAAATACAATTGCGTCAGCGTAAAGACCGCGGGTGTAAAGTTTGGCGCCGATACTGAGCAGGGTTGTCTCATGAAAGTCGTATTTCTCCTCCTGCTCATCTACCAGCCGGCGATAACAATCCACCGCAGCCTGGGCGCCCTCCTGTTTCCAGGCCTCAAACAGAGGTATGCAGATATCTTCGCTGGTTGCTCCGGGCACTGTCAGGGCGTCCACCAGGTAGAGCAACCAGTCATCAGTACCAACATAACTGCCGGCGTACTGCTTAAAGCCATTCAACACTCCGGCGTTCTGCATCTCCTCGAGTGTCCTCCCTTCGGCAAGTTCCTGTCGGACTATCTCCACGGTGGTTTTCATCATCTCCGCATAGGGAGCCAGTTGGTCCCAGCTGCCGAGGAACTCAAAACCGTTCCCGCGGCCATTGTGCCCGGAAACCAGACGCACATCCTGCGGCAGCAGTTGCATCAGTCGCCGAACCTGTGGTTCGAACTGGAACAGGTCGCCATCTTTATCAATGGAAGGGAAGTTGAAACCGTTGACTACAGAACTGATGTGGGCGATTCCACGGCTGGTAAAGTGTACCATGATCTCGTTGTCGTCGTGGCTGCCGCTGATATTGACCAGGCGGATGAGCTCGCCGTTGAAGAAGAGTTCGAGCGAGTCTGCCAGGGTGATATCGGGAAAAGCAATTGAAGGATACTCGCTGAACAGGAAAGTCCCGCTGCGCAGTTTGTCGGGGAAAAGATGGTGGGCGATGATGATCGGATCGGGACCAAAAAGAGCGTTACCCCCGATGTGTTCCTCATGCCGGTGGGTATTGATGATGTACCGCGGGGCACCGAATCCCAGACTATCCACAAATTCTTTGAGGGCATCACCATCGGAGCCGCTGTGGGTGTCGACCAGCAGCATCCCCTCCACCCCGCTGAAGAGCAGCGAGTTGTTGCAATAGCTGCCCTGGTCGGTACTCAGCATCAGGAGGTCAGGAGCCAGGAGGGTAACCTGGAAGTACACAGCAGCGCTGGTTGGGATTACGAGACCTAAGAACAGGAGGCTGCCAAGGAAATATCGTTTTGTGACAGACATGAATTGACTCCTCCTCATTGTAAAAAGACCTTTTTGCGACGCAGCCAGGTACAGGCTTTCTGCAGTGTCAGACAGCCCGATGATCCGGTTCAGCCCCTTCTGGCACAGTTGGGCAGTGAGCCAAGTTCTGTGTCATCTACGGCTGCTGCCTCTGTACACTCCTCGGGATCACAACAGGTGTAACAGACCCGCTTGAAGGCACGAACACTTTGCAGCTTGATATGCGGAGCCAGGAATCCCTTTTTGACCGGTTCCTCCCGCAGGAGATCTGTACTGAGATACTTCTTGTTGTCATCAGGAAAAACCGTAACTACCACCGCATCCTGACCCAGCTCCTCCTGCACCTTCACTGCCCCCAGAAAGTTGGCCCCCGACGAGATGCCAACCCCCATACCCAGCTCTTCGGCCAGCTTTTGTGCCATCAGAATAGCATCACCGTCATCAACACTTATCACTTCGTCCAGACCACCCAGGTTGAGGATTGAAGGGATGAACTCATCCGATATCCCCTCGATACGATGTTTTCCCACCTTATGACCGGTCGATAATGTCGGCGAGTTGGAGGGCTCGAGCGGGTGGAGTCTGATGGCAGGATACTTCTCCTTGAGAAATCGTCCCGCCCCCATGATGGTGCCGCCGGTGCCGACACCGGCAACAAAGGCGTCCGGGCAAAGCGCTCTGAATCTCAACTGCCACCAGATTTCAGGCCCGGTCGTCCGGTAATGGGCTTCCACATTGTCCTCGTTGGAGAACTGGCGCGGCAGAAAGGCATCCTCGGTAGTCTCGGCCAGTTCTTCCGCACGGCTGATACTGCCAAGGAAACCGCCCCCTTCCCTGCTCACCAGGACAATTTCAGCGCCCAGACAGCGGATAAGGTTGATCCTTTCCTCACTCATCCAGCTCGGCATAAAGATGGTAACCGGATGACCGAGTGCCCGGCCGATAGATGCGAAGGCGATACCGGTGTTTCCACTGGTAGCTTCGATAACCAGCTTTCCCGGTTGCAGATTACCCCTGGCATAACCCTGCTCCAGGATATGGAATGCCATCCGATCCTTGATGCTGCCGGTCAGGTTCAGATGTTCAGCTTTGGCATAGATGGTGCGTTTCTTCCCGCCATACAGGTACTCGATACCGAGCAGCGGTGTATTGCCAATCAAACAGGACAATCCCTGAATACGGGAGTGGTTCCCTGCTGTCGTCATAAGACCTCCTTGTCAGAATCGGGTGGATCTTCACCCGGCGGGCATCTGTCACTGGCAGGTTTGATCCACCTTATACCGTTATTCCAATGCCTGCATGATCAATCCCTGATGTCCTGGAGCCAGAAAAGGATCCGCTGGTTAAACATCGTTTTATCAATTTCTCCACGACGCAGGCTGAATCCGATAAAAAAATACTCTATAAAACAGAGCAGCGGAAGAGCAGCTCCCTGTCCTGATGGGTGATATCAAATCTTTCCCGAAATCCTTCAAGGAGTCTGTTGAGCATCAGCGGCCAGTACTTCCGATGTTCCGGATGTTCAAAACGACCGGTCAGCAAGCGGGAAGCACAATTTTGGGATCAAACAGGGCAGGACCAGCAAGCGCCAGATCGAAATCCCTGATGCCTGGGAATCCAGTACTCGTTCATGATATATTCAGCGCCGGATTTTGTCCTGATTCTGGAAGCAGATTGCCAGAAGGGGGGTGTCAGACGAAAGATCGCTGGTCAGGCCTGCTGTCCGCTTTGAGTAATTCTGCAACATGGCGGATGTGTTCCGGGGTAGTGCCACAACAACCACCCACCAGGGTTGCCCCCGCCGTAAGGCAAAGTTTGATTCCTGCGGCAAAGGCTGCCGGTGTCAAATCGTAAACGAGCCGTCCATCCTGAATCCGCGGCTTGCCGGCATTGGGTTGCGCTATCAACGGCAGGTCCACCTGGTTGCGCATGATGTCCAGAATCTGGGCGGTTTCTGCAAAATCGAGATCGCTGCAGTTGGCACCGATAGCTGCAGCACCTGCTCTTGCCAGCTCAACGGCCATCTCTGCCGTTGAATCGCCCATCACAGTCCGCCCCCCCGCAGCAGAAGTCTGGAAGGAGAGTGTGACCAGGACAGGCAAAGGGGTTACCGCGCGACAGGCTCGCAAGGCGCAGAGAGCCTCGCGCAAATCGATCATGGTTTCGATAAGAAATCCATCCACCGCACCGCTATAGAGTAGTTCCGCCTGTTCCTTAAAAGTAGCGTAGAGTTGCTCT
Source organism: Candidatus Delongbacteria bacterium (assembly GCA_016784425.1). Taxonomy (GTDB): domain Bacteria; phylum CAIWAD01; class CAIWAD01; order BS150m-G50; family BS150m-G50; genus BS150m-G50. The sequence goes on along the minus strand of JADHUQ010000022.1, from coordinate 14,072 downwards.
GTGGTTTGATCACCGTAGGGTTCGAGCAACTCTCCGGTGGAACCGATGTCGCCCAGCAGAAACTGCCCGGGCAGCAGAGCACTCCTGGCGATCCTGGCAGCGGCCAGGTTTACCTCCGCCACATCCACCCCGATCGCATGCGTCTCCAGATAGATCCTGTTCATGGTGAGGGTGTTGGTGAGATGAATATCACAGCCCACCCCGGCATACTGTTGATGGATAGCCAGCACTTGTGCGGGATTTGTGATACAGTTTTGCCCCCCCATCTCCAGACCGGCCAGAGCGAGTTGGGTGCCCATGGCGCCATCCAGCAGGCAGGGTGATCCTGTGGTGATGAATTCAGCCAGCTTTGTCATTCCTCACCCCTTCTACGACCCACCCGATGACATCTGATATTGGGTGGCGTGTCAACCTGGTTGAGAATTTTCTCTTTGTCGATATCGACTGCAGGAGCAGGGCTGTAACATTCCTGCTGAAGCGTAACAGCACCGCTGACACCCCACGGCAGATCGGGCTGTGTCTGATAGTTTTGACGACAGTCTTATCATTCGCTCTGAAACAGGAAGCGAAATCCGTTGTAAAGCGATATCGGCATAGCTCCGACATGACCGGCATCGGGGATGATCTCCACTTTTAACCTGGGGGCCTCAAAACCGGTCTGCTGGAAGGCGGATCTCAGGATATCATAGCTCTTCAGCATCTCCCAGGACTCCTCCTCACCCACGCTCAGATAGACTCTCCCGATCACAGCCAGGCGCTCTGCCGTCAACTCCTCCAGTGCGGCGGCCAGGTAATAATCGTTGAACCACAGTGAAGAGCTGCCCAGCAGATAATCCTGAAATAGCTCCGGCTCTTCAGTCAGGAGATGAACCCCGTAGAGACCACCGAAAGAATAGCCGACAAAACATCTTCGGGTGGAATCGGCGGGATACTCCGCTTCGATAAGGGGGATGAGTTCAGATTTGAGAAAAGCGGTAAATCTCCCTGCACCACCGCAGCTTTCCAGGGCGGGGGCGTAAATGGTGCTGATGGAATATTCGTCGGTCGGGTAGGCAGGGGTGTAATCTCTCGTTCTCATCGCTGCCCAGTCCGCACTTGTCACCCCCTGTGTGATACCGACGAGGATATAAGGTTCCGTCAGATGGCCCAGTGCCAGCAACCGTGGCAGAGCTTTGAGATAATCCGCCAGCATGAACCAGTCCATACAGTAGGCAACGGGATAGTTCGTTGCGTCCGCCGGTGGGGCGGTTGGAACCACCACCTCAATGTCATAGAGACATTGCACAGCTGTCGATTCAAGTTGAAAGCGGTTCACTCCCTCTGCTCGAAGTGTAGTTCCGCAGAGCAGCAAAGCGAGTAATACTGCAAGTTGGCAACCTGGTTTTTTCAACTTATTATCTCCCGGTGAATCAAGTGATTGTCCCCTGACGTAACCTGCCTGATTCAGCCACCACCGCCAGCGCACCGCTGTCTGACAAGGGTGATGAACACCACTACCACAGACACAGTTGACTTTATGACCGGGAGGTGCTGTGATACCTTTCAGACGGGCAGGGATGGCTCTGCTATCTGGCGTCATCGATAATCTTGATGGTCTCTGCCTCAACTTCCCCGGCGGTTTTTACCAGCTCCGGGTCCTGTGAGAGCATCGCCAGCATCTGTTCCGGCTTGATCAGGCCGATCCTGGTTTGACTCTTATCGGTATACACAGAGATACGACAGGGCAATGCCATGTTGAGGCGCATGTCTGCGGACATTACTCTGGCAGCCATGACAGGATTACAGACTTCAAAGATCCTGCATTGCTCATCGAACTCAACCCCCTTACTCCGCAGGGTGGCTCCCAGATCATGTATATGCAGCACTCCGAATTTATGCAACGCTACAGCTTCTTCCAGGTCTGCAGCCGCCTGCTCAAACGATTTCTCGGTATCAACAATGTAATACATGATCACCTCCCGGTTGTCTGATGTTTGATGAAGGTTCCATTCTGAAATTCCTCAAAGGCAATCCTCAACTCCGCCTGGGTATTCATGACGATTGGTCCCCGCCAGGCAACCGGTTCCCCCAGCGGTTTCCCGGAAATCAGGAGCAACCGTATACCTGCATCAGCGGCGGAAATCTCCACCTGGTTGCCGTCAGCGAAAATAACCAGACACCCGGAATCCACCAGATCCTCCGCAGTGTCATCAATACTGGCCGGTGCTGCTGATCTATCGCTCGGGGGAGATCCAGCTGGTTCAAAACAACCGCTGCCGGACAGGATATAACAGAAAACAGTATAACCTGCCTCTACCGGATGGGAGAATTTTTTTCCGGCTGGAAGTGTGATGTCCAGATATTGAGGATCAATAATGATATCCTGTACCGGTCCCCGGGTTCCGTTGACTACTCCCGCAATCACCCTGATCTTCATCCCCTGCTCCAATTCCACTACAGGTATCTGATCACCGGTGATGTCGCGATAACGGGGTGTCATCATTTTGTGCGTTGCGGGAAGATTCGCCCACAGCTGGGTTCCCCGCATCACCCCATCTTCTCCACCCAGCGGCATCTCCTGATGGATAATACCACTGCCGGCTGTCATCCATTGCACATCACCGGCCGTGATGATACCCTCGTTTCCCAGGCTGTCACCATGCTCCACGGTTCCCCGTAACAGGTAGGTTATCGTTTCGATTCCGCGATGCGGGTGCCAGGGAAAACCTTTCAGGTAGTCAGCCGGATCACTGGAACCGAAATCATCGAGCAGCAAAAATGGATCGAGTTCCGGCAATTGATGATAACCAAATGCTCTTTTCAGATGGACTCCAGCCCCCTCAATTGTGGGGACGCTTCTGAGTACTTTTTTCACACGGCGGGTTGAGTCCAATTTTCCTCCTGGCTCATAAACAGTTGGGTAAACTTAGAGCAGTCTCGCTGTGAGAAAACCTGGCTACTCAGAACCATTTCCGGACGAAGAGCAGCACCAGCTCCACAGCGACGATGACACCCATAATCAGACAGACCACCAGAAAACCCAGCGGAGATTCGGTGCCGGGAATCCCGCCGACGTTGATCCCCAGCAGCCCGGTCACAAAGCCCAGCGGCAGAAAGATGGCTGCCACCAGTGACAGCACATACATATTCTGGTTCATGCGATCCTGGGTGCGTGCTATCAGCTCCTCCTGGGTCACAGCGGCCCGCTCCCTGCTTGCGTCAAGATCTTCAACATAACGGGTTATCCGGTCTGCCGATTCACGCAGTTGTGCTTTGTGCAGATCAGCACACCACCTGGGAGAATCAAGGGAAAGACGCGAGATCACATCACGCTGTGGTGCCAGATAGCGGCGCAGGATGACAGACATACGGCGCAAACCGCTCAGCTTGCTGCGGACCTCTTTATTCTTCCCTTCCAGCAGATCCTCTTCGAGCGCGTCGAGTTCGTCCTGGATGGAATCCACCACCGGACGCATCCGTTCTACCAGGCGACCGGCCAGTGCAGCTACAAACTCACCAATGGAGGTGGGCCCATCACCCGCTGCCAACTGCTCGCTGATATCCTCAATGGCCAGCATCCGTTGACTACGAACAGTGATCACCCGGTGGCCATCCGTCCAGAGCCGCACCGAGACCATATCTTCGGGATCAGCTCCCGGATTGAGATTGACACCCCTGAGGATCACCAGCAGGTTGTCACCTGTCGTCAGACTGCGGGGTCGTGTCTCCTCGGTGAGCAGTGCTTCACAGATTATCGGATCCAGACCAGATTCGTTTTCGAGCCAGGATCTGGTCTGCGGAGCCAGACGATCCAGGTCTACCCAGAGCAGCCCTTGATCAGCTTGCCACTTTCTTAATTCAGGCCAACCGACCGTGCTGCCCTTTCCGGAAGAGTCGAAAAAGTACGCTCTGAAAAGTCCATTCGAATCCTGCATTATTTAGAGCCTCCCTGTTGAAAATCGTTCCAGCAAATCTATGAAAACACGCATATTCCACTGGGTGCGTGGACAGTACAGCTTCAGTGGTGGTAGTAATGTCGCTCCACAGCCTGTCAGCTGCTGAGTCTGGCGGCGATTCTGGCAACATGCTCTCCCTGGAAATGTGCACCGGCGAGTTCATTCTCACTGGGGAGGCGACTGCCATCACCACCGGCCACAGTCGAAGCGCCGTAGGGGGAACCACCATTTACCTGGTCGGTCTGCATCTGTCCCTGAAAAGAATAAGGCAGCCCGACAATCACCATACCGTGATGTAACAGTGTGATATGGAATGTCAGAATAGTCGACTCCTGACCACCATGCTGACTGTTGGCGCTGGTGATAACGCTGCCGACTTTGCCGACCAGGGCTCCCTTCATCCACAGCTGCCCGGTAGAATCAAGAAACTGTCTCATCTGGCCACACATGTTGCCAAACCGGGTTGGTGTTCCAAAGATGACAGCGTCGGCTTCACCGAGCTCTTCCACAGTACAGACTGGCACCTCGATCTGCTGTTGCTGGGCTTCAACCGCGCCCATCATCGCCAGAGTTTCTTCCGGAAGGGTTTCCGGAACCCGGCGGAGGCTAACATCTGCCTCTTCGACTGTGCGCGCCCCCGCAGCGGCCGCTTCAGCCAACTTGAGGACATGTCCATACATCGAATAGTAGACGATCAGTAATTTCATCAGACCCTCCGTTTTCGAGTTGTAATACATCAACAAACCGGTTAAATGGAGTATCGGGGATAACCGTACTACCGCCAACTGCAGATCTGTAATGACCAACACACTGCTGTTAACAAGAGAGGCGGTTCTCCAATTCAAAGTGTAAACTGCCACCTCTTATGCTCTGGTGCTTACTCAAGTTGACGACTGAGTAGACACCGGTTTCAGCAGCTGTGTCAGTGCTGCGTCGAGCTCAGGATGAAGAAACCGGTAACCGCTGTCACACAGCTTCCCTGGTAACGCCCGGGTACTGGCCAGTAACAGTGCTGTCCCCATCTCACCAAAGGCCAGACGAACTGCCCACGCCGGTAACCGCAGCAGGGTTGGTCGCCGTAACAGCCTGCCGAGGGTCTGGATAAACCGGCGATTGCTGACCGCCTGTGGCGCAACAAGATTGACCGGGCCCCGCAGTGAATCATGGTCAATTATAAACCTGATCATTGCCACTACATCGTCGATATGGACCCAGCTCATATACTGTCGGCCACTGCCGATGGTACCACCAAGACCCATCCTGAATGGGAGCAGCATCTGCTTCAGAACACCATCCGAGGTACTCAAAACTGCTCCCAGTCGCAGATTGACAACACGGATTCCAGCCGCGGCAGCTGTGGCGGTTGCTCCTTCCCATTGCCGGCACACTTCCGGTAGAAAGCCCTCCCCGCTGGAGCTGGTTTCAGTGAGAGAAGCTTCACCGCGATCTCCGTAGAATCCTACAGCCGAGGCTGACAGGATGACATCCGGTTTATGATCCAGTCCGGCACAATAATCCGCCAGCAGCCCGGTACCCCGGATACGGCTGTTGAGAATGCGTGTTTTCTGGCGCCGGCTCCAGCGACCCCGGGCGATATTCTCACCGGCCAGGTGAACGACTGCAGTGATATCGCTGACGCCTCCCAGATTGATGATACCCTGCTCCGGGTCCCACACCGGTGTAGCTGCCTCCAGCCGCTGGCGCCGCAACGGGATTGCCTCCTGCCCATCGGCATTCAGTGAGGCGATTAAAGCCGTTCCGATTAGTCCTGACGCTCCTGTGACCAGTACTTTCATCGCCTGTCCCTCCTTGAAGACAGCCTGCCCCCCCCGGCGGAAGCAGAACGTCGGCTGGAAAAGAGTGATTTGTCGCTGGCGGTTCTATCCCAGCGCGGTCAGAGCAGCAGCGTAATCCGGCTCCTGGGTAATCTCCGGAACCTGCTCGGTGTACTTGACGATACCGTCGCTGCCCAGTACCACCACCGCCCGCGACATCACTCCCTGCAGGGGACCTGTGGTTATGAGTACACCGTAACTTTTGCCGAAATCATGATCCCGGAAGGTTGACAAAGTGACCACGTTTTCCAGCCCCTCTACCTCGCAGAAACGACCGTGGGCAAAGGGGAGATCGGCACTGATACAGAGGACGACCGTGTTCTCCCGTTGTCCCGCGTCACTGTTGAACCGTCGTACAGAGGTTGCGCAGACAGCCGTGTCGAGACTGGGGAAGATGTTGAGGACAACATTTTTGCCGGTGTAATCAGCCAGGCTACTCTCGGAAAGATCGCTCTTGACCAGTCTGAAATCGGGAGCTCTGGTGCCGATCGCCGGCAGTATACCGGCCGTCTCAATTGGTGATCCCTTCAGGGTAATTTGAGCCATAACTTTTCCTTTCAATTAAATGTCTATGTTCAAGTTCTGAAACGAGCAAGCTATTGTTGCTGGCACTGCTTGTATTACAGAGTTCATATCAACCCCAATTGTATCACGAGTTCACCTGACTGTAAATACTCCTGAGTGATGGCCAGAACCGGATCTCCTCGTCAGCTTAAAGCCGCTTGTTACGCCAATCCGGAGTGTGCTGCTGACGACAGGTAAATACCCTACTCCTCTCCCACCATCCTGGAGGGATCCACCCAGCGGTCAAACTCTTCGGCAGTGACCAGACCGTGTGCCAGTGCGGCCTCCTTTAAAGTTGTATTGTCCTGATGAGCTTTCTGGGCGATCGCGGCAGCTTTGCTGTACCCGATGTGTGGACAGAGAGCGGTGACCAGCATCAGCGAATTCTCCAGGTTGTGTTTGATCACAGCCAGGTTGGGTTCGATACCCGCTGCGCAATTGTCACTGAAGCTCACACAGGCGTCGCCGATCAGACGCGCGCTTTGCAACAGGTTGGCAGCGATCAGAGGCTTGAAAACGTTGAGTTCAAAATGGCCGTTACTGCCAGCTATCCCGATCGTCACGTCGTTACCCATCACCTGGGCTGCCACCATGGTAAGCGCTTCCGCCTGGGTGGGGTTCACCTTGCCCGGCATAATGCTCGATCCCGGTTCGTTGGTCGGGATAATAAGTTCGCCGATACCGCTGCGGGGGCCACTGCTGAGCAGGCGGATATCGTTTCCGATCTTCATCAGGCTGACTGCCAGGCGACGGAAGGCGCCGCTCAGCTCCACGAGGGCATCGTGTGCTGCGAGCGCCTCGAACTTGTTTGGTGCAGTGCGAAACGGTATGCCGGTAGATTCGGCAATTTTTTGTGCCACCGCCACCGCATAACCGGGAGGGGCATTGAGACCGGTGCCGACAGCAGTACCACCCAGCGCCAGTTCATACACCGGCTCCAGGGCGTTGTTTACCGCTCGCAAGCCGTTGTCCAATTGCGTTGTATACCCGCTGAACACCTGACCCAGCGTAATCGGGGTAGCGTCCATCAGGTGGGTGCGACCGATCTTGACAACCTGGCTGAAGTCCCGAGACTTCTGGTGGAGCGTATCACGCAGCTGTCTTACACCTGGCAGGGTTACCTCCCGGGTGAGCCTGGCGGTGGCGATATGCATCGCGGTGGGAAAAGCGTCGTTACTGCTCTGGCTCCGGTTGACGTCGTCATGTGGATCGAGCACCTTCTGTGAATCACTGAGACTGCCACCGCTCAACAGCTGGGCGCGGTTGGCGATCACCTCATTGACATTCATATTGCTCTGGGTGCCACTGCCGGTCTGCCAGATTACCAGCGGGAACTGCTCGTCCAGCTTTCCGGCCATTATCTCAGCACAAACCCGGGCGATCAGGTCAGCCCGCTCCCGCGACAGTACGCCAAGGTCGCAGTTGGTGAGGGCGGCGGCCTGCTTCAGGCAGGCAAATGCATGGATGATCTCAAGCGGCATGCTGGCCGCTGGCCCGATGCGAAAATTCTTACGGCTGCGTTCGGTCTGCGCGCCCCAATAACTCGCGGCGGGAACCTTGACTTCGCCCAGGGGGTCCCGCTCAATCCTGTACTCCATTACCCACTCTCCTGTTGAGCCTGGAAACCTGTGTGAACTGTCTGGATGGCATCTCAAATCCTTTCTCACTGGATAATCCGAGCAGCGAATATCCAGACCCCGGTTGAACTGTCGTCAGGTCACCAGTTCATCGTTGAACACTATATATCCGCTTGATCGATCAGCCTGCTACTCCCGCAGCTTTCGAAAAGCGTCGTATGCCGGAGCACTGCGACCTGCACTCTCAGACAACAGTCAGAATGACACCCATTGCCAGCAGACCCACCAGGTACATACCGGAATTTATAAACCAGAGTTGAGCGGATCGCCCTTCAAAGGCGTGATTAACCGCGAAGGCAAATCCTGTAAATCCTGCCCACATCAGCAAACCCAACAGCAATCCCCCTGTAATACCGGTCACCCCGGTCCAGACAATCACCTGCGCCAGTACAAACGCCATCAGCACCGAGTTGACAACTGCGATCACATATGACTTCCACATTTGACCGCTTTCGATAAACTCCTTCTTCAGGTCCAGTTCTTTCATCCAGCGCCTGCCGAACAGCGGGCCGAACCACAAGGCACCAATAACCATGTTTGCGACCACGCAGAGACCGATGGCAATCCAATTAAGATCGAAGGTAATCATCTTTCCTCCAGTCAATTTCTGTTGAGGCAATTCTAAAAGGGATGGCGTAAATCATCTAACTGATCCAAACAATGCGTCACCGTACCTTGAACACTGGAACTCACCGGATGCTGCAGTTCAAATGCAACTGTGCGCTGTCGCTCAACCAGCTCTATAACGGTTTCCGCGCACTGAAAGTGGCCCCACGTGTGGTGGGGGAGGTTTCATAACCGGTTTCACCGAGACATTCGACATCGACAAATCCCACTTCCTGCAGCAGCTCCAGCAGATCCCTCACGGAGATCGCCCCGCTGATTCAACTGGACCACGCTTCCGTACCGCCGGCGGTTTCCCCTTGAGGGTCAGCAATGTGGATAATGTCGGAGAACTGCAATCGACCACCCGGTTTGAGCACACGCCACAGCTCCATGAACGATTCTCTCTTTTCGGGAGACAGGTTGAACAACCCGTTTGATATTGCCACCTGGAACTTGTTATCCTCGAAAGGGAGCGCCTCCGAGCTGCCCAAACGCACCTCGACATTCTCCAGACCGCTGCGTTGGACATTTTCAGTGGCAAGAGCCACCATCTCCGGGGTAAGGTCTATGCCAAAAACCCGGCCGGTTGATCCAACCTTGCGACTGGCGACGAACAGGTCCAGGCCGGATCCGCAACCTACATCCAGCACCACCTCGCCCGCCTCGATAGCGCCGGGAGCAAAGGGATTCCCAACACCGCAGAAGGTGTTGAACAGTTCGGGCGGGGCGCTCTCTATAATGATCTCTTCGTACTGGAAGGTGCGTGCACGCTCAGAACCGCCGGTATCACTGCTCAATCCCACAGCGGAGTTAGCTATCTTTTTAAACCGGTCCCGTATTGCACCTCTCAGCTCAGATTTTTCCGGATCACTGGTCATTGACTATCTCCTGGTCGTAATCCACATCTACTCCCTCGCTGAATCCACCAACAGTCACCAGGTTGTGGTGAAGTCGGCTGCCCGGGTAAAATTTTCATCCCGATTGCAGCTGCAGCCATTCCTGGAAATTCCCAGCTCCAGCCCGCTTTACCAACTCCGGGAGGGAAATTCGTTTCAAAAAGTAACTCATAACTGCGCTATACTTCCAGTAGTTCCCTCTTTCCAGTTCATCCACAACCTGCCAGGTAATTCTACCAAGGCAAATTGTCCGGCAGCCAGGATGGCAAAACCATCGAAGAGCAGATCGGACCCATGGCATCTTCATCCCCATGCAGAATTCTGATGTGGAGCCGGTGAGCCATCTCATGGGTGAGCAGCTGCCAGGAGCACCTCCGCAGATATTTCAGTCAGAGTCGCAGGCCTCAATAATGGCTGGTAAAACCTGTGTGACTTTGTGACCGGCCGGCGGCAGGCCAACCAGTACTGCATGGATGATCTCCTCCCTGCCAGGCCCGAGCATGCTCTGGTGCTGCCTGACTGAACGCCATGAAAGCGTTACTGATTTTATTCAAAATTGTTTTTTTGCCTGAACACTGAGTCGGTGATCTTTGCGGGAAGAACTGCAGAATCGGATTATGGATGTTTGATATTCCCGGCCAGTATATCAACTGTTTTCCCAGTCACCGCTCCAGCCGATTAACCACTTATGAATTTACTATCTCGATGGTCCGTTTGCATTTGCGACAGGTAGTCTTGTCGGCAGAAAAGGCTGGCGACAGGCTGATGGTGTTGTTACAACGACACTGGAAGGAGGTCCAGCCTTTCTCCTTCCTCACGAATCGCAGGCTATCCTCAGCTGGTGGTCGGTCGGGTCCCGGCGTCCCTTTTCCGGTTCCCCCCAGTTTTGAAGCCATAGCACCCAGGGCTGCAAGTTCGGCTACCGGGAGCTCATTCAGGCGTCCACAGCGGGGACAGGTGAGCTGCTTCTCTTTGACAGCGGGTGGGATTTTCAGTTTCAGACCGCAGGCACAGGCCAGGAAAGTGTACCTGTTGATTTTCTCGACGAGGTCATTGACACCCTGCACCTGCTGCCGCCTGGCTGTCGCCTGATCCGGTTCCATGGTAGATGTTTTACGGAGATCAACCGGCTGGCTGGAATTAAGGGTGCCGGGGGGAATCAGGTTCCCTTTGTCGCCCAGAACCTGCCGCCAGGCCTGGTTATAATTCTGCAGGGATGCACCACCCGCCATGCTTCTCAGAATACGAATCCGGGTCTGAATGGGGGGATGGGTGCTGGAGAGGTTTTGCGCTGCCCGCCCTGCTTTTTTCAGAGGATTGATAATGTACATCGGTGCGGTGACGCTGTTGGCCGCCTCCAGGGGGGCTGTGTCGTTCGAGATCTTCTCCAGAGCTGAGGCGAGCCCTTCCGGGTAGCGGGTAAACTGGGCACCATTGGCGTCAGCCAGATATTCCCTTTCTCTGGAAAGGGCAAAATAGAGGAGCCTGGCGAAGATCGGTCCCAGGATTGACAGCACCAGGGCGAGGATGAGAAAAACCCCCTGGGCCGAACCACCGGATTTGTTGCTGGAGCGGCGCCCACCCCCCCCGGAAAAAATAAAGGTCCTGAGGAAGATCTGGGATATCAGAACCACAGAGCCGACCAGGATACCGGCGATAGTAACATACATCACATCGCGGTTGGCGATATGGGCCATTTCGTGGGCAATTACACCCTGGAGCTCGTCCCGGTTCAATTTCTTGAGCAGACCCGAGGTTACGGCAACGAGGGAATTCTCCGGTTTACGACCGGCGGCAAAAGCGTTGGGGGCCTCCGAGTCGATCACATAGATCTTCGGTAACGGCTGACCGGAGGCGATAGCCATCTCTTCAACGACATTGAACAGCTGGGGCGCATCAGTCCGGCTGACCTGCCGGGCGTGACTCACCAGCAGCAGAATATTGCTGCCGCCGAACAGACTCATAAGCGCCAGTAAAGCCCAGAGGGTTAATGCGATGACCAGGCCGCTGACACCATGACCGGGCGCATACACTTCCGCAATGGCGTAACCCAGCCCTGCCAGCAGCAGGGCCATGAAGAAGAGCAGCAGGAAGCTGTTTCTTTTATTGGCGCGAATCTGTTCCCACATGTCAGCTAAAACTTCACTTCAGGTGTCTCCCGCTCGACCGCACTTTCGATCTCGAAGAATTCTTCCTCCCTGAAGTTGAACATGCCGGCCAGGATGCTGCTCGGAAACATCTGAATCCGGTTGTTGAGCCCCAGGACCTGGTCGTTGTAAAACTGCCTGGCAAAACCGATTTTGTTTTCCGTCGAGGTCAACTCCTCCTGGAGCGCCAGGAAATTCTGGTTCGCCTTCAAATCGGGGTAGTTCTCCACGACGAGGAAAAACTGCCCCAGGGCACCACTGAGCTGTGACTCCGCCTCGGAGGCCTGTGCCGCCCCCTGGGCACCACTGGCGAGATTTCGTGCCCTTGTCACACTATCCAGAGTCTCCCGCTCGTGCTTCACATATCCTTTGGCTGTTTCAACCAGGTTGGGAATGAGGTCGTGACGTCGCTTCAACTGGACATCTATCTGGGACCAGGCGTTTTTCACCTGGTTGCGAAACCTGACCAGATTGTTGTAAAGGCCGATGGCGAAGACAACGACGAAAACTAAGACAGCGAGTAAAATTAAAGAAAAGGCGGTTGTCATGGGTCGCTCCTTTCCGGAGATTCGTCAGAGACCTTACTGTCAGGGCTCTGGAACATTGTGCCGAGAAATCTCTGTATTTCCATGCCCTCCCTTTCGGGAAGACCAAACTTCAGGATACCGTCCAATTCTCCCTTGTCGAGCCAGATCCCCTCACCCTGCGGGCAGGCATCGTAGGTAATCTGCTGCTCGCCGCCTACCTGGATTTTAATCATTTTTTTCCGGCAGCCGGGGCATCGGCGCTTTCGTTCACTGGATTTTTCCAGAACTTCACCAGCAGCGATTACTTTATTGTAGGCGGTTTCATCAGCGAAGAGCAGCTCCAGCTCGTTGGCATCCAGCCAGATACCTTCACAGGAGGTACAGTAATCAATTTCGATATTGTCATCTTCCAGGATGATCATCGGCTTTTTACACAGGGGACAAATCATGATATCCTCGAAGCAGGTAGATTTTACATAAAGAATTCACTGCCGTCCGGTGCACAGCGTCATAACCAAGATAATCCGCTTTGGCATTATTGTGTTAATTTCCTGATGAGCAGATTCAGCGCTTCAGCAATTTCCACAACCTTGCTAGAGTCAACAATCGCACTGTTATCAGCGGAAGTATGGGTGTTTTCCTGCTCGGCAATATTGTCCGTAAACCACTCCGAAGAGACGGCGATGGCAGGACAGCCATTCTGGGTGAATATGCTATGGTCCCCCTGTTGCCATTGCACCCCTTCCACAATTCCCACGAATCTGTTCATTACCTCAGCGGTATGCTCTCTGATATCTCCAGGTAAACCGTAAAAGGAAAAGGCCGAGTTACCTTCCAGATACCCGGCACCATCGATATTGATATTCAGTATAATCTCAGCGAAATGATCCTGGTTATGCCTGAGGTAGAGCATCTGTCCGGGAACCGCATAGTAGTCTTCACCGTTCAGGGCCACTATTTCAAGCTGTCTGTCTCCGCTGTAATCTGCCAGCAGCCGGGCCAGCAACAGCAGCACTATGACACCGGTAGCGTTGTCAATTGCACCGGGGGTACCTTTCTTCGCATCGATATGGGCGGTGATGACAATACGCTGGTTTGATGGCTCCCCTTTTCTGGCGATAACATTGTAACTTTTTCCGGGGATACGTCGAGACTGCGACTGCAGCGCGACCGTACTTCCCGCCCGGGGCAGGAGCCGCTTCCCTTCATCCTCCGTCATAAAGACCGACGGAATATCAAAATCTCCATCCTCAATCAGGGGGAACGGATAAACCCCACCGGCGAGAGCCGCGTTACGCCCGGTGGCACAGATGATCGCCGCCGGTCCACTCTGCTCCAGCAGGGCGATGATCTGCTGATGTTCCCTGGGGTTGTAGAACAGGAAATTCTTCGGCATGAGTTGCTCTCTGGTGATGGGGCCATAGAGTAACAGTATCTTCCCGGTTGTTGATAGCCGTTCCAATTCCGCCCGGCTGGCCGCTGCCAGCAGTGGAGCCTCAACCTTGCAACCCAGTGAGTAGGGACTCACTTGAACCGTAAAACTCTCATCACCAGCCACAAGCTGCGCGCCGCCATCTTCCCAGTCGATCGCGTCAAATTCCTCTGTCTCTGTCTGCCAGCCGCAGGAAGAGATCTCCTGTTCAAAAAAGCGGGTAGCCCTCCGGTTGCCCTCACTGCCCACGGATCGTTCAGATATCTCTTCACAGAACAGTTTCAGGTACGAGTTGCATTGTTGTAAGAGCTGACCGGTTTTCATCTTTTCCCCTGCTCTCTGGCACACCTGGGACAGGTTGTATAGTAGAAATACAGGTCAGCCCCCCAGAGAGAATTTTCATCGGAAAGGACTACCATCGCTTCAGGACAGGTGTCGGCAGGGTACTCCACCTCTGCTATAAACTGCAGCGGTTGACTCAGCGGTCTTATGC